>NZ_JBEYTZ010000039.1:0-82134 GCF_040643215.1 Streptomyces sp. NPDC047315 | reverse complement strand
GAGTTCGAGGAGCGGTTGAAGACCGTCCTCTCCGAGATCAAGGAGAGCGACGGCTGCGGGCATGGGGGGCGGAACTGCGCGAACAGTCACAGAGCACCCGCATACGAACTATCCCTGGGGTGCGCTCAGTTGGGACGCTTCCGTTGCCAGGGACTCGATGCGGGACCAGTCCTTGGTCGCGATGGCGTCCGGCGGCAGCATCCAGGTGCCGCCGACGCAGCCGACGTTGGGGAGGGCGAGATAGGCGGGCGCGGACATCCGGGAGATGCCGCCCGTGGGGCAGAAGCGGGCCTGGGGGAGCGGGCCGGCGATGGACTTCAGGTAGGCAGTGCCCCCGGCGGCCTCGGCCGGGAAGAACTTCATCTCGCTGACCCCGCGCTCCAGCAGGGTCACCACCTCGGACACCGTGGAGACCCCCGGCAGGAACGGCCGTCCCGAACCCTGCATCGACTCCAGCAGCCGTTCCGACCAGCCCGGGCTCACCAAGAAGCGCGACCCGGCGGAGACCGCCGCGTCCACGTTCGCCGTGGAGATCACCGTTCCCGCGCCGACCGTGGCCTCCGGCACCTCGGCCGCGATGGCGCGGATGGCGTCCAGGGCGGCCGGCGTCCGCAGCGTGACCTCGATCGCGGGCAGCCCGCCCGCGACGAGGGCGCGTGCGAGCGGCACGGCGTCAGCGGCGTCCTCGATGACGACGACGGGGATCACGGGGGCGAGGTCCAAAACGGAGGTCATGGCCTCATCCTGCCGGCGGTGCACATCATGCGCAACGAACGTTGCGCATGATGCAATGCGCGGAAGATGGGTGGCGCCGCGTGGCGTGCAGGGCCGGGAGCGGCGCAGCGGATCCCGGTCAGTGGATCTCGGTGACCACCACGTCGAGCGCCCAGGGGCGACCGGCGCGCGCCGGTGACTCCGCCTCGACCGTGTGCCCCAGGTCCCGCAGCACCTCGACCAACTGGCCCGGGCCCTTCGGGCGCGCGCCCGCGACCAGCAGGTCCCGTACGATCCGGCCCTTCGTCGCCTTGTTGAAGTGGCTGACGACGGAACGCTTCTCGACGCCGTCCACCAGCTGGGAGTGCAGCACCCGGACCGTCGCCGTCCGCCCCGCGACCTCGCCCTTCGGCTTCCATGCCGCCGCGTACGCGGACGACCGCAGATCCAGCACCAGCCCGCCGCCCGCGGCCTCCGGCAGGGCTGCCTCCATCGGCTTCCGCCAGTGCGCACCGAGCGCGCCGAGCCCCGGCAGCTTCACCCCCATCGAGCAGCGGTACGACGGGATGCGGTCGCCCACCCGCACCGCGCCCCACAGCCCGGAGAACACCAACAGCGAGGCGCGCGCCCGACGTCGGGCCGCGGGGTCCAGCGTGGCCAGGCCCAGCGCGTCGTACAGCACGCCGGTGTAGACCTCCCCGGCGGGGCGGGCGCCGGCCGTGCGCAGTGCCGCGTTCTTCGCGACCTCGCCGCGCAGGCCCTCGCTCAGCCCCAGCACCTGCGCCGCCTTCGCCTCGTCCGCGGCGCACAGCTCCACCAACTCGTCCAGCACCGCGGCGCGCGCCTCGGCGAGCCCGGGAAGCGACAGCGACTCGGGCTTCAGCGGGGCGCCCCGCCCGGAAGCGGCCTTACCCTCCGACGGCGGCAACAGCACGAGCACGAACGATCTCCTCACGGACACTGACGGGAAGGAAGGGGCCGGGAGCGGGCCCCGCGTCAGCGTACGCCCCCGGGGTGACCGGGCCGCCCGGGGAGGAGTACGGGCGGCCCGGCCCCGAGGCGGTCGACGGCACGGGCCGCCGACCAGTCCGGCTGCGGCTGGAAGCCGGCGGAGATGGGCTCAGGTGGGTCGGGAGAAAGAGGTCGCGTAGGCGAGGGCGGTCAGAGGAGTGCGGGGCGTCCGCGACGCCGCGACGTCAGACGCCGCGACGTCAGCGGACGTACACGCTCGAACCGAGCTCCGATACCGCGCGCTCGCCCGGTGGAATCACCTCGATCACCCGCCCCGTGCAGTCCGCGCCGGTGAACACGAAGACGTACTCGTCCGTTCTGTTGTCGACGAACAGCGGTCTGCGCGTGCTGTCGAAACAGCCGGTCGGGTCGTGGTGCACCACCCCGTTGAGGATCAGGTCGCCATTGGCGGCGAACGCGGACTGGGGGACGGCGACCGCGAGCGTCGCAGCGGCGGCGAGGACTCCCAGCGTGCTGGCGAGACGGCGCATGACGATACCTCCGGTGAACTCCAGGACCACGGGGGCTCGCAGGATCGACCCCCTCCGTGCCATCAACGTTAGGTATGCATTCCATGACCCACAGTCACTCGCAAGAGTGAACGCGTGGTTGCGTCCCTGCCCTCCCCGACGAACCCGCAGGCAGCCGCACTGCACCCCGTCCAAACCCCGCTGGCGTACTGTCGCCATCCCGGTCCTAGCCCACTTCCTAGCCCACTTCCTGGCCCACTCCCTGCCCCGCGCCCCGGCCCACTCCCCGGCCCGCTTCCGCGCCCCGCCCCCTTCCTCCCGCTCCCGCCGCGCGCCCCCGCCCGCACCGCCATACGCTCGATCCATGCCCCGCCGCGTGATGCACACCACCGGCGCAGCCGAGGAGGCGCTGCGCGGCGCGCTGCGCGACCTCAGGGCGGAACTCGGCGTCCCGACCGGCTTCCCGACCGCCGTACTCGCCGAAGCCGACCGCACCGCCGCAGCGCCCCGGCTGCCCGACGCCGACGCCACCCACCTCCCCCTCTTCACCGTCGACCCGCTCGGATCGCGCGACCTCGACCAGGCCATGCACCTGGCCCGCAGGGAGGGCGGCGGCTACCGCGTCCACTACGCCATCGCCGACGTCGCCGCCTTCGTCCCGCCCGGCGGCACCGTCGACTCCGAAGCCCACCGCCGCGTCCAGACGCTGTACTTCCCCGACGGCACCGTCCCCCTGCACCCGCCCGCCCTCTCCGAAGGCGCCGCCAGCCTCCTGCCCGACCGCACCGTGCCCGCGCTGCTGTGGCGGATCGACCTCGACGCCGAAGGCCGTACCTCGGCCGTCGACGTCCGTCGCGCCCTGGTGCGCAGCCGCGCCGCGCTCGACCACGCCACCGCCCAGCGCCGCATCGACGACGGCACCGCCGAGGAACCCCTCGCCCTGCTCCAGGACGTCGGACTGCTGAGGGAGGCCCTGGAGCGCGAACGCGGCGGCATCTCCCTCAGCGTCCCCGAACAGGAGATCACCGCCACGAACGACGGCGGCTACGCGCTCGCGTACCGGGCCCCGCTGCCCGTCGAGGGGTGGAACGCGCAGATCTCGCTGCTCGCCAACATGGCCGCGGCCGACGTCATGACGCAGAGCGGCACCGGCGTCCTGCGCACGCTGCCGACGGCCCCCGTCGGAGCGGTCGCCCGGCTGCGCCTGACCGCGCGGGCCCTGCGCATCGATTGGCCGCACCACGTCTCGTACGCCGACCTCGTCCGCTCCCTCGATCCGCACGACCCCCGCGACGCCGCGTTCCTCCAGGAGTGCACCACCCTCCTGCGCGGCGCCGGCTATCACGTCTTCACCGGCGGCCGACTGCCCGACCCGGCCGTCCACGCGGCCGTCGCCCACACCTACACCCACTGCACCGCGCCCCTGCGCCGGCTCGTCGACCGCTACGCGGGCGAGCTGTGCGTCGCCGCCTGCGCCGGGAGCGGGGTGCCCGAGTGGGTGCTCACCGCGCTGGACGACCTGCCGGCCGAGATGGCCGGCGGTGCCCGGCGCGCGGCGGCGGTGGAGCGGGAGTGCGTCGACCTCGTCGAGGCGGCCGTGCTGAACGGGCGGGTCGGCGAGGTCTTCGACGGGCACGTGGTCGACGTACGGGACGACGACCCGGCGATCGGCACGGTCCAACTGCGCGACCCGGCGGTGGTCGCCCGGGTCACGGCGGACGGCGCAGAGGCAGGGGCAGACGCAGAGGCAGTGGCAGGGGCAGGCAGGGCGCTACCGCTGGGTGAACCCCTGCGGGTACGGCTCACCAGGGCGGACCCGGCGGCCCGCCCCGGAACGGCGAGGGTCCTCTTCGCCGTCGCCTGAACCACCCGGCCCCCACCTCACCCCGTCACCTCACCCCGCCGCGCGCTCCGACCGCTTCAGCGCCGCCAGCAGCGCCTTCGGATCGTCGGCGTGGAAGCGGATCGTGTGCGCGCTGCCGGTCCTCCCCAGCGGTCGTACGTACGTCACCGGCGCCACCAGCTCCACCGCGAGCGTCGTCTGGCTGCCCACGATCAGGTCCAGCGAGCCGTCCGCGCGGGGCGCGATCGCCTGCCCGTCCGGGTACCGCCGGTCCATCCGTACGCGCACGATGTCCTCGGCCGGGATGCGCAGGTCGAACAGAGCGCCGTAGCGCAGCCGCAGCGAGCCGTCCGCGCCCACCACGTGCGGCCGGGCCACGCACGCGGCCAGGATGCCGACCATGACGACCAGCCCGTACAGGCCCAGGTACAGCGTGATCGCGTGCACCAGCGGCCACGGGATCAGCAGCGCGAGCGCCACCGTCTCGACGATCGAGAGGCCGACCCAGGACCACATCATCGCGGCCTGCGCGGAGTTGTACCCGGCGGCGTGGTCGTCGGCGCCGACCCCGTGCCGGCGCCGACGCACCCACAGCCAGATGCTGTACACCGAACGGACCTCGTGCAGCGCCAGCCGCCGCACCACCCGCGGCAGGGTGCGCGTCTGCCGCCCGCCGCCCGTCACGGCGTCCTCCGCGCGACGAGCGCCGCCACCATCAGCCGTACGACCTCGGCCTGGGCGGGGGAGAAGTCGGCGAACAGCGCATCCGCGAGTCCGCCCTCCTCCAGCGGCTGGTCGCCCATCATCTGAACCAGCTCATCGGGCATGCAGTCGGCCAGCTCCGCGGCGAGGGGCGCCACCCGGGGGTCGTCCGCCGAGGCGTCCGCGAGCTCGTCCAACTGCTCGTACAGGGCGTGCACCCGGGAGTTCGTCCCGCCCTCGGCGAGCGGGCGCAGCGCGTCGAACAGCGGCCCCCGGTCCGCGGGGTCCATGACCGCGTCCAGCAGCGCCATGTGTTCGCGGTCCTTGGCCGCCATGGCGGATTCGGTGGGCGCGAAGGCCCCCCACAACCCCGCCAGCTCCGGCGACACGGGCCCCTCGACGGGCAGCGTGCCGGCGTGGGCCCGGGCGATCAGCTCGGCCAGCTTGCCGCGCTGGCGCACGAGCGCCGCCTGCTGGCGCGCCAGGTCCGCGTCCAGCTCCTCCAACACCTCCACCAGCTCGTGCCCGGCGTCGTCCGCGAGCACGTCCCGCACCTCCGCGAGCCCGAGCCCCAGCTCGGTGAGGCGCCGGATCCTGGCGAGGGTCGCGGCGTGCTGGAGTCCGTAGCTGCGGTAGCCGTTCGGCAGCCGCTCCGGCTCCGGGAGCAGCCCCAGGTGGTGGTAGTGACGTACGGTGCGCGGGGTGACCCCGACGAGCGCTGCGACCTCTCCGATCCTCATGCCTCCAGTGGAAACCATGACGTTGCGGCAAGGTCAAGCGCGGCCACCCGGGCGCTCCGGCCCCGGTCCGGGGGCGGGTAGCATGGTCGACACGGCAGACGAGCCGGGCGGACGGCCGCGTGAAGTCCTTCGGGGCTTCCCGAGGAACGTCCGGGCTCCACAGGGCAGGGTGGTGGCTAACGGCCACCCGGGGTGACCCGCGGGACAGTGCCACAGAAAACAGACCGCCGGGGACCGTATCCGTACGGATCCCGGTAAGGGTGAAACGGTGGTGTAAGAGACCACCAGCGCCTGGGGTGACCCAGGCGGCTCGGTAAACCCCACCCGGAGCAAGGTCAAAAGGGGACGCCTACGCGTCCCTGCGCGGACGTTCGAGGGCTGCCCGCCCGAGTCCGCGGGTAGACCGCACGAGGCCGGTGGCAACACCGGTCCTAGATGGATGGCCGTCGCCCCGACGACCGCGAGGTCCCGGGGCACAGAACCCGGCGTACAGCCCGGCTCGTCTGTCGATGGGGCCTCTGACCAGCAGATCTTCAGGTCAGAGGCCCTTTCTTGCAAGGGGAGAGCCCGCCGACTCTCCCTAGGCCAGTTGAAACCGGACCGCCCGGATGTGAGCACGGCTTCAAGTAGCCACGGACGTAACCACGAATCGGGGCAGAGGCGTTCCCCAGACTGGCCGCAGACGTGCGCGACGGTGACTGCCCCTGCCGGGGCCGGTTGTGGGAGGTGGGCGGTGGCACCGCATGGCGCAGCGAGGCTTAGTGGCCACCGAGAAGACATTCCGTAGCGAACGCTTCACGCACTGGTGGGCTGACCGCATAATTCCGCATCCAGGGGGGAACAGCGGGACTTGCGCGGCCACCAGGACAGTAAGGACTTCTGTGGCCGCGCTTTGCGTTGACGGCGGAGTGGACTGCCGTTGACGTCGGTGCTCCGCCGGACCAGAAGCGACAACACCAGGGACCAGCGTGATGAACTCGGGTGACTTCGGGGGGAAGTCAGGACCTCCACCGCCTCAAGGCGAAGCTTGAGAGCTGGCGCACCTCTCTGGTGGATCTGAGCGGTCGGAGTAATCGTCAATACCTGTGGATGGCTTGGTCATGGCCGCGGGTTGGTCCCCCTGATGGCCTGCCAGCGGGAGCTCGGGGTAGCTGACGTCAGGAGTTGGACTCCTGTGCCTCGGAGGGTCACGAGCGCGGTGTGGACGGGGTCGAGTTCCTCGACGGGACGGTGGTAGGCGAGGATCTGCGTCAGTTCCAGGTCGATGGCTTCTGTCGAGTCGCGGATGCGGTCGAATCGGGCGCCGCAACGAACCGGCCCGAGCATGCAGCGCACGGTGGCGGTGGCCTCGGCCGGGTTCACGATGGTGACCTGATCAATCGCCAGTTCCACCTCGACGGGATGGCTGCTGGGGGTGAGGGGCTCGGTCATGCTGCCACCTCGGTGCGCTCGGCCAGGACGCCGTTCTCGAACTTGGCGCCGGAGCGGACCAGGGCGACGAGGTGTGCGCCGGTGATCGCCCGCCAGCGGGCCTGGGCGGACTCGACGAGCTTGAACACCATCGCCGGGGCCGCGGCCGGGCTGCCGGCACCACGGGTGACCTTGGTTCGCAGCTTGACGGTGGAGAACGTCGACTCGATCGGATTCGTGGTCCGCAGGTGGATCCAGTGGTCGGCCGGGAAGTCGTAGAACGCCAGCAGCTCCTCGGCGTCGTCCGTGATCTTCGCGACGGCCTTGGGCCACTTCGCGCCATAAGTCTTCGCGAACGTCCCGATCGTCTTCTCGGCGTGGGCGCGGTCCTCGGCGTGGTAGATCTCCTGCATGGCCCTCGTCGCGCCCGGTTGCGCGGACTTCGGCAGAGCGTTCGTGACGTTGCGGGCCTGGTGAACCCAGCACCGCTGATGGCGAGTGGTGGGGAACACCTCGGCCAGGGCCCGCCACGGCCCCATCGCGCCGTCGCCGACCACCAGCTCCGGGTCGCGCATGCCGCGTCGGCGGCAGTCGCGCAGCGGGTCGGCCCACGACTCCGTGGACGTGCCGTCGACCCGCACGCCGAGCAGGACCAGGACGCACGGGTACGCCTGCCCGAGCCGGACCTTCGGGCGCACTCCGTCGGCCCATACGTAGACGACGTCGCGGTCGGACAGGTCGCGGGCTCGGAAGACGACGTGGTCCTCGCCCCACTGCTTGGTCAGCCGAGTGACGGTGGCCGACGACAGCCCGATGGCCGAGCCGAGGAACTGCTCCAGCGCGGGCAGGAAGTCGCCAGAGGAGAGTCCACGAAGGTAGAGCAGCGGCAGCACCTCGCTGGCCTTGGGCGACTTGCGGCACCACGGTGCGAGGATCTTCGAGGAGAACCGCTTGCGCTCGCCGGTCGTCCCGTCGACCCGCTTGTCGTTCACGCGCGGGGCCCGGACCTCGATCGGGCCGGCGGCAGTGATCACGGTTCGCGGCCGGTGGTGGCCGTTGCGGACCACCAAGCGGCGACCTGCCTCGTCGGTATCCGCCGCCAACTCGGCTATGTACTGATTGACTTCCGCTTCCAGAACTGCGGCCGGCATCCGGCGGGCACCCTCGCGGACGATCTCGTCGATCAGGGAGCCAGACTGCGTGGAGCCATCGGCGTTGACTACGCTGAGCACGGACGTGCCTTCCCGACCCGCGCTGCGAACGCGGGCCTACTCGGTGACCATCACAGGATCATCCGGGAAGGTACGCCCTCCGCGTACCCTCCCGGAACCGATCCACAGGTCTTGAGCATTGCTCCACTCGCACGTATGCGTTGGCATCGAATGCGACGGCGCCATGTATCACTCCTCGCGTGCAGTCCGGGATCGCGACCGGCTGATGGAAGCGGTCCGGCGGCCCAGCGAGTGGAGTTCGTGACGGTCGACGCCGGCCCTGCTCCGTGGAGCCGTCCCTATCAGCATGTCGACCCCGACCTGTTGACAGAGGTGCGCAAGAGGTCGAGCAGGCAGCGGGGCATGCGGGACGTGGAACTGCAGGACCATGACGCCATGGACGTGGTGGCGTGAGCTGGGAATGGCAGGGATCGCCCTACCGGGCATCCGCAGTCACACCACGTGTGGCACGCAGTGGAGACCACTCGTCGCTCATCGCCGAGGATCGGCACCTTGAGAACCGCCGACGTACCCTCCGGGAAGGTGCGCAGCGGGTAAACACTTTAGTGCACGAGTTAGTGCACGAGGCAGTTGGCGCGGATTGATTTTGGGACTCCGCGGCGTCTCCGCCCTGGCGCTGGACGCAACGCCGCCGCACTGAGGCGCGTCGATCGCGATGACATCGGCCGTGCGGAGTTTGGGCATTTTCACCTGAAGTCGTTGGTGAGACTCCAGAATGCTGGTGAGCCGCACACCACAAGTCGTCGAGACTGGGCGATAAGGCGGGAATGCGTCAAACTACCGCCCTTCACGGTCTCTTTTCATGGCGCGGCCAGCCACTAGGATCTGCGTCAAGGGTCTGACCACGGGGAACGGTCGACCCCTGCAGGACACGAGGAGCGGGGAACAGGCATGCGGGAAGGCCGGTGGATCACGGTCACCGAGTCCGAGTTCGATCACGAACGCCGTGGCCTGGACACGATCCGGGAGAAGTTGCCGGACTCCGACCCCTGGCGTGCCTGGTCGAACTTCACCTTCACCGCGAACACCGGTCACGTCCGTGAGGTCGACCTGCTGATCGTGGCCCCCGGCGGCGTCTGCATGGTCGAGCTGAAGGACTGGCACGGTTCGGTCACCTCAGAGAATGGCACCTGGGTGCAGACCACTCCCGGTGGCCGCCGTCGCACCCACGGCAACCCGCTGCACCTGGTCAACCGCAAGGCCAAGGAGCTGGCCGGCCTGCTCGCCCTGCCCGGGGGCAAGCGGGTCTGGGTCGCGGAGGCCGTCTGCTTCACGGACAACGGCCTTCGCGTGCGGTTGCCCGCCCACGACCAGAACGGCGTCCACACCGTCCACCAACTGGTCGAGATGCTCAAGCAGCCTCCACGGGACGAGCGGCGCCGCATCACCGCGATCGGTTCGCGCGAGATCGCGGCATCCCTCAAGAACATCGGCATCCGTAAGAGCGACGCGCAGTACAAGGTCGGCCCGTACGAACTGGAACGGAAGTCCTTCGACTCCGGCCCCACCTGGGCGGACTACCTCGCCCGCCACAGCGACCTCCCCGAGGCGGCCCGGGTCCGCATCTACCTCAGCGAGCGCGGCTCCGACGCCTCCCTGCGCCAGTCCGTCGACAACGCAGCCCGGCGCGAAGCCGCCGTGCTGGGCCGTTTCAAGCACCCGGGCGTGGTCGAGCTCAAGCAGTACTTCCCCTCGGGGCACGCCGCCGGCCCCGCGCTGATCTTCGACTACCATCCAGACACCCTGAAACTGGACGAGTACCTGGTCCAGTACGGCGAGAAGCTGGACATCCTCGGCCGGATGGCGCTGGTCCGCCAGCTCGCCGAAACCATGCGTTCCGCGCACTCCAGCCGCATCCACCACCGGGCGCTCGCCGCTCGCTCCGTGCTCGTCGTCCCTCGGCCGCGTGGCAGGAAGGGCCGGGCGGTGGGGGAGGAAGCCGCCTGGCTCACCCCGCACCTCCAGATCTCCGACTGGCAGATCGCCACCCAGCGCAGCGGCGACTCCTCCCAGGGCCAGGGCATGACCCGCTTCGCGCCGACCGCCCTGTCCGCGATGCACCTGGCCGACGACGCCGACGCCTACCTCGCGCCTGAACTCACCGCCCTCACCCCCGACCCGGTCCACCTCGACGTGTACGGACTCGGCGTCCTCACCTACCTGCTGGTCACCGGCAAGGCCCCGGCCGCCAGCCAGGCCGAGCTGCTGGCCCGCCTGGAGGCGGGGGAGGGACTGCGTCCCAGCTCCCTGGTGGACGGACTGTCGGAGGACGTCGACGACCTGGTGCAGGCCGCCACCGCCTACCGGCCCGGTCAGCGGCTGTCCAGCGTGGACGAGTTCCTGGAGCTGCTGGAGGTCGTCGAGGACTCCCTCACGGCCCCGGACCCGGTGGCCACCGGTACGGAGGGGGCGGGCGACGAAGAGGACCGGGCGGCGACCGACAAGGACCCGCTGGAGGCCGTCGCCGGTGACGTGCTCGCGGGCCGGTGGGAGATCCGGCGCCGCCTCGGCACCGGCTCCACCAGCCGCGCCTTCCTCGTTCGCGACCTCCAGGCCGAAGCCCGCAGGAACCGACCGCTGGCCGTGCTCAAGGTCGCCCTCTCCGACAGCCGCAGCGAGATCCTCGCCCGCGAGGCCGAGGCCATGGGGCGCCTGCGCCCCCACTCCGGCATCATCCGCCTCGTCGAACCCGAGCCGCTGAACCTCGGCGGCCGTACCGTCCTGGCGTTGGAGTACGTCGGCGACGAGCGCGACGAGAACGGGCCAAGCACCGACGGCGGACGCCGGCGCCGCCGCGAGGAGACCGTCGCCCGCCAGCTCCGCGAGAACGGCCGCCTCCAGGTCGACCAGTTGGAGGCGTACGGCGACTACCTCTTCGGAGCCGTCGACTTCCTGGAGGGCGAGGGCGTCTGGCACCGGGACATCAAGCCCGACAACATCGCCATCCGCATCCGCCCCAACCGCACCCGCGAGCTCGTCCTCATCGACTTCTCCCTCGCCGGCTATCCGGCGCGGAGCACCAACGCGGGCACCGACGGCTACCTCGACCCCTTCGTCGACGTCGTCACCCGCGGCTCGTACGACTCGCACGCCGAGCGGTACGCCGTCGCCGTCACCCTGCACCAGATGGCCTCCGGCGAGCTGCCCAAGTGGGGCGACGGCAGCGTCCTGCCCCGCATGACCGACGCCAAGGAGTGGCCGTACCCGACCATCGCGGCCGAGGCGTTCGACCCGGCCGTACGGGACGGCCTCGTCTCCTTCTTCCAGAAGGCCCTGCACCGCGACGCCGGCATGCGGTTCCCCGAGCTGAAGCCGATGCGGGACGCCTGGCGCAAGGTCTTCCTCGACGCCTCCAAGGCCGTCCCGTCCAGCCACCGCTCCCGCCATCCGGCCGCCGCGACCACGGGGGAAGGGACACCCGACCAGGGCGCCGCCGCGGCTACGATCGCGGACGCCGAGCCGGGGACCGCCGAACAGCAGCGCGACCGCCTCGCCGCCGAGGTCGCCAGGGACACCCCGCTGACCGTCTCCGGCCTGACGCCCGCCGCCCAGTCCTTCCTCTACGGCCTGGGCATCACCACGGTCGGCGAGCTGCTCGACTACAGCCGTCGCAAGCTCGTGAACGCCCCCGGGCTGGGCGCCAAGACCCGCAACGAGGTCCAGCAGCGGCAACGCGAGTGGGGTGAGCGACTGCGCGAGATCCCGGTCTCGCCGCTCACGCCGAAGGGCCGCGCCGAGGCGAAGGAGGAACTGGAGCAGCTCTCCGCCGCCGAGTCCGCCCTTGTCGGTGAACTCGCCAAGGGCCGGTCGGCGGGCGCCCTGCCCCCTCGCACGCTGCGCGCCGTCAGCCTCGACACGCTCGCCACCGTCTTCGTGCCCGCCGTCAACAACAACGGCTCCAACCGCAACAAGGCGGAGATGGTGCGGCTGCTGCTGCGACTGCCCGACGAGCACGGCGCGCTGCCCGACATCGGGGTCTGGCCGAAGCAGAAGGACGTGGCGGACGCGCTCGGCCTGAGCCACGGTCGCATCCCGCAGATCCTCAAGGAGGAGCGCAAGCGTTGGAAGGCGGAGCCCGCCGTCCGCGCACTGCGCGAGGAGATCGTCGACCTGCTGGTGACCATGGGGCGGGTCGCTTCGGCAGTGGAGATCGCGGATGCCCTGGCGGTTCGGCGCGGCACGCATCTCGCGGGGCGTGAGCAGCGACGTGCGATGGCGCTGGCGGCGGTGCGCGCCGTGGTCGAAGCAGAACAGTTGCTGCCGCAGGAGGCCGAGTTCCAGCACCAGCCGAACCGCAAGGCGACGGACGAGTCCCTGGGGGCCGGCTTGCTCGCCCTCGACGTGCGGGAGAGCGACGGCCCGGACACCCCGACCGCGCCGGGCCTGCTGGAGTACGCGACCCGACTCGGCAGGACGGCCGACCGGCTCGCGAAGCTGGACACCCTGCCGACGGCGGCGACCGTGCTGGCCGAGCTGGGCGCACTGACGGTGCCGCCGGGCGCGGTGGACTGGGACGAGCGGCGCATGGTGCAACTGGCGGCGGCGGCTTCGGTGAACGCCGCGGCCACTCCGCGCCTGGAGATCTACCCGCGGGACCTCTCGCTCGTCCGGGCGCTGCGCCTCACCCAGGCCGGGCTCGTCCGCTGGGTCCCGGGTATGCCGGAGGGGCAGCAGCCCGGCCTGACCGGCGACGCCGTGCACGAACGGGTCCGCGCACGCTTCCCGGAGATGGTCGTTCCCGACGGGCGGGGCGGCACGCACCACGAACTGCCGACCGGAGGCCCGCTCACCAAGGCGTTGCGCGACGCCGGCTTCGAACTCTCGCTCAACATGCACGAACGCGAGGGCGTGCTGCGTTACCTGCCGACGCGGATCGACGACGCGTCCAGCTACCTCACGACGGGTGCGTGGCGGCAGTCGACGCGTACGAGCGCGGTGACGCGGTACGTGGACGATCCTCAGCTCGCGGGCGCGGTGCGCGCGGAGGAACGACTGCTGGCGTCGGCCCGCCGCGACGGGTACCGGGTGCTGACCGTGCGGCAGCAACTGGTGCGGGACGCGGTGCGTGAACTGGGCGCCGGGCGACTGGGCACGGACGCGGTGTCGGTGACCGAGCTGTTCCTTGAGGCACTGCACGCCCAGGTCACCCCCGGCACCAAGCCGACCTGGGAGACCCTGCTCAAGGCGGACGCCGCCGAGCCGGGCTCGAAGGGCGCGGTGCGGTTCGCGGAGTACGCGCGGACGGCGTGGGGCGCGGTGGAGCCCCGGATCGCGGAGCTGCTGGGCAACGGCGGGTCCGGGCCCGTTGTGCTGACGGAGGCCGCGGTGTTCGCGCGCTACGACGCGATGGGCGTCCTGGACCGGCTGGCGTCGGCGGCCCGGCAGGGCGGCAGGGGCCTGTGGCTCCTGGTCCCGCAGAGCGACCCGTCGCGCGAGCCCCGGCTCGGGCAGGTGGCCGTGCCGTACCAGGCGGGCCTCGGGGAGTGGATTCAGCTTCCGGACACGTGGGTGGGCAACGCCCATCGCGGTTCCGGCGAGGGTGTGGCAAGCGCCGCTGTCGAGGGAGATGCGAAGTGATCGACCGCAAGGCTCTGTTGGATGACCTGAAGAAGCAGGTCAAGGCGGTCGAGACCG
This sequence comes from Streptomyces sp. NPDC047315, assembly GCF_040643215.1. Lineage (NCBI taxonomy): Bacteria > Bacillati > Actinomycetota > Actinomycetes > Kitasatosporales > Streptomycetaceae > Streptomyces > Streptomyces sp. NPDC047315. Next base: position 68,378 of record NZ_JBEYTZ010000039.1, on the reverse strand, counting down.
ACCTAGGGCGCCAGGTGAAGGCGCTCGGGGACGTCGGCGCGCGCCTGAGGGCCGAGTACGACCAGGCGCGCAAGCTCGGTCGTACGGCGGCGACATGGACCTCGTGGCTGGACGAGCGAGTCACGCAGGTCGCGGTGGCGTGGGTGCTGGGCAGCGTCTTCGTCCGGTTCTGCGAGGACAACCGGCTGATCCCGGAGCCGTATCTGACGGGCCCGGACGGCGACCGGCGGGAACTGGCGGAGTCGCGCTATGACGCGTACGTGGAGTCGGACGACGACCCGACGTACCGGGGCTGGCTGGAGAAGGCGTTCGAGGAACTGGGCCAGGGCCAGGCGGGACGGCTGCTCTTCGACCAGCGGCACAACCCGCTGTACCAGGTGCCGTTGTCGCACGACGGCGCGCGGGACCTGGTCGAGTTCTGGCGGGGCAGGGACGAGGCGGGCGTCCTCGTCCACGACTTCACCGACCCGCTGAACGAGGACGGCACGGAGGGCTGGGACACGCGGTTCCTGGGGGACCTGTACCAGGACCTGAGCGAGGCGGCGCGGAAGACGTACGCGCTGCTGCAGACGCCGGAGTTCGTGGAGGAGTTCATCCTCGACCGGACGATGAATCCGGCGGTGCGGGAGTTCGGCTACGAGGGCTTGAAGATGATCGACCCGACGTGCGGGTCGGGGCACTTTGTGTTGGGCGCGTTTTGGCGGTTGGTGCGCTTGTGGGGGGAGGGGCAGCCGGGGAAGGACCTGCACGAGCGTGTCGCGGCTGCGCTGGACTCGGTGCACGGCGTGGATATCAATCCGTTTGCGGTGGCTATTGCGCGGTTCCGGTTGTTGGTTGCGGCTATGGCAGCGAGTGCGGTGCGGACCCTGGGGGAGGCTGCGAAGTATGAGTGGCCGGTTCACCTGGCGGTGGGAGACTCACTCATCAAAGCTCGGCAGTTGGAACTGACGTTGGGTGGGGACGAGGGCAGGGAGGATGACCTACTGGCGTCCTACGCGTATGCCACGGAGGATGTACACGAGCACCCCGGTCTCTTGCAGCCAGGAAAATATCACCTGGTGGTGGGGAATCCCCCGTACATCACAGTGAAAGACAAGAAGCTTAATCAGCTCTATCGTGAACTATACGACGCGTGCGCGGGTCCCTACCCTCTTTCGGTCCCATTTATCCAGCGGTTCTTTGAGCTTGCAAGGAAAGGGAGTCGGAATGGTCTGGGCTTTGGTCGGGTCGGTCAGATCACATCTAACTCATTCATGAAGCGAGAGTTTGGCGTAAAGCTGATCGAAAGCTATCTGGCTAGCAAAGTGGAACTCACTGAAGTAATTGATACTTCGGGTGCCTATATTCCGGGGCACGGGACGCCTACTGTAATCCTCATTGGGACACGTCGGTCAGGGAGGTTTCGCTCAAGCGCAATCCGCACCGTCCGTAGTGTCCAAGGGGAACCAGTCGCGCCCGAGCGCGCTGAGGATGGTTTGGTTTGGAGTGCCATTGTCCGGCAGATTGATAATCCTGGAACGGTGAGTGCGTGGATTTCTGTCGATGACCTGGAGCGGGCTCGATATTTCAGTAGGCAGCCGTGGGTGCTGGCCGCAAATGGCCTGGAGATGGTGGAGGAGATTGAATCCGCGGCGCCTAGGCGTTTGCGTGAGGTCATTGAAGACATCGGCACGGGGGCGGTGCCACGTGAACACGAAGCTTATGAGATCGGTGCTGCCACAATAAGGCGCCACAGAATCTCTGAGCGCTACAGTCGGCCAATTGTGGCCGGAAATGACATTCGGGACTATTCCGCTTGGAGTCCCGTCCCTTCCATCTGGCCATATTCTGAACGTGAATTTAAGGCTGAGGCGAGTGAGGGGGTCGAATATTTCCTGTGGCCCTATCGTACTCAGTTGGGTCGGCGCGTTGCCTTTGGGAAGACGCAGCTAGCGCGGGGGCTCACCTGGTTTGAGTACTCCATGTTTTTCACGGGTCGCTATCGTGTTCCGCTATCGATTTCAGCTGCGATTGTAGCGACGCACAACCATTTCCTTCTGGATAGAGATAGGAGAGTATTTAAACAATCTGCCCCTGTGGTCAAGCTGCAAGAAGGGGCAAGCGTCGATAGTTACCTGGAACTTTTGGGGCCGCTCAACAGCTCCACTGGTGGTTTCTGGCTCAAGATGGTAAGTCACAGCAAGGGGACCGAGGGGCATCAGTCTGGGATCAAAACTGAGCTTTGGGAGCAATTCTACGAGTTCACCGGCTCTCGATTCCAGCAGTTCCCGCTACCGCCCACGTATCCACTTCACCTTACATCGAAACTCGACGTCCTTGCGCGAAGCCTCATGGGTGCAAGCCCCAGCGCCCTCGCTGCTGATTCCACTCTCTCCATTGAAGCTCTCCGTGAAGCCCGTGCCACATGGGATTTCACCCGCGCTCGAATGATCGCGCTCCAGGAGGAAGTCGACTGGCAGGTCTACTCCCTCTACAATCTCCACCCCCAAGACCTCCGCGTCTCCGAGGACCCCGACGACCCCAACATTCCTGAACTCTCCTTGGGGGAGCGTGCCTTCGAGATCGTTCTTGCCCGCCGTGTAGCCGCTGGTGAGGCCAGCGCTGAGTGGTTCAAGCGTCACAACTCCACCCCCATCACGGAGATCCCCGCCCACTGGCCCGCCCCCTACCGGGAGATGGTCCAGAAGCGGATCGACGTCATCGAGTCGAACCGGGCCATCGGAATGATCGAGCGGCCCGAATACAAGCGGCGCTGGGCCACCGAAGGGTGGGACGCCCTTCAGGAGAAGGCCCTGCGTTCCTGGCTGCTCGACCGGATGGAGAACCGCGACCATTGGTTCGACGAGAACGGGCAGCCCGCCATCCTTACCCTGGCCCGGCTCACCGACGCGCTCTCCCGGGACGAGGACTTCGTCTCCGTCGCCAAGCTCTACGCGCCCCGGAAGGAACTCGCGAAGGTCGTCGCCGAGTTGATCACCGACGAGCACGTGCCGTTCCTCTCCGCGCTGCGTTACAAGCCCGCCGGTCTGAAGAAGCGTGCCGACTGGGAAGAGGTGTGGGACCTCCAGCGCAAGGAGGACGCCGCGCCCGACGAGCCTGCCAAGCGGAAGATCCGGGACTCCATCCCCGTGCCGCCGAAGTACACCTCGGCCGACTTCCTCCGCCCGTCCTACTGGCGGGCGCGCGGCAAGCTCGACGTGCCCAAGGAGCGGTTCGTCTCGTACGGGCAGACCAACGCCGCCACGCCCGAGTTGTACGGGTGGGCCGGCTGGGACCACCGGGAGCAGGCGCAGGCCCTCGCCACGTACTTCACCAACACCGCGCTGTCCACCGAGGAGATCACGCCGTTCCTCGCCGGTCTGTTGGAACTTCAGCCGTGGTTGTTCCAGTGGCACAACGAGTTCGACATGCTCTACAGCGGCTCCCCGGCGGACTTCTTCGCCGGTTACCGCCAGCAGAAGCAGGGCGAGCACGGACTCACGGACGACGATCTCCGCGGCTGGCGGCCCCCGGCCGCAGCTCGAGGTCGTCGTGCCGCCGTGAAGAAGTAACCGGAGACGACTCGGTGTCGTGCCCCCCACGACACCGAGTCGGCCGGCGACGAGGCCGCCAGGCGAGGCGTGACGCTCCAGCGTCCGCGAGGTTGGCGCCCAGTCGCGCTCCAAGTCGATTGCACAGAAGGCTCGATGTGTCCCTCGTCCACTCGCTCGCCACTCCTCACCTGGAGCGATCGAACCGAGTTGAGGCGACCCGTTCATCTGATTGCGGAGCCACTGTAGGTTTCTGCCATGAAGCAGGGTAAGGACGTCACGAATCCCGAGTCGCGGTTCTTCGCGTTGTTGCTGTCGGCGGCAAAGCTTCCTGGCGTGCGTATCCACCGGGAGGCGTACCTCCGAAGTGCGCTCGCTCGCCGCTGCTCCGAGGAGGAGATCCGAAAGGCGATAGCTGAGACCCCCGCTGCGGCAGGCATCCCCGTCAAGGTTCTCGACAAGGCGGCCAACGACTCCATCCGCTACGAAACCGCCAAGGTCAGCACTCTTTCCGCCGCCGCTGGGATACCCGGGATCATCGCCCTGCCCGCCACCGTGCCCGCCGACACGGCACAGTACGTGGGTCACATGCTGCGTATCGCGCAGAAGCTGGCCTATCTCTACAGCTGGCCCGATCTGTTCTCCGAGGAGGGCGACGAGGTCGATGACGCGACCAAGGGCGTGCTCACACTGTTCTTCGGAGTGATGTTCGGCACCAGATCGGCGAACGTCGCGGTGGGGAAGGTCGCGGGGATGATGGCGGAGCAGGTTGCCAAGAAGCTGCCCCAGAAGGCACTTACCCACGGGGTCGTCTACCCCATGGTGAAGAAGGTCGCGGGCTACCTCGGTGTCAGGATGACGACGCAGTCCTTCGCGACGACCGTCTCGAAGGCCATCCCACTCGTGGGTGCTGCCGTCTCCGGCGGGCTCACCCTTGCGACCTATCTTCCGATGGCCAAGAGGCTCAAGAGGCACCTCGCCAGCCTGCCGCTGGCGGAGCCGTCGCACCGAGTGGCGGACGGCGAAGTCGTGGACGCCGAGGTTGTGGACGGCGACGTCGTGGAGGACCACGGGCCCTTCGCCCCGGCCACCGCCGAACAGCGCGGCGCGGACGCCACCGCCGTCAAGCTGGAGGAACCTCAGTCCTGAGGCCGCGAGCGCCGCTCCGGCCCTACGGCAGAGTTCCGGCCTCGCCCGGCGATCGTTTCCGCGCAGGGCCCGCTCGTCCGCCGGCCCCGCCCAGCTGATCACCGCGGAACCGCGTCAACCCCTGGAATTACCAGCCACCCGGGGCGGGGCCAGTGAAGCGATCTCCCGGTCGAAGAAGTCGTGGAATCCCTCGCCACGCTCATACAGCGCTTCGAATCCGGTGTTCGTTTCCCGGATCAGTGAGCTGTCGGTGTAGCGGTTGGCGCCATCCGCGTTTCCGTCGTCGTCGTACACGACCTCGTACATCACCGCATCACCGAGAATGACGACTTCCGGAACCGGTCGAATCCGCTCGATCGGCAAAATGTCGCGGGCGTCGAGAACCCTGATGTCGTCGCCCACCTCCACCCGCACACGCAGGACGTGCAATTCCCACTGCACATACGGCGTCACCGGGAATTCCACGACGCGAAGACGACGGTGCTTGACGCCCGATTGCGACGCCCGACGGAGTTCCTGCGCGTAGTCCTCGCGCCTCTCGTCGGCCAGGGCCAGAGCTCCCTCCCAGTCGCCGGCGGCGAACGCCTCCCAGCTGGGGAAGCCGCGCTCCTGGAAGTGCTGGCCACGTTCGAGCTTGTTCAGGAAGTCGATCCCGCTGGAGTAGATCCGGCCCAAGTCAGCGTGGTACGTGGGGCGGTCCAGGCGTTCGGAGGCACCGCCGGGGAAGGAGTCAAACACTGGGGATGTCCGGCTTCGCCGCGATGAGCATGTTCCTGGGGATGACCACGAGGCGTTCGTCCGATCCGATCGAGACCCCGTCGGGCAGGTTCTTGCCGAGTGACTGGGTGAGGTCCCGGCCGATGACGGCGATGTCGCCGTTGGCGAGCTCCCAGATGTCAGGGCAGTCGGGAGTTCCGGTGGTGTTGCCGAGTTCCTGGGGCGATTTACCCAACCGCCGCTTGAATGCCGTGGCCGGATCCGCTTCCCATGGCCGGGACATGCCCATCGCCTCCTCGGTCGGTCGCAACCCGTCACTGTAGCCTGTGCCGCGACGTTCTGACCAGTGTCAGACCTGGCTCGCAAGGGCCCCAAGGGCATTGGCGAGGACTGGTTCCTCCTTGTCCCCCGGTGCCCAGGGAGGGAACCATAGGAATCGCAATGAAGATTGCGCCAATGCCCGGTGAGTGACACCTTTCAGTTCCGCTGTCCGACAATCGTGTGAATGGAGGGGCGGCTGTGGACGGAGAAGTGGCCTCGGGACGCGACCAGCACATCACCGAGCGATGACGGGTGACACGGACGGCCACGCCGAGAACCACGGGCGCGTCTACCAGTCGCGGCGCGACCAGTACATCACCGAGCACCACCACTACGGCAACGACGGGTCGGACCACGGCGGACCGGACTCGGTGCGGCGCCCGGCGGTCGGCCGCTGCCCCGTCGCGCTGCGCGACCGCAGCGAGGTGATGGAGCGCCTGCGGGAGAACGTCGGGCCGGAGCGAGGCGGCCAGGTCTACGTGTTGTACGGGATGGGCGGCTCGGGCAAGACGGCGGTCGCCTGCGCCCTGTTCGACGAGGTCACCGCGGAACAAGGCCGGGTCGGCCTGTGGGTCAACGCCGCCGACCGTGCGAGCCTGCGCGCCGGCATGCTCGCCGTCGCAGCCGACCGAGGAGCGGGCGACGGCGAACTGCTCGCCGCACGCAACGGCCTCAGACCCGCCGCCGACCTCGTCTGGAAATACCTCGACCGTTCCGCCGAACCCTGGCTACTGGTCCTCGACAACACCGACGAACCCGAGATCCTGCGGGACGGCAACTGGCTGCGCACCAGCCCACGCGGCACCGTCCTGGTGACCACCCGGCGGGCGGCGGCCCGGTGGTGGCCCGGGGCCGAGCTGCAGCACATCGGCGTACTGCCCCGTGAGGACGCCGCGCTCGTGCTGCGCGACCTCGCACCGCACAGCGGGACGACGGAACAGGCGGCACGGGTCGCGGACCGGCTCGGGCGGCTGCCCCTCGCGCTCACCCTGGCGGGCGGCTTCCTCTCACACCAGGTCATCGACCCCTGGACGATGGACGCCTACGGGGACCAGCTCGATGGCGACGAACGGGTCCGGCTGATCGACCGGGGAGCCGACGCGATGTCCGCAGCGGATCCCCGTCAGCTCGTCGGCCTGACCTGGCAGCTCACCCTCGACGCATTCGAGGAGCGCGGGTTGCCCGAAGCTGCGGCCCTGCTCAGGCTGCTGGCCCGGTTCGCCGCGGAGCCGCTGCCGCTGACCCTGCTCAACCACACCGGCATCGGGGCCGTGCTGCCCCGGGCCCGGACGGAGACGGCCCTCAGAGCCCTACTCGACCAGTCGCTGTCCGAGCTGGTCGACGCCGCCGGCGCGCGCTGCATGCAGAGTCACGGCATCCTTCTCGACAGCGTTGCGGCGGCCACCCCCGCGGACCTGGTGCCCGCACTCGATGCGACCGCCGTCCTGCTGCTCGACGCGGTCGTGCCCGCCGTACCCGACGCGGGGCCGCACGATCCGCGACTGCGCCTGCTGGTACCGCACGCGCTGACCCTGCTGAGGGACATCACCGGGCAGTCCGCTGCTGATGCCCTGACCGTCGCGACACGGCTGGCGGTCGCCCTGCACCGGACCGGTGACTACCTCCTGGCCCGGGAGACCGCCCGCACGGCTGCGGAACTCGGACAACGGCACCTCGGCGCGGACCACCGTACGGTCCTTGCCGCACGCTCCAGGGCCGGGCGAGCACTGTTCCGGCTGGGTAGGTACGCCGAGGCTGAAGCGGAGCTCCGCGCGGTCCTGGGCACGCAGGAGCGCCTGTTCGGCGCCGACGACCCCGACACCGCGGACAGCGGCTACGGTCTCCAACTCGTGCTGGCCAACCTCGGCAGACGCGAGGAATCCGTCGCGCTGCTCCGCGACACCATCGCCCGGCGGCGCTCCGCGCTCGGCCCCTCGCATCCGCTGACCCTGCGGGCCCGCGCCAGCCTGCTGGAGATGCTGCCCGCCACCGACGTGGTAACCGAGGAAGGCGGCGCCCTGCTAGCGCTGCCGGGCGAATGCGAGCGGTCCCTCGGCCCCGACCACACGGTGACCCTGGGCGCCCGGCACAACCACGCGTGGGCGCTGTACCTCCTGGGCCGCTTCGAGGAGGCCGACCGTGAGATCGGGCAGGTCACCGAGGCGTATGCGCGGCGCTTGGGGCCCGACTACCCGCTCGTGCTCGCCGCCCGGCAGCTCCTCTCCCGCACCCGGACCGCGCTCGGTCACACCGAGGAGGGGATCGTGCTGATGGCCGATGTCGTCGAGCGGCGGGAGCGCGGCCTGGGCCCCGAGCACCCCTTCACCGTTGCGAGCCGTGGGCTGCTGGACGCCTACCGATCAGGGCGATGGCGGCCGTAGCGCTGGCGACAGTCCTTGCGAGTAGGAGGGGACGGCCGCACGGACGGTGCGTGAGGGCATACGGCAGGTGGCCGACGGGAGTACGGATGTAGGGTGCTTTGCGCAGGCCGTACGGGGGACGTGCAGGACAAGTCGGACCGGCCTCGGGCCCCGGCGGCGGACCCCACGCGACACCGAGTTCGAGCAGCAGTACTGAACACCGTCAGGGAGAGCGAGACCCGCTATGGCCCAGCAGCCGCCCCTCCTCCGCGATGTCATCGACATCAAGGAGTCCATCTCCACCTCGGACTTCGTGCTGTCGCTCGCCGAGGCGACGACGGCCGATGGCGCCAGTGGCGCGCTCAAGGACTACGTCGTCACCGAGCGGCTGCTGGAGAACTTCGACGAGGCGCTGGCGCTCATCAAGTCCTCGCTCGACGGGCACCGCTCGAAGGCGGCCTACCTGCACGGATCGTTCGGTTCCGGTAAGTCGCACTTCATGGCCGTCCTGTACGCGCTGCTCAGCGGCGATCAGAGCGCCCGCGCCCGGACCGAGTTCGACCCCGTGCTGACCAAGCACGAATGGCTGACCACGGACGGCAAGAAGTTCCTGCTCGTGCCCTACCACATGCTCGGTGCGAAGGCCCTTGAACAGCGGGTGCTCGGCGGCTATGTCACGCACGTCAAGAAGCTGCACCCGGACGCGGCGACCCCGCAGGTGTACCGGACCGACTCCCTCTTCGCCGACATCCGCGCCAACCGCTCCACCTACGGGGACGAGGCGGTCATCCGTGGTCTCGGCGGCGGGAGCGACACGGAGGACGGCGAGGAGGACGAGTGGGGCGAGGGCTTCGCCTGGACCCCGCAGCTCCTGGACGCCGCGCTCGCCGCCGAGGAGAACCACGAGGCGGGCGTCCCGCTCGACCTCCGCAACCCCTCCACCCCGGCCGAGCTGCGGGCCAAGCTGGTCAACGACGCCGGCACCAACCTCTTCCCGGGCTTCGCCAGGAACGCCGTCGAGGACGAGCACGGCTTCATCTCCCTCGACGCCGGTCTCTCCGTCATCGCCGAGCACGCCAAGTCCCTCGGCTACGACGGCTTGATCCTCTTCATGGACGAGCTGATCCTCTGGCTCGCGACCCTCATCCACGATCAGAAGTTCGTGGCCCGAGAGGCCAGCAAGATCACGAACTTCGTCGAGGGCGGCGACGCCCGCCGTGCGATCCCCGTCGTGTCGTTCATCGCGCGCCAGCGCGACCTGCGGGAACTCGTTGGCGAAGAGGTCTCCGGCGCTGCAGAGTCCTCCATCCAGGACACCTTGAACCTCGCCTCCGGCCGGTTCGACAAGATCACGTTGGAGGACCGCAACCTCCCGCAGATCGCCCACGCCCGCCTCCTCAAGGCGAAGGACGCCGACGCGGAGCGACTCGTCGACGCGGCCTTCGAGCAGACCAAGCGGGTCGGCACCCAGGTCTGGGACACCCTCCTCGGATCGGAGAAGGGCACGACGGGCGCGGACGCGGAGTCGTTCCGGCTGACGTACCCGTTCTCGCCGGCGTTCATGGACACCCTCGTCCACATCTCGTCCGCGCTGCAGCGATCCCGTACCGGTCTGAAGCTCATGGGACAACTGCTTGCCAACCACCGCAACGAGATCCGGCTCGGGCAGCTCGTCCCGGTCGGCGACCTCTACCCGGTGATCGCGGAGGGCGGCGACAAGCCGTTCACCGACAGTCTGAAGGTCGTCTTCGAGGCCGCCGACAAGCTGTACAAGACGAAGCTGCGGCCCTATCTCCTCAGCTCGTACGACATCACCGAGGACGACGTCGAGCAGTACGTCAACCGGCCCGATGCCAGCACTGACCCGCAGCTCGCCAACCGGTGCCGGATGTTCGTCGGCGACAACCGGCTCGTGTGCACCCTGCTGCTGTCGGCGCTCGCGCCCAGCGTGCCCTCCCTGGCCGAGCTGACCATCCGGCGGCTCGGCGCGCTCAACCACGGCTCGGTCCTCGCCCCCATCCCGGGCGCCGAGGTCGGCATCATCAAGAACAAGGTCGCCGAGTGGGCCGCCAGGTTCCCCGAGATCAAGGAGACCGGCACCGACGCCAACCCCGGCGTACGGCTGGAGCTGTCCGGTGTCGACGTCGACTCGGTCATCGCGAACGCCCAGGTCAATGACAACCCCGGCAACCGGGTCGCCCTTGCCAGGCGTCTGCTCTCCGAAGAGCTGGGCGTCGAGCACGGACAGTTGAGCGACCAGCTCGGCTTCGTGTGGCGCGGCACGGCCCGCACCGCCGAGATCGTGTTCGGGAACGTCGCCGACGAGGACGAGCTGCCCGACCACGACCTGATGCCGCAGGAGGACGGGCACTGGCGGATCGCGATAGACCTCCCCTTCGACGAGGGCGAATGGGGCCCGGTCGAGGACGTCAACCGCATCCGGCGGTTGCGCGAGCGGCAGCAGGGCGAGCGGTCCCGCATCGTCGCCTGGGTGCCGGCCCACCTGTCCGTGCAGCGCTTCGCCGACTTCCGGCGCCTCGTCGTCATCGACAAGGCGCTCGCCGACGAGCACCGCTTCGACACCCAGTACGCCGGCCACCTCAACGCCGACAACCGCAGCCGCGCCAAGGGTCTCCTCGAAACCCAGCGCGAGGCCCTGCTCAAGCAGATCAAGGGCGCCTTCAAGCAGGCGTACGGGCTCGGGCAGAAGCAAGCGGCCGACGTCGTGCCCGACTTCGACGACCACCTCGTCCCGCTGCCTGACGTGGACGGCCTCACCCTGTCCTTCGGGCAGAGCCTGCACGACGGCATCCGGCACGTCGCGGGCACGCTGCTCGCCCACCAGTACCCGGCACATCCCGACTTCGACCCCGACGCCACCGGCACCGCCGTCAAATCCGCTGACACCCGCAAGGTGTTCACCCACGTGAGGGCCGCCGCCGAGGCGCGTGACGGACGGGCGGAGGTCCCGGCCGCCGACCGCAAGCTCATGCAGCGGATTGCTGGGCCCCTGCGCATCGGACAGCAGAAGGAGGCGTACTTCGAGCTGTCCCGCTACTGGGCCGACCACTTCCGCCAGCTCGCCAGCGCCCAGGGCAGCACGGGGGACCTGTCCCTGATCACCCTGACCGACTGGACGGACCAGCCCGACCCCCGCGGCCTGCCCGACTTCCTCGCCCGGCTCGTCGTCGCGGCCTTCGCCGAGATGGACGACCGGGTCTGGGTGCGCGGCGGCACCGTGCTCGACCCCGCGCCCGAACTGTCCGCGATCAAGGACCACGACGCGCTGCGCAGCCAGCCGTTGCCCGCCGAGTCCGACTGGGACACGGCACGCCAGCGCTTCGAGACGATCTTCGGGCAGAAGACTCCCGCCCTACGACGCGGTCGCATGGTCAACCAGTTCGCACGCCAGATCATCGAGGGCGCCCGCGCCCACCGGGACCACGCGGCGGACCTGGTGCACCAACTGGAGGCCCACGCCTCCTTCCTCGGCCTCGACCAGACGGCCGACACCGGGCGGCTCGCCCTCGCCCGCCGCTCCCTGCAACTGTTGGACGCGCTTACGGCGGAGGCGGGCAAGGGGGCGACCGGGGCGAAGAAGACCGTGGAGGCCCTCGCCTCCTTCGAGCTCGGCGAGACCAGCGCCGACCGGTACGGGACCTCCATCAAGCAGGCCCGCAGCGTCGCCGAGGCCGTTGCCTCCGCGCCCTGGAGCACCCTCGAACTCGCCGCCGGACTCGGCCCCGAGGGCACGGCGCTGCTGGACACACTGCGCGGTGTCGCCAGGGACGACCAGCGCAGCGCCAACCTGCGCGACACGCTCGCCCACATGCAGCGCGAGGTCGTGGCCCTGCTGAAGCGCCGCCAAGCCGCCACCACCCCTGCGCCCGCTGCCGTCGCGCCGCAGCCCACGGCCGACGACCTGTCCCTGAACACGGGGACCAGCGACCCGCGCATTCCCTTCGCCCCTGCGCAGACGCCCACACCGGCCTCCTCCGGCAGCGGCTCGTCGCGCACGGCCGGTGGGCGCCGTACGACCGCGGCACGCGCCGCCGCCGATCTCCAGGCGGAGCTGTCCGAACTGGCCGCCCGCCACCCCGACGCGACCATCGAGATCACCTGGAAGGTCGTCGAATGACGGACACCGTCGCCGCCGCCCCGGGCGCCGTCCGGCTGAACACCGCGACCGTCACCCAGTACCTGTCCTCGCAATCCTCCCTCGCCGCCTCCCTGAAAGAAGCCGACGCGGGCAAGCGCCGAGCCGTGCTGCTGCGGTCCGCGCCCCGGTGGGACGGGCCAGCCGAACCCGCCTGGGGCGAGGGCCGGACGGCGGGGGTCGCGGTGGCGCCCTCACCTCTCGCCGTCCACGAACTCGTCCTCGACCACCTGGCGGGCCGACGCCCCGGCCCCCCCGTCCTGGTCGTCCTCACCGACCGCGAACAGAACGAACTCGATCCGGCGATCACCGCCCGTGTCCACAAGCAACGCATCGACATGGTCGACAGTTGGGACGTCGTGCGGGAGGCGTTCGGCGCGCGACAGATCGACCCGCGCCTGAAGGACGCCAACTGGGCCGCCGAGGCCCTGCTCGACGCCACCCCGCCCAGCGGCTGGCCACACGTGCCCGGCGGCTGGCTGTCCCGGCAGTACGCCCTGACCGTGCTCGCCCAGCGACGACTGCGCCTCGGCCGCTACGACACCGAGGACGGCACGCGGGGCGCCGGTGACGACCGACTCGACGCACAGACCCTGCTGCACTGGTCGACCCGGCCCGGGGCGCCCGAGCGGCTGCTGGGCCTGCGCGGTCCCGAGCGCGCCGGACTGACCGCCTTCCTAGGCGAGGAGGACCAGGCCGGTCTCGCCGGGCGTGCTCTGCTCGCCCTCGTCGACGCCGAGCGCGGCGCGGACGCCGCCGCCTTCGGCCTCGTGTGCGCCGCCCTCTGGCAACACGCCGAACCCGTACCCGAGACGTACCAGGCCCGCGGCCGGGCCGAGCGCTACCTCGGTGACCAGCCACCGAGCGCCGGTGAACAACTCGACGCGCTGGTGGGCGTCTTCGGCCGATGCGCCGAGGAGTACGTGAGCACGCTGCTGACCGGACACGGCGGCACCGACGCGGACCAAGCCCGCGAGGCCCGCCGTACCACCGGCATCGTGCTCGACCGGTCCGCCGCACTGGCCCGCCAGTTCGGCGCGGCGGCGGCCGTCGCGGCGAGCCCCGTCCTGCGCGGTGGACTGGAAGCCCGTTTCGCCGCCGTCGGCCGGGCCCTCGCCGCAGGCGACACGGCCGCGGCGACGGAGGCCGTCCGACGGCTCGCGGACCACCGGCTCGCCACCGATCCGGAAGAGGCCGCCCGCATCGAACGCGCCCGCATGGCACAGCGCCTCGCCCGCTGGCTGGCCACCGACCCGGCCGCCGACGCCCCCACCGTCGCCGACGCCATACAGCGGCACGTCGTCGAGACCGGCTGGACCGACCTCGCCCTGGAGCACGTCGAGGCCGGCGGCGACCCGGACCCCGCCCTCAAGGCCGCCTACGACACCCTCGGCACGCGCGTCAGGGACCGGCGGCTGCGGATCGACGCGTCCTTCGCGCGCTCGCTGGCCGGCTGGACGAAGGACGGCACGCCGCCCGGCGGCATGCTCACCGTGGAGACCTTCCTCGGCCGGGTGGTCGGGCCCGTCGTCCGGCGTGGAGAGGAACGCCGGGTGCTGCTGCTCGTGCTCGACGGCATGAGCGCGGCCATAGCGAACGAACTCGGTGAGGAACTGCGCCGCTCCTGGGCCGAGTTCGACCCGCTGGACGAAGGCGATCCGCGACGGCGGGCGATGGCCGCCGCGCTCCCCACCGTGACGGCCGTCTCCCGGACCTCCCTCTTCGCGGGCACCCTGATGAAGGGCGCCCAGGCCGACGAGAAGAGGCTCTTCCCCGCGCTGAAGCTGTGGAGCGGGGCACCGGCCGCCGTCTTCCACAAGGACGACCTGCGCACCGAGACCGCGGGCGACACCTTCGGCCCGGCCCTCACCGAAGCGCTCACCGATGGTAGGACCCATGTCGCCGTCGTCCTCAACGCCATCGACGACCGTCTCGCCAAGGAGCAGAAACTCGGCGACGGAGCCTGGCGGGTCGACGACGTGCCCGGCGTGCGCGACCTGCTCCGGGTGGCCGCGGCCCAGGGCATGGCGGTCATCGTCACCAGCGACCACGGCCACGTCGTCGACCGGCACGGAACGAAGGCGGACCCGGCTGCCGAGCCGGGGTCGGCGCGGCACCGCCTGCCCGGCGGCCCGCTGGGCGAACGGGAGATCGTCCTCTCCGGGCCGCGCGTGGTCTGGCCGGAGCCCGGCGCGTCCATCGTCGCGCTCTGGGACGCGGACTCCCGCTACACCGCGCTCAAGGCTGGCTACCACGGCGGGTCCTCCCTCGCCGAGTTCACCATTCCCGTGCTCGCGTTCCTGCCGTTCGGGGCGGAGCCGCCCAAGGGATGGCGGGAGTTGGGAGATCAGCGGCCGTCCTGGTGGGCTCCTGAGGAGGTGGGGAGGGCGACATCGGGCGAACCTTCGGTCCGGTCGGCTGGTGAGGCTCCGAAGAAGGGGACGCCGAAGCACCGGAAGAAGCAACCCGACCCCGGGGCGCTGCCCGACGCGCTCTTCGAGGTGGCATTGACTGCCGGCGGAGACGACGCACTGCTCACACCGGTCGTCGTCTCCCGCACCGAGGCGTTCGTGACGGCGCTGCTCGATTCGGAGACGTACCAGGCACAGCTCGACGGTCTGGCGCGCAAGCCGCAGCAGGAGCAGGTCCGCAAAGCCCTCGCGGCCCTGCTCGATGCGGGTGGCACTTTGCCCGTGACCGCGCTAGCCCAGCGTGCGGGCATGCCCACAACCCGGAGCGACGGCTTCGCTGCGGTTCTGCGGCAGCTCCTCAACTACGACGGCGTACAGGTGCTGGAGACCTTGCCGGACGGGCGTACGCTACGGCTCCACGAGGCGCTGCTGCGCGAGCAGTTCGCCCCTCGGGCGCGCTGACAGCCTTCGGGGTGCCGGGCGTCAGCGGTCTCCACCGTGGACGCCCCACTCGTGATGCCTCGCACGCGCCTCAGGCCACGAACGCCCGCAGCAGCTTCGCGAACGTCGTCAGTTCGTCGAGCAGCTCCGGCGGAAGCGGCTTCTCGTCGAAGTGGGCGATCCGGTTGCGGATGTCCTTCACTCGCTTCAGCCGGCCGATGAACTGCTCCCTGGGCATGTTGGGCCACTTGAGGGCTTCCCAGTTGCCATCGGCGCGCTCGGCCAGCGACGTCTTCGTCTGTTCGCCGTCGAGGAGCTTCAAGTAGTCGCCGAACATGAGGTCGGAGACCTGGCCGGTGCGGTGCTCAGGCTTCTTGTTCGTCTGGACGGCCTTGATGGTCTCCTCGTCCAGTGCCGCGCCCAAACAGCGGCGCAGCAAGGACTCGATCTCCCCGACGATGAAGAAGGGCCGCGCCGCGCCCTCGAAGCGGTCCGTGACGTCTGCGGCGGTGACGATGCCCGAGAGACAGCCGTCGTCACCCCGGACCAGGAGGTACCCGTGCTCGCGGATGATGGGCAGGGCGGAGAAGAGCTCCTGACGGGTGTCGGCGACCGGAAGGGAGTCCTTCTCCATCGCGTTGTCCAGCGTCGGCTCCTTGCCCGCCTCGTACATCTTGGCGACGGACCCCCAGGTGACCACCCCGTGGATCTGGGCCATGCCAGTGGTCACCGGAACCTGGGCGATGCCGTTGGTGCGCATCAGGAACGTCGTTTGCGGCAAGGGCGTGCCGGGACCGACGGACACCAGGCCGCGGCGCGCTGACGGGATGTCCCCGAGCAGCAGGCGCTGCGGAAGGGCTGCTGAAGGCAGAGCCTCCTCGGCTTCGTCCTCCTCCGCGTCGGCAGCGGCGGCCTGTGCGGGGACGGACGCGAGCGGTACCACGTCGACGTTGCTGCGCTGGCTGCAGACAGCGAAGTTCGGCAGCGTCGTCAGCCCGGCGTCCGCGAACGCCTGGGAGATGCGTTGCACCGTCCGGTGATCACGGACCCTGACCTGGAACAGGTCGAGAATGTCCTGCACGGGGACGGTCCTGCCTTTGAGCGCTGCGAGGTCCTGCCCGCTCGGTGTGCTCGTCATCGGGCCTCGCCCTCCGCAGGGTCACGGAGCATGGTCCTCTTGCCCATGGCGGCGTGCACGAGGTCCTGCAACTGCTTGGAACGGTCGTTGTAGAACCGTTCGTAGTCGTTGTCGCGCAGTGCTTCAGGATCGATGAGATGGGTGGCGAGCACGTCGTCGAACCACTCGGGGCGCATGTCGGAGGCCGCGACCATGGTGGTCACGTAGGAGGACGGTGCCCCGGTCATGTCCATCGCCGCACGATAGGACAGCGGGGTCTTGTTCACGATGGAGTTCGTCGGCAGGCCGCGGCTGTTGCCGCGCCGGAACCATGCCTTGGGGAAGATCTGGCGGACGTTCACGCTGTACTCGTCCAGCCTGCCGGGGCTGAGCGGGCTACTCGTGTGGTGCCAGTCCACTGCCCCCTGCTTAACCAACAACGCGTAGATGCCCTTGTAGGCGGCGCTGTTGCGAGTGGTGAGGCTGTCGAGGCGGTCGGCGAAGAAGAAGGCGTCCGTGACGGTGTCCGGGGCCCGGTCGTCCTGCGCGATCCACGGGACGAGCTGCTCGACGTCACGGGTGAAGCGGGTCTCGGTGGAGCCGCCGTACATCTCGCCGAGGACGCCGCACCAGTACCACTGCTCGGTCTTCTCCTCCGCTCCCAGGCCGTCCAGTGCCGTACCGAGGATCGCGCGGACGGCCGCGAGCGGTACGAGCTGAGTCTTGTACGGCAGATCGTTGGGGCGGACGATGCACTGTCGTTCCAGGAAGTCGCCCACCCAGGCAAAGGCGCCGGCCAGTTCCGGCGCCAGCCGGACGAAGTCGGCCAGTGGAAGGTCCAGCAGATCCCGTCGCTTGCACGACACCGTCGCCCCAGTGCCCGCCTGCTTCCGTTCCCAGGTGCGTACCAGGGCGATGGCCTGCAGGAAGTCGATGCTGCTCAGCCCGTTCTCGACGCTGCCGTCCAGACGGCCGAAGACCGGGTACTTGGCCGCCAGCCCTTGCTTGATCTCCCGCCACACTTCGGGGAGCTGGTAGTAGTCCCCGGTCCGGTCCACGTACTCGCGGTCCCCGGCGTAAGTCGCGGTGAGCAGTTCAAAGACGTTCAGGGGCACGCCGCCAGTGTTGACCCGCTCGAACACGGCGCAGACCGCGTCCAAGGAGGTGGCAGCGGACAGTCGGATCATCGGTACCTGAAACGCACGTACCTGCTGGAGGACCGACTCGTCGAACTGACCCCACAGGTCCCAGTTCAGGTCCTCGTCCGCCTTGACGTACGACATCATCCACTGGTTCACGCGCTGGGCGTCGAAGACGATGTGCAGAGGGAAGAGACCGGCCGCACACTCGCCCTCCGTGGTACTGAGATCCAGCACCACCGTGCGGTTGAAGTCCCTGCGGAGCACTTTGTCCGCCGGGACGGACAGGATGGCCTCGTCGCGGTCCGCAGACGGGCCGACGGCCTTCGCGATGTCGACGTAGTACCAGCGTTCGATGGGCTTGCCACGGGCGTCCGCCGTCTCCACCGGGGCGTCCAGCCACAGGGCCTGGAAGAGGGAGGTGAGTCGCTGCTGCCCATCCAGCAGGAGGAGGTCCGCGGTCGGATCCCCTACGGGTCGTGCTCCCGTGAGAGTCCGGGAGCGGAACCGGGTGGCGCCGCCGGTCTGCAACGTCATCACCACGCCGAGCGGATAGTCCAAGGTCACCGTCGCGATGATGGCGCGGATCCGGTCGTCGTCCCACTTCCAGTTGCGCTGGAAGTCGGGCAACTGCAAGGAACCCGATGCCACGTCCCCGAGTACGTCCTTGAGCTTCACGTTGTCCAGTGCCGCCACGTTCGTCCCACTCCCACCCTGGCGCATGTACGGAGAGTGATTCCAACAGCGTCTCCAGGTGACCGTCAACCCGTTCCGCGAAGTGGGCGGTTCGCGACGTTGCCGTGGGAGGCGCGGGCTGACTGACCGCCGCCTTCTCGTCCTCGTACGGGCATGTCCGCGGAAATGGAAGACTGGTTGCCGTGAGCACCACCGGATCCCAGCGCCCCGCACAGGTGAGCGCCGCCCGCCGCCGTACCGTCATCGACGCGCTGCGGCGCGGTGCCGTGCCCGATGGCGGACTCGATCTGCTGGCCACCGGACTCGACCGGTTCGAAGCCGCCTTGGACGCGGAACTGGACGCCGTGGCGTCTGGCAGCTCCGTGTTCAAGGCCGTGCGGGGGGAGTACGGGTCCGGCAAGACGTTCTTCACCCGCTGGCTGGGGGAACGGGCCAAGCGCCGCAACTTCGCCGTGGCCGAGGTCCAGATTTCGGAGAACGAGACCCCGCTGCACCGCCTGGAGACGGTCTACCGGCGGCTCACCGAGCGGCTCACCACCTCCAGCTTCCCGCCCAGCGCGCTGCGACCCGTGGTCGACGCCTGGTTCTACGCACTGGAGGAAGACGCCCTCTCGGCCGGCGCGACCGAGGAGGAGCTTCCGAACGAGGTGGAGAAGCTGCTCGTCGCACGGCTCGCCGAGGTCTCCCGACACGCCCCGTCGTTCGCCACCGCTCTGCGTGGCTACCGGGCAGCCCTTGCGGACGGTGACGAGGCGACCGCCGCAGCTGTCCTGGCATGGCTCGGCGGCCAGCCGCACGTCGCGGCCTCCGCCCGCAGGACCGCGGGAGTGCGCGGTGACCTCGACCACTTCGGAGCACTCGGATTCCTGCAGGGGCTCCTCACCGTGCTGCGCGACTCGGGGCACACCGGGCTCTTCGTCGTTCTCGACGAGGTGGAGACGCTGCAACGGGTCCGGTCGGACGCCCGCGACAAGGCGCTCAACGCGCTGCGGCAACTCATCGACGAGGTGCACTCGGGCCGCTTCCCCGGCCTCTACCTGGTCATCACGGGCACCCCGGCCTTCTACGAGGGGCAGCAGGGTGTGCAGCGTCTTGCTCCGCTCGCTCAGCGGCTGGCCACCGACTTCACCACCGAACCGCGCTTCGACAACCCTCGTGCCGTCCAGATCAGGCTTCCCGGCTTCAACCAGGAGTCCCTGGTCGGGTTGGGCCTCACCATCCGTGACCTGTACGCCGATGCCGCAGAGGCACCCGAGCGCGTGCGCAAGGTCGTTGACGACACCTACGTCGCCGATCTCGCCGTGGCCGTCGGCGGGGCGTTGGGTGGGAAGGTCGGGGTGGCCCCCCGGCTCTTCCTGAAGAAGCTCGTCGGGGACGTTCTGGACCGCGTGGACCAGTTCGACGACTTCGACCCGCGGCGGCACTACCGGCTTACCGTCGGTGGTAGCGAACTCACCGAGGTCGAACGGAATCTGGCTGCAACGGTCTCGGGAGGCTCCGCATCGGCCGACGACATCGACCTGGAGCTGTGATGGCGGAGGCGGGAAGCCCGGCCGAGAAGGACCCGGGTGACGAGGACATCGACGTACTCGAGCGACTCGACCCCGTCGTTCTGCACCACGTCGTCAACACTCTCGGCTGGCCCGATCTGCGTCCCTTGCAGCGGGCGGCCATCACGCCGCTCATGCAGGGGCAGGATGCCGTACTGCTGGCTCCGACGGCAGGGGGCAAGACAGAGGCGGTGTGCTTCCCTCTGCTGTCGGCGATGACCGAGCAGAAGTGGATCGGCACATCCGTGCTGTACCTGTGCCCGCTCAAGGCGCTCCTCAACAATCTGGTCGGCCGCGTCGACACGTACGCCCAGTGGCTGGGGCGACGGGCTGCACTCTGGCACGGCGACACCAAGGAATCGCAGCGGCGGCGCATCCGGGCCGAGGCGCCGGACATCCTGCTGACCACGCCGGAGTCGCTCGAAGCGATGCTGATCGGCGTCAAGACCGACCACGCCCGCCTGCTGGGCAGCGTGCGGGCCGTCGTCATCGACGAAGTGCACGCGTTCGCGGAGGACGACCGGGGGTGGCATCTGCTCGCAGTGCTCGAACGGTTGCAGCGGGTCACCGGACGACCCGTCCAGCGCGTCGGGCTCTCGGCGACCGTCGGCAACCCGGCCGAGTTGCTGCACTGGCTGCAAGGCACGGGCGCCGGCAGCCGCACCGGTCGGGTCATCGCCCCTGGTGTGCATCTGCCGTACGTCGACGGCAGCGGACTCAGGAACGAAGCGAGCCCCGAATCGTCCAGCAGACCTGCGGGTGAGGTGGAACTCGACTACGTCGGCTCCCTAGACAACGCGGCCAAACTCATCGCGGCACTGCACAAGGGAGAGAAACGGCTCGTCTTCTGCGACTCGCGTCGCCAGGTGGAGGAGCTGGGCGCGGCGCTCCGTGCGCGCGAGGTGACGGTCTTCCTCTCGCACGCCTCCCTCTCAGTCGAGGAACGCACCCGTTCCGAGCAGGCGTTCGCCGAGGCTCGCGACTGTGTGATCATCTCGACCTCAACTCTCGAGCTGGGCATCGACGTCGGAGACCTTGACCGCGTCGTCCAGATCGACTCACCGGCCTCCGTCGCTTCGTTCCTGCAGCGCATCGGACGCACCGGCCGGCGTCCGGGAAGCGTGCGGAACTGTCTGTTCCTCACCACCCGCAAGGACACGTTGCTGCAGGCGGCGGGCCTGTTGCTGCTGTGGTCGCGGGGCTGGGTCGAACCGGTCGTTCCCCCGCCGGTGCCGCGCCATCTGGTCGCCCAGCAACTGCTTGCCGTCACCCTGCAACAGCACAAACTCGGCGACCAGTTGTGGGACCGACAGTGGAACGGCCTCGCTCCCTTCGACAAGTCAGCCGCCTCCATCCTGCGCTTCCTCACCGAGGAGGGCTTCCTCGACAGCGACGGTGGGATGCTGTTCGTCGGACCCGAGGCGGAGCGCCGCTTCGGCAAGCGGCACTTCATCGAACTCACGGCCTCCTTCACCGCACCTCCCCAGTTCACCGTCCTGTCCGGACGAACGGAGATCGGTCGCACCGACCCGAGCGTGCTCACGGAGGAACGCCCCGGCCCCAGGCGCTTGCTGCTCGGCGGACGCAGCTGGCAGGTCACGTACATTGACTGGCTGCGCAAACGCGTCTTCGTCGAGCCCACTGACGGCGGCGGAATCGCCAAGTGGATGAACGGAGGAGTGGCCGGACTGTCGTACGCCTTGACGCGCGCGATGCGCCAGGTGCTGCTAGGCACGGACCCACCCGTCTCCCTCACTCGGCGAGCGGCGGCCTGCCTGGTCGAACAGCGTGGCACCGACGCACCTGACACCGTCCACCCGGGCGGCACGTTGATCACGCGCGTCGGCTCAGATGTCCGCTGGTGGACCTGGGCCGGCTACCGTGCCAATGCCACCCTGGCAGCCACCCTCCAGCCCATCACCGACCCCCTGCAACGGCCCACCGACAGTTGGCTGCGCCTGCGAGAGAACCTCACCCCGGCGGACTGGCGCGCTGCCCGCGACAACGTCGGGGAGAACCTCGTCCTGCCCGACGTAGACCGTCGCGCCGTACGAGGTCTGAAGTTCTCCGCCGCCCTTCCGGAACGGATCGCCGTGGCTACGGTGGCGGCTCGGTTGGCCGACTTCGAGAGCGCCCGCTCGGTGCTCGGTGAACCGGCGCGCTTTCAGTACGGCGGCTGAGCAGAGGGCCTTTTCGTGCCCTGGGGCTACGGCCTCGGCGCGGCGGGCCGGGTGTGGTTGAGGCGCTGTTGATTGGCGAGGAGTCCGTCGTGCAGGCGGGACGTCATGCACGACAGGGGCGGGGCGGCTCGCGCAGGGCGGCGGGGTCGTCGCCGCGCTGTTCGAGCGGCACGGGATCGAGGCGCGGACCCTCCCTGGAGTGTGACGATGCCCGGCGGGTCTGGTACGCGTGCGATTTGCCGATTATTGTGCTTTGCGAGGTTTCTCGCGACGGCCGGACGAAGGAGGCATCGCGTGCGGTCACTCCCCGCTCCCCGTACCGCCGTGGCCCCGGGCCGCGGTGTCGATCAGTTGTGGGAGGTCAGCGTCGCCCCGGGGGCCGAAGGCGCCGCCCCCTTCGACGCCCCCGGGGCGTCCGCCGCGCTCGGGCCCGAGTTGTTGCGGCGGGTGGTCGGGTTCGCCGTCGCCGGGCTGTCGTCCGTGCGGTTCCTCTGGTACGAGGACGGGCGCTGGGCCCGGTGCGCCCTGGAGCGGCGGCCGGGGGAGCAGGCGCAGGTCTCCGTCGTCCTCAGCCCGCTCGACGGGCCGCCGGGCGGGCTGACCGCGCGGGAGATCGACATCGTGTCGCTGGTCGCGCTCGGGCTGTCGAACCGGGAGATCTCCAGCCGGCTCGGCACCAGCATCCGTACGGTCACCACCCAGGTCGAGCGGCTGCTCAAGAAGCTCGGTCAGGACTCGCGGGCCGGCGCGGGCGCGCTCGCCGTCGACCGGGACCTGATCCGGCTGCCGATCCCCGGCGGGACGGAACAGAAGCCGGACGCCGACGGCGCCGGCAGCATCCGCGTCCTCGACGTCGAGCGGCACAGCGGTGCCGCCGCGGCCGGGCTGCGCGCCACCGCCCGGGCCCACCGCGCGGGCCGCCCGCGCCGCCGGGAGACGCTGCGCATCGCCACCATCGCCGTCGGCGGGGCCTTCGCCGCCGACGGGCGCGAGACCGCCCAGGGCGCCGCCCTCGCCGCCAGCGACGTCAACACCCTCCGCAGCGACCTCGGACGCGCCGTCGAGCACGTCACCGTCAACATCGACCCCCTCGACGACGCCTCGGTGCGCGCCGGGCTCGCCGCGCTCGAAGAGGCCGCCCCGGACGCCATCACCAGCAGCTACGCCAGCGCCCTGAGCCCCGCCGTCTTCGAGTTCGCCGCGGACTTCGGCGTCACGTTCCTGCACACCAACACCTGGACGCGGAGCGTGGCCGCGGTGCGCGAGGACCCGGGGCGGTACGGGCACGTCTTCCAGACCTGCCCATCCGAGCCGACGTACCAGGCGGCGCTGCTGTCGTTCCTCGGCGGCTGTCCCTCCCGCGGCGACCGCCGGCACCGGCTCGCCGTCGTCGAACTCGACGGCTACGGCTGCGCCGTCACCGACGACACCTTCGAAACCCGGGTCGCGGGCGTCGGCTGGGAGGTCACCTCCACGCACCGGGTCGGCCTGACCGTGGACCGCGTGGACGAGCTGGTCGCCGATGCGCTCGCGGACCGGCCGGACGTCGTCGTGCTCTCACACCTGTCCGTGGAGACCGCGGCCGAGCTCCAGAACGCGATCACCCGCCACCGCCCGGGCCAACTCACCTACCACATCTACACGCCGTCGGTGCCCGGCTTCGCCCGGCGCATCGCGCACGACCCCGGCGGTCAGGTCATCTGGTCGACGGTCACCGGCCGGCCCGACGACCCGCTGGGGCGGCGCTTCACCGAGGCGTACGCCCGCGCGTACGGCTCCGCTCCCGGTCGCAGCCAGGCGAGCGCCGCGTACGACCAGGTGCGGATGGTGCACGCCGCGCACGCCATCACGGGCTCGTTCAGCCCGGCGGCGATCGGCGGGCACCTGCGGGAGTCCGCGTACCGGGGGGTGAACGGCACGTACCTCTTCGCCGACGCCGGGCAGGCGGTCACCGGCTATCCGTACGACTCCGTCGACCAGAGCCTGTCCCAGCCCACGCTGACCTATCGGCTGTCGGGGGCCGGGCAGGAGATCCTGTCCGTCAGCCCAGGCCCTTGAAGAAGGCCCGGTAGCCGTACGGGGAGCGGGGCGCGGTGCAGGGGTGGCCGAGCGCGAGGTGCATGACCTGCCGCTCCGGCTCGATCAGGGCGCTGGCGACCGTGGAGCCCTGCTCCAACTCGTGCTCAGCCGGGTTCGGATGGCAGCACACCGCCTCCGGCAGGTTCTCGTGGTCGCTGAGCACCCGGTGCCAGCCGGCCACGGTCGGCTGCGGCAGCGACTGTGCCAACTCGACGGCGCGCCCGCGCCGGAAGAGGGTGTCCGCCATCACGGTGGGGCCGAGGTCCGTGCCCGTCGACGCGAACGCCGAGTCGTCGCTGACGAAGTGGTTCGTGTGCACAAACAGCCCGCCGGGCTCCACCCGGTGGACGCTGACGTCGTCGGCGCCGCCTGGGCGGGTCTCCACGTCCACCGCCCGGCCCTCGCCCACCAGGAGGTAGTTCGCCGACGACGAGCGGTGCACGGAGCGCAGCGTCTCCTCGGCCGCCGCCAGCGACTCCGACTCCAACAGGGCCCGCAGCAGCAGGTGGTAGGGCATGCCGGGGCTGCCCACGTCCAACGACGTGACCAGCGCGTTCGTCAGCACGGTCAGCCCGGCGGAGTTCATCCCGAACTTGGCCAGCAGACCGGCCTCCACCACCGACACCCAGCGCGGGCCGTTCGTCGGCTCCGTCTCCAGGACCACGACGGTGTCGTGGGCGAAGGGGATCCAGTCCCAGTTCTGGCCGACGACCGGCTCCGGGCCGCGCAGGTCAACGAACGCGGTGCACTCGGCCGGCGGCGGAGCCCCGCCCGCGCCCGCGGCGATCTTCCGCGCCTTGCCCGAGAAGAGGATCTCGGTGCGCAGGTTGAGCGCGAGGACGTCGGCGAAGGTCACGCCTGCGCCCTCCGCGATGCCCTGGATCTCCTCCAGGTGATCGGCGTTGAACGCCTCGATCACCGGGACGAAGGTCTCCGCGAGGGCGGTCGCCGCGTCCCACGGCAGGTCGGCGAACTTCGCGTACACGCGCTCGTACTGCTCAAGCGACCGCAGCACCTGTTGGCGCGCGGTGGCGCCGTACTGCCGGCCGCGGTCCAGCGGGCTGCCGCTGGTCCGTACGAACAAGGGCTCTGCCGGCGGACCCTCGACGGTCTGTGGTTCCGCGTTCATGACGCGCTCTGTCCTCCATCCACGGCGATCACGGTGCCGCTGACGTACGCGGCCTGTTCGGACGCGAGGAACAAGCAGACCTGCGCGACCTCTTCAGCCGTACCCAGACGGCGGGCCGGAATGCGCCGCAGGACCTGTTCGAAGGCGTCCGGGTTCCCCGAGACGGTGGTCATCGGGGTGTCGATGACGCCCGGTGCGACCGCGTTGCACCGGATGCCGTACGGCCCCCACTCCACGGCGAGTTGGCGGGTGAGCGCCTCCACCGCACCCTTGCTCGCGCTGTACGCGGCGCTGGGCTCGCCCGCGTCGCCGCGGACCGCCGCGATGCTGGACATCAGCGTGATGCTGCCGCCCGACGCGGAGTTGCGCATCCGCTCCGCCGCGGCGGCGGCGACCAGCAGCGAGCCGCGCCCGTTGACGTCCATCACGCCGTCCCAGTCGGCCGCGGCGGTCGCCGTGGCCTCCTTGAAGCGGTAGATCCCGGCGCAGTGCACCACGGCGTCCGGGGCGCGCGAACCCCACGCCTCGTCGACGCGGCGGAAGGCGTCGCGCACGGAGTCCCCGTCCGTGACGTCGCAGGGGAAGGTGACCGCGCCGGCGCCGTTCGCCGCCGCGGCCCCCTCGGGCATCAGGTCGAGTCCGATGACCGTCCAGCCCTGCCGGCGGGCGAGGGCGGCGGTGGCCCGGCCGATGCCGGAGCGGGACCCGGTGACGACGAGCCTGTTCATGAGGTGAGCACTCCTCCGTTGACGTTGACGGTCTGCCCGGTCACGTACGACGCGCCGGACAGCAGGTGGTGGACGGCGTCGGCGACGTCCGCGCCGGTGCCGTGCCGGCCGAGCGGCACCTGGGCGACGACCCGGGCGCGCTCCTCGTCGAAGGTCCGGCCGCTGCGCCGGGCGCGGGAGCGCAGTTCGTCACGGTGCATCTCGGTCATGACGTACCCGGGGGCCACCGCGTTGACGGTGAGGCCGGGGACCTCCTGCGCCAACTCCACCGACAGCGTGCGCATCAGCGAGCCCACCGCCGCCTTGGCGGCGCTGTAGGCGCCGGCGCCGGGCGTCGGCTGCTGGGCGAAGAGCGAGCCGATGACGACGATCCGGGGCCTGTCGGAGCGCGTGAGGGCGGCCCGTACGGCCCGGATGCCGTGCAGCACCCCGAAGAAGTTGACGTCGATGACCTGCTGGATCTCCGCGTCCGGGGTGTCGAGCAGCGGGGTCTCCGGCCCGCCGACCGCGGCGTTGGCGACGAAGGCGTCGATGCGGCCGAAGGCGTCGAGCGCGGCTTCGACGACGGCCGCGGCGTCCGCCGGGCTGGCGGCGTCGGCCACCAGGCCGAGGGCCCGTTCGCCGCCGAGGTCGGCGGCGACCCGGGCGACGTCGGCGTGGACGTCGGTGAGGACCACGTGCCACCCCTCGGCGAGCAGCCGGCGGGCGACGTCGTGGCCGATGCCGCGGGCGGCGCCGGTGACGACGGCGGTACGGGGGGTCACGGCGTCGGCGCGGGGGGTCACGACGGCACCTCCGCACCCACGGCGACGCTCTCGGCCGCGGGGGTGGCGGCGGTGCGGGCGGCCCGGTGCTCCCGGGTCGCGGCGGCGATCTCGGAGCCGGTGGCGAACCAGACCCGGTCCCGGTCGTACGCCCCCGTCGCCATCAGGAACTTCTCCAGCATCCGCAGCCGTCCCGGCCGGCCGATGATCTGCGGATGGACGGTGAGCGTGACCAGCCCGCCGGCCTCGTGGATCGCGGCGGTCTCCTCGCTCCACAGCTCCATGACCTCCCGCGAGGAGCGGATGGTCCGGTCCCAACTGGTCGCGTCGAACCAGAAGTGCGGTGCGTCGTCCAGCGACCAGTGGACCGGGACTTCGACCAGATCGTGGGTCGCGTGCGCGTACGGATTGATCGCGTCCATCATGTTCGAGGAATAGCTGAAGCCGTTCTCGACCAACAGGTCGAGCGTGTGGGGACTGATGTCCCAGGAGGGCGATCGATACCCTTCGATCCGCTCCGCGAAGGAACGCAACACCTCCAGGCCGCGGGACAACTCCTCGGCCTCCTCGTCCCGCGCCATCAGATGCGGAGAGCGGTGGCTGTATCCATGGTGCCCGATTTCATGGCCCCGGGCGACGATGGATTCGATGATCCGCGGATGCCTTTCGGCATCGCGACCGCAGACGAAGAAGGTGGCGGGCAGCGAGAGCCGGTCCAACATGTCCAGCAGTGCGGGCACGGCGATTTCCGCGCCGTATCGGGCCTGGGAAAGGACGCCGGGGCGCGCCGCGTTCGCGGGGTCCTCGGCGAGCCACAATTCCTCGGCGTCGAAGTCGACCGTCAAAGCCGTTGCCGCGCTACAGCCAGCAGGCCACATAGGGGTCCTCTCTCCATTGCGGGATCAAGGTCACGGTAACGGCGAGGGGACCTCCGGCGAACTCCGTAAGATTACGTATGTCCGCCTGGCCTGGGGTTTGCCACTCTTCGGGAATCGATGGAACCCCCGTTGAACCCGACGGGCGCGGAGAGGAAAAGAGCCGGTGTCCAGTACCACCACTGAAAATGCGCCTCGGCTGACGCGCGTGCTGCGGTTGCCCGCGATCGTCCTGTTCGGCCTCACTTACATGTCGCCCGTCGCGGTCTTCACCACTTACGGCATCGTCAATGACGAAACGGGCGGACACCTGCCCGCGGCCTATGTGCTGGCACTCGGCGTGATGCTGTTGACGGCGCACAGTTACGGGCGGATGGTGCGCAGCTATCCGGCGGCGGGATCGGCGTACAAGTACTCGCAGAAGGTCTTCGGCGGCCACGTCGGATTCCTCACCGGCTGGACGCTGATGCTGGACTACCTCTTCTTGCCGATGGTGTCCTTCCTGCTAGCCGGCATCTATCTGCACGCCCAGTTCCCGGGGGTGCCGCAGGGCGTGTGGAGCGTGCTCGTCCTGCTCGTGGTGCTGGTGTTCAACGTGCTGGGCGTGAAGTTCGTCAGCCGGATCACCGCGCTGATCATGGGTGTGACGGGTCTGCTGCTGGCCGTGTTCGTCTTCGTCGGCGGTGCGAAGTCCGAGGTGGCGGCGGGGGACCTGTTCCAGTCCTTCGTGCCGGCGTCCGACCAGTGGTCGCTGCTCGCCGGGGGCGCGGCGATCCTGGCGCTCAGCTTCCTCGGCTTCGACGCGGTGTCCACGCTCGCCGAGGAGGCCCACGAGCCGCGTCGCACCGTGCCGCTGGGCATCATCCTGACCACCGCGATCGGCGGCGGGCTGTTCATCCTCGTCGCCTGGATCGGCTCCCTGGTCCGCCCCGACGGGCAGTTCTCCGACCCCGACTCGGCGGGCGCCGAGCTGATGGAGACGATCGGCGGCAGCGGGCTGAGCGCCGCGTTCACCGCGGTCTACGTGCTGGGCTGCTTCGGCTCCGCGATGGTCTCGCAAGCGAGCGTCTCCCGGATCATCTTCTCCATGGGGCGGGACGGACTGCTGCCGCGGCGCGTCTTCGGGCGGCTGCACCCGCGCTTCGGCACCCCCGTCGGCGCGCTCGTCCTGGTCTCGGCCGTGGCCTGCCTCTCCGTGTTCCTCACCCTCGACCAGGCCGTCGTCATGATCAACTTCGGTGCGCTGGCGGCGTTCTCGATGGTCAACCTGAGCGTGGTGAAGCACTACCTCTTCGGCGCCGGCCGCGGCCCGCTCACCGCGAGGTCCCTGCTGGTCAACGGCCTCCTGCCGGGCCTCGGCTTCCTCACCACCGGCTGGCTGTGGACGAGCCTGACGGGGACGACCTTCGTCGTCGGCCTGGTGTGGATGGCCGCGGGGCTGGTCATCCTCGCGATCACCACCCGCTTCTTCACCCGGCAGCCGCCCGAGCTGCACATGGACGGGGCGGAGGACGGCCGGCCGGCCCCGGACGCCGGTGAGGGGCAGGTCCCGCCGCTGGACTCCCCGGAGACGACGGCCACCCGATGACGTACGAGGTCCGCTGACGTACGGCGTACGACGCTGACGTCACGCGTACGACGTACGCACCGCAGCGCGCGTGCCACGCCCCGTCGCGGGGGGTGCGGCACGCGCGCTGCGTCTTACGCGGGTGCCGGTGCCTGCTCGGCCGGCGCGCCCTCCGACTGCTCGGTGCGCAGGCTCTTGAGCAGCACCACCAGGGCCGTGCTCACCAGGGTGCCGGCCGCGATCGCGACCAGGTACAGCCAGGGGTTTCCGATCAGCGGCACCACGAACGCGCCGCCGTGCGGTGCGCGCAGGGTGCAGTCGAACGCCATGGAGAGACCGCCGGTGACCGCGCCGCCCGCCATGGCCGCGGGGATCACCCGCAGCGGATCGCCCGCGGCGAACGGGATCGCGCCCTCGGTGATGAACGAGGCGCCCAGCACCCACGCCGCCTTGCCGTTCTCCCGCTCGGCCCGGGTGAACAGCCGGGCCCGCACCACCGTCGCCAGCGCCATCGCCAGCGGCGGCACCATGCCGGCGGCCATCACCGCCGCCATCACCTTCAAGGAGCCCTCGTTCGGGGCCGCGAGCCCGCCGACGGCGAAGGCGTACGCCACCTTGTTCAGCGGGCCGCCGAGGTCGAAGCACATCATCAGGCCCAGCACCACGCCCAGGGTGACCGCGCCCTCGCCGGAGAGCCCCGACAGCCAGTCGGTGAGCGCCTCTTGGAGGGAGGCCACCGGCTGGCCCACGACCAGGAACATCAGGAAGCCGACGACGGCGGACGACACCAGCGGGAGCACGACCACCGGCATGACGCCGCGCAGCGCGGCCGGCACCCGGACGCGTTGGACGGCCAGCACGGTCCCGCCGGCGATCAGGCCGGCGATCAGCCCGCCGAGGAAGCCCGCCTCGATGGTCAGCGCGGCGGCGCCGCCGACGAAGCCGGGGACGAGTCCGGGGCGGTCGGCCATGCCGTACGCGACGTATCCGGCGAGCACCGGCACGAGGAAGCCGAAGGCCAACTGGCCCGTCTGGAACAGCAGCGCGGCCCAACTGGCGCCCTGCGTCCACGCGAAGTGCTCGGCGACGGACTTCGCCTCGTTGATCTCGTAGCCGCCGATCGCGAAGGCGAGGGCGATCAGCAGACCGCCGGCGGCGACGAACGGGACCATGTAGCTGACCCCGGTCATCAGCCAGGTGCGCAGCCGGGTGGCGTAGCCGTCGCCGGGTTCGCCGGCCGCGTGCACGGGGGCGGTGTCCGCCGCGGCGGCGTCCATGGTGGCGCTGTGCGCGGAGGCGGCCGGCCCCGGGGCCGTCTCGCTGCGCTCCGCCACGGCCCGTACCTGGTCGATCAGTTCGCCGGGCCGGTCGATGCCGGCCTTCACGCCGACGTCGACGGTGGGTTTGCCGGCGAAGCGGGCCCGTTCCCGTACGGGCACGTCGTGCGCGAAGACGACGCCGTCGGCCGCCGCGATCAGCACCGGGTCCAGCCGGGTGAAGCCCCCCGAGCCCTGGGTCTCGACGTCCAGGTGCACGCCCCGCTCTTCGGCGGCGCGCTGGAGCGCTTCGGCGGCCAGATAGGTGTGCGCGATGCCGGTGGGGCAGGAGGTGACCGCCACGATCCGAAACGGCGGCGCGCCGGCCGGTCGGCTGGTGTCGTCGTCCGTCGCGCCGTCGGGGGAGTCGGTGCAGACGGCCGTGGGGATCTTGTCCGACGCGAAGTCATGCCGGGTGTCCGACCGTCCGTTGGCGGTGGCGGTGGCGGTGGCGGTGGCGTTGGCGGTGGCGGTGGCGTTGGCGGTGGCGGTGGCGTTGGCGTTGGTGTCGGCGGCGTTGGTGGTTTCGCCGCGCAGCAGGGCCGCCGCGGCTGCCGGGTCGGTCACCTGTCGCAGCGCGTCGGTGAAGGCCCCGTCCACCAGGTGCCTGGCCAGGCTCGACAGGATCGTCAGATGGGCGTCGTCGGCGCCCGCGGGGGCCGCGATGAGGAAGATCAGGTCGGCGGGCCCGTCCGCGGCGCCGAAGTCGATGCCGGAGCCGGAGCGGCCGAACGAAGCCACGCGCCGGCCGAACGCCAGCGTGGGCTCGGTGACGTGGGCGCTGCGCGCGTGCGGTACGCCGATGCCGCCCTCCAGGCCGGTCGGGAACTGGGCCTCGCGCGCCGCCACGTCCGCGATGAAGCCCTCGACGTCGTTGACCCGGCCGAGCGCCGCCATGCGTTCGGCCAGGGAGCGGACCGCCGCCTCCTTCGTGGTGGCGGCCAGGTCGAGGTCGACCAGGTCCGCGGTGATCATCTCGCTCATCGCGGGCTCCCTTGCTCGGTGAGTGCTCTGTCCAGCGGGACGTCCCTGGTCACGGCGACGGCTTCGGGGGCGAGGTCGGCCGGGGTCGGCATCAGGCTGCCGGCGAGTTGCACGGCAGCGGCGCCGTGCGCGACGGCCGCGGCCAGCGCGGCGTCGCCCGCGTCGCCCGTGAAGCCCGCGTCGCCCGCGTCGCCCGCGAGGCTCGTGCAGTCGGCGCGGCTCGTCGAGCCTGTTCGGCTCGCGGCGAGGAAGCCGGCGAGCGAGGCGTCGCCCGCGCCGACGTCGCTGCGCACCGCGCCCACCGCGGCGTGCCCGTACCGGACGCCGTCGGCGGCCACCAGGACCTGACCGTCGGCGCCGAGGCTGGCGAGCACCGCGCCCGCGCCCCGCGCGCGCAACTCCCGGGCCGCCGCGACGACGTCCCCG
This sequence comes from Streptomyces sp. NPDC047315, assembly GCF_040643215.1. Classification (NCBI taxonomy): domain Bacteria; kingdom Bacillati; phylum Actinomycetota; class Actinomycetes; order Kitasatosporales; family Streptomycetaceae; genus Streptomyces; species Streptomyces sp. NPDC047315. The sequence goes on along the minus strand of NZ_JBEYTZ010000039.1, from coordinate 36,743 downwards.
ACGGTGCGCAGGGTGCGGCCGACGGCCCCGGCGAGTTCGTGCGCGTTCGGCTTGACCACATCGGGGCGCGAACGCAGCGCCGCGAGCAGCGCGGGCCCCGAGGTGTCGACGGCGACGCGGGCGCCGGCCGCGCGGGCGCGCGCGACGACGGCGGCGTACCAGTCGGGGCGCACCCCGCGCGGCAGGCTGCCGCAGCAGGCGACCCACCCGTTCGACGCCGACGCCAGCGACAACACCTCGGCCAGCAGCGCCTGCGCCTCGGCCGCCGACAACTCGGGCCCGGGTGCGTTGATCTTCGTGAGGGTGCCGTCCGGTTCGGCGAGCGCGACGTTCGACCGGGTCACGCCGGTGACGGGCACGCTCGCCACCTCGATGCCCTGTTCGGCGAGGAGGCTGGCGACGAGGGCGCCGGGGGCGCCGCCGAGCGGCAGCACGGCGACGGTGCGGCGGCCGGCGGCGGCCACCGCCCGCGAGACGTTCACGCCCTTGCCCCCGGGGTCCGTGCGCTCGGCCCCGGCCCGCAGCACCGCCCCGCGCTCCAACGCGGGCACCTCGTACGTACGGTCCAGGGACGGGTTCGGAGTGACGGTGACGATCACGCGCGCACGACCTCCGTGCCGCCGGCCTCGACGGCCGCGGCGTCCTCGGGGGAGAGCCCCGTGTCGGTGATGAGCAGGTCCACGTCCGCGAGGTCCCCGAAGCGGGCGAAGTGCTCCGCCCCGTACTTGGTGGAGTCGGCCAGCAGCACCACCCGTCGGGCGGCGGCCCGCAGCGCCCGCTTGACGGCGGCCTCGGCGAGGTCGGGGGTGGTGAGTCCGTGCGCGGTGGAGAAGCCGTTGGCGCCGAGGAAGACGACGTCGGCGCGGACTTCGCCGTACGCGCGCAGCGCCCAGGCGTCCACCGCGGCGCGCGTGCGGTGCCGGACCCGGCCGCCGACCAGGTGCAGATCGATCCCCGGGTGGTCCGCCAGCCGCACGGCCAGCGGCAGGGCGTGGGTGACGACGGTCAGGGAGCGCTCCAGCGGGAAGGCGGCGGCGAGCCGGCCGACCGTGGACCCGGCGTCGAGGATCACGCTGCCGTCCGCGGGGAGTTCGGCGAGGGCGGCGCGGGCGATGCGGTCCTTCTCGTCCGCCGCGGTGGCCTCGCGCTCGGAGAGGTCCGGCTCGAAGTCCAGCCGCCCGGCGGGGATGGCGCCGCCGTGGACCCGGCGGACGAGTCCCGAGCGGTCCAACGCCTTCAGATCGCGTCGGATGGTCTCCGCGGTGACCTGGAACTCCTCGGCGAGCGAGAGCACGTCGACGCGTCCGCCCTCACGGGCGAGCCGCAGGATCTCTTGTTGGCGCTCCGGTGCGTACATGTGGGATTACATCCGTTCCATGCCCGAACGTGTGGTTTTAGCGCAGGGTACGGTCCGGTTTCCGGGAAGTAAACACGTGGGGGCGCGGGGAACTGCGCGAACAACCCGCCGCCGGGCGGCGGGCGCCGTCATCGCGCACGTGTTGCGGCGCTATCGCGCTGCTGAGGCGGCGGGGTGGGTGCAGCGGCCCTTGGGGGCGTCCAGGGGTGGGCGGCACTGGAGGGTGAAGTCCGCGGCGCTCTTGCTCAGGTAGCGCCCGAAGCAGTCGTCCGCCGACGGCATCCCGCGCTTCTCGCAGTACCGCACGGCCGCCCGGCCGTCCTTGAACGGGCCGGGCGCGTAGAAGATCCAGTAACCGGGGCGCAGGGACGCGTAGTCGTCGCTGCGCACGTACTTCACGTCCGGCACCGTCTGCCGGAGCCTCGCCAGCTTCTCGTCCCGGGCTGCCGGGCCCGTGGACGTCGGCTCGGACAGCACCTGGGCGACCCACTTGCCCTTGGCCCCGGGCGGGGACACCGGGGTCACGGGCGAGGGCTTCACATCGGGCACCTGCGGCGTCGGGTCGGCCCCCGTCGACGTGTCCGGGACGCCGGACGCGTCGTCCGCGCCGTCGCCGTCGCCACCGTTGCGCAGCGTCACGACGAGCGCCGTCGCCAGGACCACCGCGACGACCGTGGAGACCGCGGCCACGATCAGGGGCATACGGCTCCGGGCGCGCCGCGCAGGCGGAGCGGGCGCCGTCGCAGCGCGCCCGGAGGTCGGTGCCGGCCCGTGCACCGGGGCCGGGGGCGGGGGCGGGGGCGGTGCCTGGGTCGGGGCTTGGCGGCCGACCTGCGTACGGGCCGACGCATCCGGGGGCGCCGCGACCTGGTACGCGTGCTGCACCGGCGCGTACGCGGCCGGCGCGCCCGACTCCACCTGCGCGAGCAGCGTGTCCAGCCGGGCCGCGTCCGGCCGTTGCAGCGGATCCCGCACCAGCAGCGCCCCGAGGGCCGGCGCCAGCGGCCCCGAACGCACCGGCGCCGGTATCGGATCGTCGAGCACCGCCGCCAGGGTGGCGAACGTCGTCTCGCGCCGGAGCGGCGACACGCCCTCCACGCAGGCGTACAGCACCAGGCCCAGGGACCACAGGTCCGACGCCGGGTCGTCGTGCCGGCCGCGGATCCGCTCCGGCGCCATGTACTCCACCGTGCCGACCAGTTCGCCGGTCTGCGTCAGCGAACTGCTCCCCTGCAGGGCCGCGATGCCGAAGTCCGTGAGCACGGCGACCCCGTCGGGCCGCAGCAGCACGTTCGCCGGCTTCACGTCCCGGTGCTGGATGCCGGCCGCGTGCGCGGCGTGCAGCGCCGACAGCACCTGGCGGCCGATCCGCGCGGCCTCCGTCGGGGTCAGGGGCGCCTCGCGCAGGCGCTGTTGGAGCGAGTGGCCCGGCACCAGCTCCATCACGATCCAGGGGTGCGGATCGGCGACGGCGATGTGGTGGACGGTCACCACGTGCGGATGGTTCAGCCGGGCCAGCGCCCGGGCCTCGCGCAGCACGCGTTCCCGTACGGCGTCGGACGCGGCGGCCTCGGGGCGCACGGCCTTCAGGGCGACCTCGCGGTGCAGCGCGCTGTCCCAAGCGCGCCAGACCGTCCCCATGCCGCCGCTGCCCAGTGGTTCGACCAACTGGAACCGGCCGTCGACCACGTCCCCCGGTGCGTTCATGGAGAACACCCTAGGTGGTGCTCACGGCGCTCCACCGCTGGCCCGGGGGGCGCTCCGCTCCGGTTGTGACGCCCCTGTGGACGGCCCGTGGAGAGGGGCAATCAGGGGTGGGCCCCACGGTCGTCGCCAGCCTTGCGGCCGTAGCGGGCGTAGCGTCGGGCCAGCGCGTGGAACGCCTCCTTCGGCTCCCAGTGCCAGTCCGACGCCGGGTCGACCGGATCGTCCTTGATCGACTTGACGATCGCGTACGTCGCCATGTCCACGTCGTGCCGCGGGGAGTCGGCGCGGTGCGGGGCGTCCGCCGAGATGAACTCGAAGGCCATCGCCGCGTGCAGCCCCAGCTCCTCGAAGACGTCGAACAGCTCGCCCACGTACGACGCCTGGGTGCGCTCGCTGCGCACCAGGTCCCCGACGATCTCGGGCGGCTGCTTGGTCTCGTCGACCACGTCCCACGCCATGCCGCCGGCCTGCGGCGCCCCCCGGTACGCGCACGTGCCGAACTCGGTGATCGCCACGGGCTTGCCCCAGCGCAGGTACTCCCGCAGCTCGCGCACGTAGCTCTCGCGGCGCGGGAAGTACGAGTAGTAGTCGATGCCGACGACGTCGAAGAGGTGCCAGTCGACCCGGTCGTGCTGGGCCGCGGCGTAGCTGAGCGGCCCGCGGAAGACGTCCCGGCCGACGGCCGCGGCCCGCGCCGTGAAGGCGTCCAGCTTGCGCTGCATGTCGACGGGGTCGAAGTTGCCGTCCTGGAGGTTCTTGATCCGGTCCAGCACGGTCTCGCCCGGCACGATGCCCGGTACGAGCAGCCAGAACTCGCAGCCCACGCTGAGGTGGACGTCCGCACCCTGGCGGCGCAGCCGCTCCGCGTGCCGTCCCGTCTCCGCGAGGTGGTCCAGCGTCTCGGGCTGCGGGCGGTCGCTGAGGGTGGGCTCCAGCCAGACGTGGAGGCCGCGTTCGACGGCCTCGGACGCGGTGGCGTTGAGGCGGTCGACGCCGTCGCCGGTCACCTTCACGGAGTTGGCGTGCAGGTCGCGGGCGATGGCCTTGAGGTCGTGGCGCATGCGGCGGGCGCTCCAGGCGGTGCCGGGGGTCTCGCCGTCGCCGAGGGTGTAGCAGACGCTGCGGTAGCGCACGCCGCGGGGGCGGGGCGCGGCGGTGGCTGCGGTCGCGGTCGCTCCGGCCGCGCCAAGCGAGGCGGCGGCCCCGACCGCGCCCGCAGCCGCCAGGAACTGTGCCCTGCTGATCCCGCCGCGGCGGTTCCTCGCCGTGGTTCGGTGGCTCACGATGTGCCCTCCCCTGTGGTTGGTTTCCGTCCCCAAGTCTGGGGAGGAGAGGGGCTGTTGCGGGTCGGCCGATGGTCTGCGATCGCCCGACGAAGGGATGAGCCGGCCCAACGAAAGAAGCGCCCGCGCCGTGACTCTGCGAGAGCGTGACTGTCTGCGGCCCGGCGGTGGGCTTGTCGCGCAGTTCCCCGCGCCCCTCTCTCGCTCCCCCCCCCGTCCGTTCTCTGCGGGCCGGAGGTGGAGGTCTTTAGGGGCGCGGGGAACTGCGCGAACAGCCCACCACCGGGCCGCAGAGGCCAACGCTCCCGCGGGGAAACGGCGGGGTGGTCAGGCGCGCGCCGGGCCGTGGCTGCCCCCTGGGCGATCAGGGGTGCGGCCGGGTGGACCGCCGCCCGGTCACGTCAGGGCGCGGCGGGCCACCCCGTGGACGTGGCGCTGGAACACCGCCTCCGCCTCCGGCGTCAGCGTCCGCAGCGTGACCATCGCCGTGAGGATCACGTCGCACAGCTCCGACTCCACGTCCTGCCAGGTGTGCGAGTTGCCCTTGCGCGGGTTGTGGCCCGTCGCGCCGATGACCGCCTGCGCGGTCTCGCCGACCTCCTCCGCCAGCTTCAGCACCCGCAGCAGCAACTCCTCCTCCGCGGGGCGGTCGTTCGCCGCGTCGAGCCAGGCGCGCAGCCGGTCGACGGTGGGCCAGAGGGCGTCGGCGTCATCGATCGCGTTCATGGGACGCAAGCCTTCCACGGCGCCGCCGACCGCCGTCAACCCCGTCCGATGTACGGCATCGTCGTCGCCATCACCGTGGCGAACTGCACGTTCGCCGACAACGGCAGCTCCGCCATGTGCAGCACCGTACGGGCCACGTCCGCCACGTCCATCACCGGCTCCACCGCCGTCTCCCCGTTGGCCTGGAGGATCCCGGCCGTCATCCGCCCGGTCATCTCCGTGGCCGCGTTCCCGACGTCGATCTGCCCGCAGGCGATGGAGTACGGGCGGCCGTCCAGGGAGAGCGAGCGCGTCAGCCCGGTGATCGCGTGCTTCGTCGCGGTGTACGGCGCCGACTGCGGACGGGGCACGTGCGCGGAGATCGAACCGTTGTTGATGATCCGCCCGCCCCGCGGCGACTGGTCCCGCATCACCCGGAACGCGGCCTGCGCGCACAGGAACGCACCCGTCAGGTTCACGTCGACGACCCGGAGCCAGTCCTCGTGCGTCAGGTCCTCGAAGGCGACCCCGCGCGGCCCGGACGCACCCGCGTTGTTGAACAGCAGGTCGACACGTCCGCAATCCCGCCGGACCGTGTCGAAGAGCATGGTGACATCGGCGGGTGACGTCACATCAGTGGGAACGCACAGCACGTTCCCGCCCGCCAACGGCGCCGTCCGCGCCAGCGACGCCGTCTCCGTCAGCGCGTCCGCACGCCGGCCGGCCACCGCGACCGACCAGCCCGCACCCGCCAGCGCCAGGGCCACGCTCCGGCCGATCCCCGAACCGCCGCCCGTCACCACGGCGACCTTCGACTGAGTGGACTGAGTGTTCATGGGGTCGGAGCGTAGTCCCGCACTCAAGCCGCCCGTACCCCATCGACCCGCACTCGTACGGCCCGCGTCCGTGCCGGGAAGTCACCCGGTCGTCATCTGCCGGCCCCGCGCCCGACAGCACCGGTACGCCCGCTGCCACTCCCATGCGGAAGGACAACCGCCGCAAGGGGAGGGGCCACCACCCATGAGACCCACGCACCCGGACGAACTCCGCGCAGCCGCACGGCACATCGGCGCCGCGTTCGGCCGCCGACGCATCCTCACCACCGCGGGCGCCGCCGCCGTCCTCGCCTTCACCACCAACCTGCCGGGCAGCGCGCACGCCGCCGCGGCCGACGCCGCCGCGCTGAAGGCCGACCCCTTCACGCTGGGCGTCGCGTCCGGCGACCCGCAGCCGACCTCCGTACTGCTGTGGACCCGGCTCGCGCCCCGCCCGTACGAGCCCGACAGCGGACTGCCCCGCGGCACGTACACCGTCCGCTGGGAGGTGGCGCACGACGCCCGCTTCACCCGGGTCGCCCGGCGCGGCACGGCCACCGCGCACCCCGAGGTCCACCACAGCCTGCACGTCGAGGTCACCGGACTCGACCCGGACCGGGTGTACTACTACCGCTTCCGCGCCGGGTCGTGGCTCAGCCCCGTCGGGCGCACCAGGACCGCGCCCGCGCGGGGCGCCCGCATCAGGGAGCTGCGGTTCGCCGCCGTTTCCTGCCAGGCGTACCACGACGGCTACTTCACCCCCTACGCGCACCTCGCAGCCGAAGAGCTCGATGCCGTCTTCCACCTCGGCGACTACCTGTACGAGTACGCCGTGAACGCCACCGGCGGCGCCCGCGCCTACACCGACCGCCGGCTGCCCGCGCACTTCAACCGCGAGACGCTGACCCTGGAGGACTACCGGCTGCGCTACGGCCTCTACCGGACCGACCCCGACCTGAAGGCCGCGCACGCCGCCCACCCCTTCGTCCTGACCTGGGACGACCACGAGACCGAGAACAACTACGCGGGCGGCGACCCGGAGAACGGCGTGCCCCCGGAGGAGTTCCTGCTGCGCCGCGCAGCGGCCTACCGCGCGTACTGGGAGAACCAGCCCCTGCGGATGCCTCAGCGGCCCACCGGCCCGGACATGAAGCTCTACCGGCGGCTGCACTTCGGACGGCTGGCGCAGTTCGACGTGCTCGACACCCGGCAGTACCGCTCCAACCAGGCGTACGGCGACGGCTGGCAGGTGCCGGGGCCCGAGTCGCAGGACCCGACGCGGACGATGACGGGGGAGCAGCAGGAGCAGTGGTTGATCGACGGCTGGCAGCGCTCCACCGCCCGTTGGAACGTGCTGCCGCAGCAGGTCGTCTTCGCCCGCAGGCGCGACGTGCCGTCGGACGCGTACCGGCTGAGCATGGACGCCTGGGACGGCTACCCGGCGTCGCGGGACCGGGTGCTCGCCGGGGCGCGGGCGGCCGGCGTGGAGAACCTGATGGTCCTCACCGGTGATGTGCACGTGGGCCACGGCTTCGACCTCAAGGAGGACTGGGACGACCCCGCCTCGCGCACCCTCGGCACCGAACTCGTCGCCACCTCCATCAGCAGCGGCCGGGACGGCGCCGACCGGCCCGCCAACTGGGAGAACCTGACGCGGGCCAATCCGCACCTGCGGTTCTACAACGGCCGCCGCGGCTACCTGACGGTCACGCTCGGCGAGGAAGCGGCACGGGCCGACTTCCGTACGGTGCCGGCCGTGACGGTCCCGGGCGCGCCGATCGGCACCGCGGCGTCGTTCGTGACGGTCGCCGGCGATCCGGGCCTGCGGCCCGCGTGACCCGCCCGCCCCCGCCGGGCTGAGAGCATGGTCGGCACACCTACCCAGCGGAGGATCCATGACCAGGCCGGAGAGCGGCCCGACCGGCACGGCGGGGAACGAAGGCGACATACCCAACGGGGGCGCGGCACCGACCGCCGCGGCCCCGGCCCCGATGACCTCGGCCCCGGCCCCGGCGACCTCGACGACGACCCCGGCGCCGACCGTCGCGGCACCCACCGCCGCGGTGCCGGCGCCCGCGGTGCCGGGCCCGTCCCGGTCGCCGGAGGACCCGCCGGCCCCCGGCGTCGTCGCGGCCCGCCGCGTCGGCCTGCTGGTCACGCTGGTGCTCGGCGGGCTCACCGCGCTCCCGCCGCTCTCCATGGACATGTACCTCCCGGCGCTGCCCGCCGTCACCGACTCGCTGACGGCGTCGGCCTCGACCGTCCAACTCACCCTCACCACCTGCATCGCCGGCCTCGCGCTCGGCCAGCTCGTGGTGGGCCCGATGAGCGACAAGTGGGGCCGGCGCGGGCCGCTGCTGGTCGGCATGGTCGTCTACGTCGTCGCCACCGCGCTGTGCGCCGTCGCCCCGGACGCCACGCTGCTCGTCGTCTTCCGCCTCCTCCAGGGGCTGTCCGGCGCCGCTGGAATCGTGATCGCCCGCGCCGTCGTCCGCGACCTGTACGAGGGCGTCGAGATGGCCCGGTTCTTCTCGACCCTCATGCTGGTCTCCGGCGTCGCCCCGATCGTCGCCCCGCTGATCGGCGCGCAGGTGCTGCGCTTCACGGACTGGCGCGGCATCTTCGTCGTCCTCACCGTCGTCGGCATCCTGCTGACCGCGGTGGCCTTCACCTGGCTCCCGGAAACCCTGCCGCGCGAGCGCCGGCACGGCGGCGGCGTCGGACCCGCCCTGCGCACCATGCGCGGACTCCTCGGCGACCGGGTCTTCACCGGCTACGTGCTCACCGGCGGCCTCTCCTTCGCGGTGCTCTTCGCCTACATCACCGCGTCCCCCTTCGTCGTCCAGGAGATCCACGGCGCCTCCACCCAGACCTACAGCCTGCTCTTCGGCCTCAACTCGATCGGTCTCATCGCCGTCGGCCAGCTCAACGGCCGGGTGCTCGCCGGCCGGGTCAGCCTGGACAAGGCGCTCGGCGTCGGCCTCGGCGTGATCGTCCTCGCCGGCGTCGGGCTGGTGCTCATGACGGCGGGCGCCTTCGGCGACGTCGGGCTGGTCGGGATCGCGGCCGGACTCTTCGTGATGATGGCCGCACAGGGCCTGATCATGCCGAACACCAACGCCTCCGCCCTGATGCGCACCCCGCACGCGGCGGGCTCCGCGTCCGCGCTGATCGGCACGTCCTCCTTCCTGCTGGGGGCGCTCGCCTCGCCCTTCGTCGGCATCGCGGGCGAGGACACGGCCGTCCCCATGGCCGTCGTCCAGCTCACGTGTGCCGTGGCGGCGGTCTGCTGCTTCCTGTTCCTGTGCCGCCCCTGGTCGCGCCCCGGCGGCAAGGACGGCAAGGGAAGCGAGGTCGCGGGGGGACCTAGAATCGATCGGTGAGCGACACCCTTCCCACCGCCGACGCGCTGCGCGCCGCCCTCGCCGGGCTGATCGACGAACTGCCCCCGACCCGGGCCGCCCAGGCGGTCGACCGGCTGATCGCCAACTACCGGGGGCAGACGCCGACGGACGCGCCCGTGCTGCGGGACCGCGCGGACGTGCTCGCGTACGCGGCGTACCGGATGCCGGCGACGTACGAGGCGGTACGGGCGGTGCTGGACGCGCTGCGGGCGGCGGCCCCCGACTGGACGCCCGCCACCCACACCGACGTCGGCGGCGGCACGGGCGCGGCGAGCTGGGCGGTCGCGGGCGCGTGGGAGGGCGAGGTGGCCGTCCCGGTCGCCACCACCGTGCTGGACTGGGCGGAGCCCGCGCTGGAGCTGGGGCGGGAGATGGCGGCCGGCTCGGACCTGCCGGGGCTGCGCTCGGCCCGCTGGCAGCGCTCTCGTATCAGTGCGGCGCTCCACATCGAGAGCACTGATCTCGTCACGGTGTCGTACGTCCTCAAGGAGCTGACCGAGGACGACCGCGCCGCCGTCGTCGACGAGGCCGCCCGCGCCGCCAGCGCCGTCGTGATCGTCGAGCCCGGCACCCCCGACGGCTACCAGCGGATCATCGACGCCCGGGACCGGCTCGTCGCCGCCGGGCTCACCGTCGCGGCCCCCTGCCCGCACAGCGACGCCTGCCCCATCGCCCCCGGCACGGACTGGTGCCACTTCTCCGCCCGCGTCAGCCGCTCCTCGCTGCACCGCCGGATCAAGGGCGGATCGCTGGCGTGGGAGGACGAGAAGTTCAGTTACGTCGTCGCCACCCGCTTCCCCGTGCGCCCCGCCGCCAACCGGATCACCCGCCGGCCCCAGATCCGTAAGGGCCTGGTCCTGCTCGACCTGTGCACCGGGAGCGACGGCCTCGATCGGGTCACCGTCACCAAGCGGCAGGGCGCCGCCTACAAGGCCGCCCGCGGCGCCGACTGGGGCGAGGAGTGGCCGGCACCGGAAGCCTGACCGACGATGGGATGAGGAGCGCCCGCCGCCCGGGCCCACCGGGCTGACCGGGCTCACCAGCCCCACGGGCTGACCAGGTCCCACGGGCTCTTCGGGCGGTCCAGGTCACGACGGAGGCAGAGGTGTCTGAGGTGTCTGAGGAATCCGCGACGTTCCCCACCGATCCCGAGGCCCCCGGCCCGACCGACCCGCACCGCCGCGTCGTCGTCGGCGTCGACGGCTCCCCCTCCTCCAAGGAGGCGCTGCGCTGGGCCCTGCGCCAGGCCGCACTGATCAACGGCGGCGTCGAAGCCGTGATGTCCTGGCAGTTCCCGCCGTACTACGGATCCCTCGGCTGGACCCCGCCGGCCGGCGACTACGACCCGGCAGCCGTCGCCGAGAAGGTGCTCCAGGACTCGGTGGCCGAGGTAGCGGGCCCCTCACCGGCCGTGCCCGTACGCACCCACGTCGTCCACGGCACGGCGGCCGACGCGCTGCTCGCCACCGCCGTCGACGCGGAACTCCTCGTCGTCGGCAGCCGGGGCCACGGCGGTTTCGTCGGGGCCGTGCTGGGCTCGGTCGCCCAGCACTGCACCCAACACTCACCTTGTCCGGTGGTCGTCGTCCGCGGCCCCGGCACCTCCTAGGGCTCCAGGGCTCCCAAGGCCGGGCTCAGGGGCGCAGCTCCTGCGTGCAGCACTTCACGCTGCCGCCGCCCTTCAGCAACTCGCCCAGGTCCATCCCGATCGGCTCGAAGCCCCGGTCCCGCAGCGGCCCGAACAGGCCCACCGCCGCCTGCGGCAGCAGCACGTGCCGACCGTCGCTGACCGCGTTCAGCCCCAGCGCCGCCGCTTCCGGCCCGTCGGCCACCAGCGCGTCGGGGAACAGCCGCGCCAGCACCGACCGGCTCCCCGGCGAGAACGCGCCCGGGTAGTACATGACCTCGTCCGCCGCCCCGTCCAGTACGCACAGCGCGGTGTCGAGGTGGTAGTAGCGCGGATCCACCAGGTCCAGCCCGATCACGGGCCGGCCGAAGAACTCCTGCGCCTCGTCGTGGGAGAGCGGGGACGACCGGAAGCCCCGCCCCGCCAGCACGTACGACGAGGTGACCGCGAAGTCCCCCTCGCCCTCGTTGACGTGCACCGGCTCGTGGACCTCGGTGAACCCGGCGGTACGGAACCACTCCAGGTGGACCGCGGCCTCGGGCCGGCGTTCCGGGTGGGCGAACCGGGCGCCCAGCACCCGGCCGTCGATGACGGTCGCGCCGTTCGCGGCGTAGACCATGTCGGGCAGGCCCGGCCGCGGAGCCAACAGCTCCACGGTGTGGCCCAGGGTGCGGTAGCGGTCGCGCAGGTCTTCCCACTGGGCCATGGCCAGGGGCAGGTCGACGGGTTTCGCCGGGTCCATCCACGGGTTGATGGAGTACGTCACCCTGAAGTGCGCGGGTGGGCACATCAGGTAGCGGCGCGGCGATGCGTCACGAAGCGATGAGCGCAAAGAAGGCTCCTCACACGGAGACGTCGGGTACGCGGGTGTGCGTGGAGCCATGGTGGGGGCGCCCCGGCGGAAGAGCGCCGGCCGTGCGGTGAAGCGTTCGCCCCGCGCGTCGCCTTTCGGCAGTTTTCGCGGTTTCCTACGAAACTCCGCCCGCCGCCGCTTCGTCGGAACCGCACAGAACGGCGCCGTGCGCCGGGCGGTGCGCCGGACCGTGCGCCGGTCGCGCAGTATCCCGCACCCCACTTCCGTGCGCCCCGGAATGAGTCGAGAGGCCCCCCGGTTGGGGACAGTGGACCCCCGCGGAGCAGGATGGTGGGACCATGGCAGGGACCGCGAGGGGCGAGCGTGATGTGTGAGGGGATAGATGGGCGACGGTAAAGGTCGATACCGCGGCACGGACAGACTCCCCGGGGAGAGCCGCCTCGCGCAGTGGCTGCGCAGGCGCTCGAAGGACACCGCCCCCGACCACGGCGCGGTCTCCGACGCCCACCGCGAGGACCTGCTGCTCGCCGCAGCCGCCGCGGGACTGCCGCTGGCGCCCGCCGCCTACCCCGTCGCGTACCGCTGTTCGTGCGAGCGCATCGGCTGTCCCACCCCCGGCCGGCACCCGGTCTCCTTCGCCTGGCAGACCCAGTCCACGACCGACCCCGTGCAGATCCAGCGCTGGGCGCAGGGCGAGCCGCGGGCGAACTTCATCACCGCCACGGGCATGGTCCACGACGTGCTCGACGTCCCCCTGGAAGCCGGCCGCAACGCGCTGGAGCGGCTGTTGGAGCAGGGCGTCGAGGTCGGGCCGGTCGCCGAGTCGGGGGGCGAGGGCGAAGACGCCAGGGCGCTGTTCTTCACCGCCACCCGCGGCACCCCGGAGGACGAGGACGAGTGGTGGCCCTGCGAGCTGGACTGCCACCCCGAGACGATGGACGAGCACCCCGGCCTGCGGTGGCACTGCCGCGGCAGCTACGTCCTGGTGCCGCCCGCGCTGCTGCCCGGTGACCACGCGGTCAGCTGGGTGCGCGGCCCCGAACACCCCCTCCCGGAGCCGCTCACGCTGCTGGGCGCGCTGACCGACGCGTGCGCACGGTACGCGCTGCACCACGAGGAGCCCTGGCCGCTGCACCGCTGAGCCCCCACGGGCCGTGCGCCACTCGGCCCTCCGTCACTCGCCCTTCACGGACGTGAGGCCGGACATCCGGTTGAGCACGTCGACCTTGCCGTCGGCGCCGCCCGACGCGGCCGGGACGTGGGCCGCGAGGCCCGAGACGCGCTCCTTCGTCACGGACTGCTTCACCTCGCCCGTCAGCAGCGGCTTCAGGTCCGGGTGCACGCTGAGCTGCACGCCCTTCGCCGCGGTCTGGCGCTCGTACGTCTTGGTGGTGAAGAAGACGAGCGCGCCGCCGTCCTTCGTGGCGAACCCGACCGGGGCCGAGTCGGGAGAGTTCACCGGCTGGTCGATCCACTGGGTCGTGGTGCCCGGCGTGGACGGCCGGTGGCGGGCGTCGCGCCACTGGGAGGTGTCCGGCCCGTCCTTGAAGAGCGGGGGAGCGCCGGACTGGAGGTACGAGGAGTAGTTCTTCGCCAGCGCGGACGGCGCGCTCACCAGCGAGGCCGTCTCGACGGGCACGGGCACGGCGAAGCCGTCGCCGTCGGTCTTCAACTCCGGCACCCGGTCCCGGGCCATCGTGTTGAGGTAGGCCACCCGCCACTTCTGGTCGGGGCCCTCGCGCAGGAACACCAACAGCCAGCGGTCGTCCTGTTGGCGGCCCCCGCCCCAGTTGGCGTCCGCGTTCGCGAGGAAGTACCGCGGCCAACCCGCCTTCTTCGGTATGGAGAACGAGGCGTCCGTCAGCTCCAGGGCCCGGTGGTTGGGGTTGCCGCCCGGGGACTTCGCCCGCTGCGACGTCATGCCGGCCCGGTTGACCGCGCCGAGCGGGCCGGCGAGCCGGTCGGCGTGGAGCGTCGGATCGTACGTCCTGAACCGGTCGTTGTACGCGGCGGTGAACTCCTCCAGCGCCCGCGCCGCCTCCGCGTCCGTCGCCGTCGGCACGACCTCCCGCTCGCCGTGGACGGTCACGCAGCCGGTCGCGGTCAGCGCGAGTGCGGCGACCGCCGCCGCGAGGCTGCGGTTGCGGACGTGGTTCCGGCTGCGACTACCGCTACGGCCTCGCGCACCCACCCGAATCGGCCTACCCATCGGTCGTCTTCTCCTTGGCCCCCGCGCCCCCGACTGAACGACCGAACCCTATCGGGGCGAGGGCGAAGAGGAGCGCCGGGACCGCGTACAGGAACCAGACGGTGACCTGGAGGACGGTCGGATCGGGCAGAAAGTGGACGAGGCCGTTGAGCGCCGTGCCGTACCAACTGTCCGGCGGGACGGTGGCGGTGAGGTCGTACGCGGGCTGCGCGGCGCTGCCGGTGGCGCCGGGGGCGCCGGCGTCCTGGAGCGCGCTGACGCCCTGCACCAGCATTCCCGCGGCGATCACGCCGAGCGCGGCGGCGGTCCAGCGGGCGGTCCGCTCCGGTCCGGCGCGGCGGACGCCCGCGTACAGCCCCCACACCGCGAGCAGCGCGATCGCGAGCCCCAGCGCCAGTCCGAGCAGGGGCTGTGCGCTGGCACTGACCCCGGTCGCGGCGCGGGCGGCGGACCAGAAGTACAGGGCGCCCTCCAGCCCTTCGCGTCCGATGAGGAGGGCGGTGACGGCGATGAGGAGGGTTGCGGGGGCGGGCCTGCCGGTGCGGAGGCGGACGACGAACCAGGTCACGGCGGCGACGGCGGCGAGGGCGAGGGTGCCGGTGACGAGGCTGCGGGTTTCGGGCGTGGGCTGTCGGGAGCCGAATTCGAGGAGCCCGCCGAGGCCGAGGAAGAGGGCGGTGGTGGTGGCGGTGGTGGTCCACACGGGGCGGGTGTGCTTCGTCCGTGCGACGAGGGCGAGTTGCAGGGCGATGCCGGCCCCGACGGCGAGCCCCAGGCGCAGCCCGTACAAACACGTCCCGTCCACCCCGTCCACCCCTCCTACCGCGCGGATCCCTTCGCAAGGTGGACGCCCCTGCGCTACCGCGCGGTTCTCTGCGGGGTGATTGTGGGCTGGTGACCTGCCCGCCGTTTCCCTGCGAGAGCGTTGGTCTCTGCGGCCCGGTGGTGGGCTGCTCGCGCGGTTCCCCGCGCCCCTGATGTGCTTCCCCCGTCGTTCCCAGTGCCGGCTAGTGGATCCAAGGGCCTTGGGTACAGGAACCCAGGGGCGCGGGGAACTGCGCGACAAGCACACCACCCGGCCGCAGAGGCCAACGCAGCCCGCGCGCGGGAGCGCTCACGCGAGCTCGGTGCGCGTGGGGAGGATTACGGGGGTGCCGTGGCGTGGGTGGGGGAAGACGTCGACCGGCTCGCGGTACACGCGGGTCAGCAGCGACGGCTCCAGCACATCCGCCGGGACCCCCACCGCCTCCACCCCGCCCCCGCTCAGCACCGCCACGCGGTCCGCGTACGCCGCCGCGAGGCCGAGGTCGTGCAGGACGACGACCACCGCGTCCCCCGTCGCCGCCCGACCGCGGCACAGCCGCATCACCAACTCCTGGTGCCGCAGGTCCAACGCCGCCGTCGGTTCGTCGAGGAGCAGCAGCGACGTCCGCTGCGCCAGGACGCGGGCCAGCGCGACCCGGGCCCGTTCGCCGCCGGACAGTTCGGAGAAGGGCCGGTCCGCGAAGCCCTCCGTCTCCGTCGCCCGCAGCGCCTGCGCCACCGCCGCCCCGTCCTCGTCCTCCCGCACCGTCCCCGCCCACGGCGCCCGCCCCATCCGGACGACCTCCGCCACCGGGAACGGGAAGGACAGCGACGAGGACTGGGGGAGCACCGCGCGCCGCAGGGCGAGGTCGCGCGGCGCCCAGGCGCCGGCGGGGCGGCCCGCGATCCGTACCGTTCCCGCGTCCGGCGCCAGGTCCGCGGCGAGCGCGGCGAACAGCGTGGACTTGCCCGCCCCGTTGGGGCCCACCAGCGCCAGCACCTCGCCGGCGCGGGCGTCCAGGTCGACGCCCGACAGGACCTCGCGGTCCCCGAGCCGCACCCGCAGTCCGCGCGCCTCGGCGAGGACGTCACCGGGCGCCGGGCGCCCCGGCAACTCCCGCTCGCGCACCGAGAAGAGCCTCTTCACGCCCAGCCTCCCTGTCGACGGCGGGTCCTGCGCAACAACCAGAAGAAGAACGGGCTGCCGAAGAGCGCCGTGAGCACCCCGAGCGGCAGCTCCGCCGGCTCGGCGACCGTACGGGCCGCCAAGTCGCCCGCGGCCAGCATCAGCGCACCGCCGAGCGCGCTGCCGGGCACCAGGAAGCGGTGCCCCGGCCCGTTCGCCATCCGCAGCAGGTGCGGCACCAGCAGGCCCACGAAGGTGATGATCCCGGCGACGGCGACGGCCGCGGCCGTCAGCAACGCCACGACCAGGATCAACGTCAGCCGCAGCCGCTCCACGTCGACGCCCAGGTGCCGCGCCGGCCGCTCGCCGAGCGCCAGCAGGTCCAACTTGCGGGCGTAGAAGGGCGCGACGAGCAGCCCGAGCAGGGTGCACGGCAGCACGGCGAGCACCTTCGGCCAGGTCGCCTGGGAGAGCGAGCCGAGCTGCCAGAAGGTGATCTGGGTGATCTGGGCGTTGTCGGCGAAGAAGATGAACAGCCCGATGAGCGCGCCGGCGAAGGCGTTCACGGCGACCCCGGTGAGGATCAGCGTGACCACCTCCGTACGCCCGCCGGACCGGGACATCGCGTACACCAGCAGCACCGTCGCCAGGCCGGCGACGAACGCGCACGCGGTGATGGTCCAGTTGCCGAAGAAGCTCAGGCCGAGCGCGATGGAGCCGACCGCGCCGACCGCCGCGCCCGCGGAGATGCCGATGATGCCGGGCTCGGCCAGCGGATTGCCGAACACGCCCTGCATCAGGGCTCCGGCGCACCCCAGCGAGGCCCCCACCAGGAGCGCGAGGACGACGCGCGGCAGCCGTACGTTCCACAGCACGCTCTCGCCGACCCGGTCGAGAGCCTGTCCGCCGAGCCCGACGCGGTGCTGCACGGAGGCGACCACGTCGGCCAGCGGGATGTCGTACGCGCCGTACCCCGCCGAGACGAGGGCGACGGCGACGAGCGCGGCGGACAGTCCGACGGTCAGCAGGGCCGAGGCGGAGCGGCGGCGCCGCGGTGCGGGGGACCCCTTCGCGGGCGGCGGCACCGCCGTGCGCGGCAGGGAGGGCGGGGAGTCGGCGGTCGCCGTCACGAGTCCTTCCCCTGCCCGTGGAGCTGTTCGACGAGCGAGGCGAGGACCCGGTCGGTGCGCGGTCCGTAGTTCAGCAGGACGCCGTCGTCGACGGAGACGACCCGGCGGTCCATGCCGGCCGGGGTCTGGGCGACGCCGGGGATCTTCACCAGCCCGTCGACGCCGCCGACGGAGTCCAGGCCCTTGCTCATCACGAGGATCGCGTCCGGCGCCGCCTTGGCCAGCGCCTCGCTGGTGATGGCGGTGAAGTCCTTGGTGAGCCCGGACTCCTTGCCCGCGTCGATCGCGCCGGCCGCCTCCAGCAGGGACGACGCACCGGACTCGGCGCCGCCGATGAGGTACACGGAGGCGGAGCCGCGCAGATAGAGGAAGGCGACGCGCGGCTCCTTGCCGTCGGCGGGCTTCGGGATCGTCTTCCGGACCGCGGCGATGCGGGACTCGGTGCGCTCGACGAGTTCGGCGCCGGCGGCCTGGACGCCGAGTGCGCCGGCGACCGCCTCGATCCTGGTCCGTACGTCGTCCAGGCCCTTCGCGGTCTCCACGGTGACGAGCGGGACGCCGGCGTCGCGGATCTGGGCCACGGCCTCGTCGGGTCCCGTGGTCGTGTCCGCGAGGACGAGGGTGGGCTTGAGGGACAGCACGCTCTCGGCGGACACGTCGTGGCCCCGGGTCACCACCGGGAGCTCCTCGGCCTGTTCGAAGGTGGCGGTGACGTCGCGGGCGACGACGCGCTCCCCGAGCCCGAGGGTGTACACGATCTCGCTGAGGGAGCCGGACAGCGGCACGATCCGCTCGGCGGAGGCCACCGTGACCTGCTTGCCGTCCGCGGAGTCGACGGTCACCGGCAGCTTCGGCGCCGGCGTGCCGGCGAGCGGTTCGACCCGGTCGGCGGGCGCCGAGGCGGAGCCGCCCCCGTCCGGTTTCGCGGCGGTGTCGCCGCTGCCGCAACCGGTGGCCGCGAGGCCGACGGCGAGGGCGAGCGCGGCGAGTGCCGTACGCACCAAGGGGGTTCTGCGGTCCGAAGGCACGGGGGCACCGTCCTGTCTGTCCGTCGTCGGCTGCGGCCACCCGGACGGGGCCGCAAATGGGGCCCTACGGGGACTACCGACCCGGGCTGGAGATAGCTTAGGTTAGCCTTACCTTGCTGGCCAGGGTGGGGGTGCGCCGGTTGCCCGTCCCATGCCCGTCCCGTGCCCGGACGACGGGTCGTTCGTCCCAGGTGCGCGCTCCCGCGCAGCCCGCAGACGTCCACCGACCCCGATCCGGCCGCCCGAACCCGCCCTCGCGAACCCGCCCTCGCGAACCCGCCCCCCGAACCCGACTCCGGCCGTGCGCCCGAGCGCCCGTCGCCGTACCCCTGGAGGGAACCCATGCCGCCGTACCGAACGGCCCGAGCCTTCGCCGTGGCGCTGCTCGCGGCCCTGCTCGGAGCCCTGCTCCCGGCCACCGCCGCCCATGCGGCCGAGGGCGAGGTGCGGGGCGGCAGGCTCGACTGGGGCATCAAGAAGTCGTTCCAGACGTACGTCACCGGGCCGATCGCCGACGGCGGTTACCGGCTGACGTCGGGCGCGGCCACGGTCGGCGCCGGACAGTTCCGCTTCCACTCCGCCAAGGGCTCGTACGACCCGGCCACCGGCGCCTTCGAGGCCCGCTTCGGCGGCGGGGTCCACTTCACCGGCCACCGCAAGCCGAACGGCGGCCACGAGCTGGACCTGGCCGTCAGCCGCCCCACCGTGCGGATCGCGGGCGGTCGCGGCACCCTCCACGTCGACATGGTCAGCAAGGCCAGGGGCACCGGCAAGGTCACCTCCACCACCCAGGTCCCCTTCGCCTCCCTCAACCTCTCCGGCGTCAACATGAAGGGCGGCAGCGGACCGATCCGGCTCGCCAGCGTCCCCGCCACCCTCACCGCCCAGGGCGCCACCGCCTTCGCCGGCTTCTACACCGCCGGCACCGCGCTGGACCCGATCAGCCTCAGCGTCGACCTCGTGAACGCGGGCCCGCCGCGGCAGGCGCAGCCGAAGGAGCCGCAGCCGTCGGCCGGCAGCGGCTCGAAGGACGCCAAGGCCGCGAAGGACGCCACGGACGCGGCGCAGGGCACGGTCCGGGACGCCGCCGTCGACTGGGGCGTGCGCCGCACCTTCCGCGAGTACGTCACGGGCTCGATCGCCCGGGGCAAGTGGACCCTCGCCGACGGCGCGCAGGACGGCGGCGCCCTCTTCCGCTTCCCGACGGGCACCGGTGCGTACGACGCGCAGAAGCAGAGCCTCGACGCCTCCTTCGCCGGCTCCGTCCGCTTCACCGGGGAGAACCTGGACCTGACCCTCAGCAAGGTCACCGCGAAGGTCGCGGGCGGCACGGGCACGCTGAGCGCCGACGTCGCCAGCGCCGGCGCCACCACGAAGGCGGTGCCCCTGGTCACCTTCGGCGCGAAGGACTTCGCGCCGAAGGCGGGCCTGGCGACCCTCACCGAAGCGCCGGCGACGCTCACCGCGGAAGGCGCCGAGGCGTTCGGGAACATGTACAAGGCGGGCA
Source organism: Streptomyces sp. NPDC047315 (assembly GCF_040643215.1). Classification (NCBI taxonomy): domain Bacteria; kingdom Bacillati; phylum Actinomycetota; class Actinomycetes; order Kitasatosporales; family Streptomycetaceae; genus Streptomyces; species Streptomyces sp. NPDC047315. The sequence goes on along the minus strand of NZ_JBEYTZ010000039.1, from coordinate 17,227 downwards.
CCGAGATGGACCCGGTGTCGCTCGCGGTCGCCGTCGACGCCAAGGCCCAACTGCCCGCCCTGCCCGACCTGGGCAGCGACGTCGGGGCCGCCGCCCCGTCCGCGTCCACGCCGGCCCCGGCCGCCTCCGACGCCGCCCCGGCTGCCTCTTCGTCCTCGTCCCCGTCCCCGTCGTCGTGGTGGTCCTCGACCGCGACGTACCTCGCCGTCGGCGCGGGCGTGTTGATCGTCGCCCTCGCGCTCGCCTTCGTGGTCGTACGCCGCCGGCGCGCGACCGACACCGCGACCGAAACCCCGGCCGGCTGAACCCCCCCCGGTCTGCCGTGCCCGACCGGCCGCCCCCGGCCGGCGCCACACCCCTGAACCCATCCCCCGACACGCAGGAGCAGAACCCGATGTCAGCAACAAGGCGCCCCCTGGCCGTGGCCGCCGCGACCGCCACTGCGGTCGCGCTCGGAGCCACCGCCCTGAGCCTGCCCGCCTTCGCGGCCGGCGACGACGCGCGGCCCTCCGCCCCCGCCGCCGCGCCCACGTACCAGCTGAAGGACGGCACGCTCGACTGGGGCTTCAAGGAGACCTTCCGTAAGCACGTCGTCGAGCGCTCGGAGGGGACCATCACGGTCGCCGACGGCGCCCGACAGGCCGCCGGCAACGGCCCGTTCGCCTTCACCGCCGGCACGGGCACGTACGACATGTCCAAGCACGGCGTGCGGACCGCCTTCAAGGGCTCCGTCACCTTCGACGCCACCAAGTACGGCTACACGATCGGGCTCGCCGACCTGAAGCTGACCACCAACCGCACCAGCGGCTTCATCACCGCTGACGTCACCGCCAAGGGCGCCACCCGGCAGGACGTGCAGGTCGCAGCGCTCGACCTGACGGACAAGTCCCCCGGGCAGGGCGCCGGCGGCGCCATGGTCTTCGCGGACATCCCGGCGAAGCTGACCGCCGAGGGCGCCGAGGCCCTGGGGATGTACAAGGCCGGCGAGGAACTGGACGCCGCCACCCTCACGGTGAAGGCCGAGATGCCGCCCCGCCCCTCGCCCGACCCCGACCCCGAGCCGACGAAGCCGTCGCCCGAGCCGTCGGGCAAGCCGAGCGACCCGCCCGCGGCGCCGGACGGCGCGATCGTCGACGGCAACCTCGACTGGGGCGTCAAGGAGCGCTTCCGCTCGTACGTCACCACCGGCATGGCCAAGGGCAAGATCGAGCTCTCCGGCGGCGCCAAGAACACCGCAGCCGGATTCCGCTTCCCCAAGGGCAAGGGCACCTTCGACCCGGCGAAGAAGTCCCTCGACGCGTCCTTCGACGGCGGCGTGCGCTTCCTCGGCCACGAGATCCAGGGCACGTACCTGCTCGACCTCAAGCTCAGCGACCTGAAGGTCCGGGTGCAGGGCGCCAAGGGCACATTGCTCGCCGACGTGTCCACCAAGGACAAGAACACCGGCAAGGTCTCCACCCACAACGACCTCGGCCTCGCCACCCTCACCGTCCCGGCGAACGCGCTGACGGCCAAGGACAAACTGGTGCAGCTGACCGGGGTGCCGGCGAAGCTCACCGCGGACGGCAGCAAGGCGTTCAGCGGGATGTACCAGCCGGGGGAGGAACTGGACCGGGTGAACGTCGCGGTCGCCCTCGACAAGTCGGTGAAACTGCCCGCCGCCACCACCTCCGGCGGCACTTCGTCCGGTGGCTCCTCGTCCGGCGGTACGACCGGCGACGGCGCCGGTGACAGCACCGGCGGGGGTTCCGTGGGCGGCGGCTCGGTCGGCGGTGCCGTCGGAGGCGCGGCGGACGGTTCCGTGGGCGGCTCGGTCGGCGGCGGTACGGGCGGCGCCCTCGCCAACACCGGCGCCGACGTCCCGGTGACCGGGCTGCTGGCCGCCGCCGCGGGCATCGCCGCGGCCGGCGCGGGCGCGCTCGTCCTGGCCCGCCGCCGCGGCCGGGCGGGCGCCACCGGCTGATCCGCATCCCCGTCGCACGACGGCGGGGCGGCCCGGCAGCCAACGTGCCGGCGCCGCCCCGCCGTTGACGCGTGTGCACACCACCGTCCCGCGGTGCTTCAATGCCGGGGTGAACGAACGCGACCAGTTGGACGTGCTGCACGTCTTCTGCTCCGCCGACGGCCGGCACGGCAACGCCGTCTCGGTCGTCCGCGACGCCCGCCGCCACCGCGGCCCGGCCGCCCGGCAGGCCCTCGCCGCCGAAGTCGGCCGCGGCGAGACCGTGTTCGTCGACGACCCCGAGCGCGGAGCCGTCGACGTCCACGCCCCCGGCCGACGACTGCCCTTCGCCGGCGCGGCCCTGATCGGCGCCGCCTGGCTGCTCGACCTGGAAGAGCTGAACCCGCCGCCCGGGCCCGTGTGGGCCCGCGGCGACGGGGAGTTCACCTGGATCACGGTCCGCGCCGACTGGGCGCCGCCGTGCACCCTCGCGCAGCACGCCTCCCCCGCCGAGGTCGACGCGCTCACCGGCCCGCCGACCGGCGCGGCCCCGGGGGAGTGGTGGTACGCCTGGGCCTGGGAGGAGGAGGCCGCGGGCCGCGTACGGGCCAGGGCGTTCCGCCCGCTCGACACGGCAGACGGCGACGCGGCGGAGGAAGACGAGGCGACGGGTACCGCCGCGCTGCTGCTCACCGACCGGCTCGGCCGGGCCCTGAACATCACTCAGGGCCGGGGGTCGCAGATCCTGACGGCCCCCGGCCCGGGTGGCGAGGTGGAACTCGGCGGACGCGTGCGCCTGGTCTCCCAGGCGCCGGTACTCACCCCCGTCCCCCCGCCGGCCGCGGTGCCCGCCCGCCGCCTGAGCGTCACGGAGGCGCTGCGGTCGATGGGCTAGGTCGTGTCCGCCAAGTCCCGTGAGGTCCCGTGCGGCGGCGCGCCAGCCAAGGCAACCGCACACAAGACGTTCCGGACGCGACCTGGGGCCGGTCCGTACGGCCGCGGTGGTGCGGATCAGGCGCTGAGCGGGTACGCCTCGTTCAGCTCCCAGAACACCGCGCTGTTGTAGTCGAAGGCGCGGCGGCACTCGTCCACGATCCGCTGCTTCTCCAGGTCGTCCGCGTCCACCGAGTCCAGCAGTTCGCGGTACGCCCGCTTGAACGCCGCCGGGTTGGAGATCCGCTCGAACACGTAGAACCGCACACCGTCGCCCTTGCGGTTGAAGCCCCAGGTCTTCTCGGCCTGGTCGCGGATGACCTGGCCGCCGGAGAGGTCACCCAGGTAGCGGGTGTAGTGGTGCGCCACGTAGCCGGCGGGCCAGTTCCGTGCGCACTCCTCGATCCGGGCGACGTACGCCGCCGTCGCCCGCAGCGGCCGGGCGCCCTCCCACCAGCGCTCGCCCCGCAGGTGCGCGAGGTCGCGCTCCAGCTCGGGCGTGCGCATCAGCTCGTCGCGGACGAACGGCCCAGCGACCGGGTCGTCCCGCAGCGACTCCGCGGCCTCCTCCAGCGCCCGGTACACGAACCACAGCTGCTCGGTGTAGCGCGCGTACGCCTCGATGCCCAGCTGCCCGGCGAGCAGGTGGCCGATGAAGGGGGAGGCGTTCGCCTCGTCGTGCTTGTCGTGCGTGGCGGAGCGCAGCAGCTGGGAGAAGGGGGCGGGGGCGGTGGCGTCCACGGCGGACCTCCGGGGCGATGGGACGGGCTGAGACGGACAGCACAGACGGCAGCGGCCCACGGCTGTTGCCAGCACCAATTCTCTCTACTTAGGCTTACCTAAGTCAATGTGTTCCCGACGTGCTGTCGGTAAAACCCGTTCCCGTCCCCGTCTTCGCGGACTTCCCGCCCCCGTACGGTCAGGGGAGCGTCAGGATCTCGGTGCCCGTGTCCGTCACCACCAGCGTGTGCTCGAACTGCGCGGTCCGCTTCCGGTCCTTGGTGACCACGGTCCAGCCGTCGTCCCACATGTCGTACTCGTGCGTCCCCAGCGTCAGCATCGGCTCGATCGTGAACGTCATCCCCGGCTGGATAACGGTGGTGGCGTGCGGGGCGTCGTAGTGCGGGACGATCAGTCCGGAGTGGAACGAGGAATTGATCCCGTGGCCCGTGAAGTCCCGCACCACGCCGTACCCGAAGCGCTTGGCGTACGACTCGATGACCCGCCCGATGACGTTGATCTGCCGCCCCGGCTTGACCGCCTTGATCGCCCGGTTCAGCGACTCCCGGGTGCGCTCCACCAGCAGCCGTGACTCCTCGTCCACGTCACCGCACAGATACGTGGCGTTGTTGTCGCCGTGCACGCCGCCGATGTACGCCGTCACGTCCAGGTTCACGATGTCGCCGTCGCGCAGCACCGTGGAGTCCGGGATGCCGTGGCAGATCACCTCGTTCACCGAGGTGCACAGCGACTTGGGGAAGCCCCGGTAGCCCAGGGTGGACGGATACGCCCCGTGGTCGCACAGGAACTCGTGCGCGACCCGGTCCAGTTCGTCCGTGGTCACGCCGGGCGCGATGTGCTTCGCGGCCTCGGCCATCGCCCGGGCGGCGATGCGCCCGGCGACGCGCATCCGCTCGACCGTCTCGGGGTCCTGCACCTCCGGCCCGGTGTAAGGGGTCGGGGCGGGCTTCCCGACGTATTCGGGGCGCTTGACGGCGGCGGGAACGGAGCGGGTGGGGGAGAGCTCACCCGGCACGAGCAATGACTGGCCAGACATGTCAGCGAGTCTAACCACGGGGCGTGGGGCAGCATGGGGACGAGAGGGAAGAGGGAGGCGTTGGTGATGGCGCTGTTCAAGCGGCGGACGGTCGGGAAGCCGGGCGAGTGGTACTACTGCCTGAAGCACCAGAAGGTAGAGGAGGGGCCGGAGTGTCCGGCGAAGGACCGGATGGGGCCGTACGGGTCGCCTAAGGAGGCGGCCCATGCCATGGAGACGGCGCGGGAACGCAATGCGGAGTGGGACGAGGACCCCCGCTGGCACGAGCCCCCACCGAAGTAGCCCCCGCCCCGCGTGACCTCGCGGTTCCCCTGCGGGTGCGTTGCTGTCTGCGAACAGCCCGCCACCGGGCCGCAGACGGCAACGCACCCGCAGGGAAACGGCGGGTATCTCCAGGCGGCGCAGAGCGCAGGGCGCAGGGCTACAGCGGGGTGGCTTCCTTTTCCGCGCGGCGGCGTTGGGCGTCGGCATCCGTCGACGCGTCGTACGCCACCAGCTTCGGCATCGCCGCAGCCAACGCACCCACCACCGCCACGCACGCCACACCCCCCGCCCACACCGCCGGCCGCGTCCCCGTCCAGCCCGCCATGGCACCCGCCCTGACCTGGCCCATCTGCGGGCCCACGCTGTACGACAGCACCTCGATGCCCGCGAGCCGGCCCCGGAGGTTGTCCGGGATCGTCTGGTTCCAGATCGTGCTGCGGGCCAGACCGCTGAGCATGTCGCCGGCGCCCGCGAACGCCAGCGCCAGCAGCACCAGCCACACGTTGTCGAACACCCCCGCCGCCACTATCCCCAGCCCCCACGCCATCGCCCCGAAGATCAGCAGCAGGCCGTGCCGCTGCACCCGCGAGGTCCAGCCGCTCGTCAGGCTGAGGGCGACCGAGCCCACCGAGACCGAGGCGTACATCAGGCCCAGGGACCACTCCGCGTCCAGCTCGTCCGCGAGGAACGGGAAGATCGCCATCGGTGCGGAGAGCACCATCGCCAACAGGTCGACCGCGTACGTGCCCATCAGCACCGGCCGTGACCAGGCGTACCGGGCGCCCTCCGCGATGCCGCGCAGCGACGGCCGCTCCGCGTCGCCCGCCGCCGGCGCGGGCGCCAGCCGCAGGCAGAGCGCGACGGAGACCGCGAAGGTGACGATGGTGATGCCGTACGCCGTGGCGTGGCCCGCGTACGCCACCACCACGCCCGCCAGCGAGGGCCCGAGGATGCCGCCCGCCTGCCAGCGCAGGGCGTTCAGCGCGGCTGCCGCGGTGAGTTGGTCGTGCGGCACGATGCGGGCCATCAGCGAGTCCAGCGCCGGCCGCTGGAGCCCGGCCAGCGCGGAGACGCCCGCCGCGACCACGTACAGCGGCCACAGCAGCGGCTCCGGCAGCAGCGAGTTCACCAACAGCAGCAGCGCCAGGAAGCCCAGTCCCGCCTCGGTCCACAAGATCACCTTGCGACGGTCCATCGCGTCCGCGAGCGCCCCGCCGTACAGCCCGAACACCATCAGCGGCACCAGCTCGACGGCGCCCATGGCGCCCACCGCGAGGGGCGATTCGGTCAGGTCCTTGATCTGGAGCGGCAGGGCGATCATCGCCATGAAGCTGCCGAAGAAGGTGATCAGGCCCTGGCCCCACAGCAGCCGGAAGTCCCGGGAGGAGTGCCAGGGGGAGAGGTCGGGGAGTATCGCGGAGAGCTTGGACGCCACAACCGGTCATCGTCACGGCGGTTGGATGGTGCGGGCAAACGATTTTCCCCGCGGTGCCTGCCGGCGGGGTGCGCGAGCGCCGCTCACCAACGTTCCGGCGGCGGCGACGTCAGCTGGTCCACCAGCCGGGACACCCGGTCCCTGAAGTGCCGGCTGCCGCGCGCCACCGGCAGGCCGTTCTCCCCGGCCGCCGCGCTCACCAGGTGCTGCACCGTGTCCAGGTCCACCTCGTCGCTCTCCGGGCGGACCGACAGCCACTCGTGCGCCAGCCCCTGCACGTCCGCGTCGCCGGACTCCAGCGCGAGGACCGTCGCCCCGCTGCGACGGGCGTCGTGGACCCGCTCCAGCAGGACCTCGCCCGGACGGTCCGGGGCCACCAGCAACAGCGTCTCGCCCCGGCGCACGCCGCCCAGGCGGTCCAGGCCCACCGCGAGGTGCGGCGGGGCGCCGGGGCGGGTGCCGTGGCGCACCAGGGTCGGCGTCAGCTCGGGCCGGCCCGACCAGGCCGCCTCGTCCACCAGGTGCGCGGCCAGGTGCCAGGGCTCGTACTCCGCCGTCCCGACCAGCAGCAGCCCGCCGCCGCGCGGGACCACGGACGACCGGAGGACCCCGGCGAACCGTCGGGCGGCGGCGGGCCACCGGGTGCCCGCCAGGACCTCGCGCAGCAGCGCGACGCGTACGGCATCCATGGCCCGCATCCTGGAGCACGCGCCGCCGGGGCGAGCACCGCTTCGGCGGGACTCACCCGTACGTGTACCTGCCAGTAGGGTCGGGCTCATGACTTCCACTGACAACACCGCCGGCGCCGCGGCAGCCGCATCCGCCCCCAAGGACCCCTGGGAGCTGCCGGACGTGTCCGGACTCGTCGTCGGCGTCCTCGGCGGCACCGGCGACCAGGGCCGCGGGCTGGCCTACCGGCTCGCCAAGGCCGGCCAGAAGGTGATCATCGGCTCCCGCGCCGCCGAGCGCGCCCAGGCAGCCGCGGCCGAACTGGGCCTCGGCATCGAGGGCGCGGACAACTCCGAGTGCGCCCGCCGCAGCGACGCGGTGATCGTCGCCGTGCCGTGGGACGGGCACGCCAAGACGCTCCAGGCGCTGCGCGAGGACCTCGCCGGCAAGCTGGTGATCGACTGCGTGAACCCGCTCGGCTTCGACAAGAAGGGCGCGTACGCCCTCAAGCCGGCGGAGGGCAGCGCCGCCGAGCAGGCCGCAGCGCTGCTGCCGGACTCGCGGGTGACCGCGGCGTTCCACCACCTGTCCGCGGTCCTGCTCCAGGACGAGGCCATCGACGAGATCGACACGGACGTGATGGTGCTGGGCGAGTCCCGGGCCGACACGGACCTGGTCCAGGCGCTCGCGGGCCGCATCCCCGGCATGCGCGGCGTCTTCGCCGGCCGGCTGCGCAACGCGCACCAGGTGGAGTCGCTGGTGGCCAATCTGATCTCGGTGAACCGCCGCTACAAGGCCCACGCGGGGCTGCGGGTCACCGACGTGTGAGCGCCGGCGGGGCATGGGGGACACTGGAGCGGGCGCACGACCCACGTCGCGACGCCCGCCAGCACCCGCCAGGACCGACAGGAGCCGACCCCATGCCCCGCCTCGCCGTCTACTCCCTCGCCGTCTGCGCGCTCGCCGTGGCGGCGGCGGTGGTCTCGTTCGTCCAGGGCATGTGGATCGGTGTGGTGTGGGTGTTGCTGGCGGGGTTGTCGTCGAACATGGCGTGGTACTACATCCGCCGCGGAAAGGTACGCGCCGGGGTGAGGTGACCCCGCAAGCCTCAGCCCGCCGGGGCTCGCGCCCCTGAAGACCCGCCGTTCCCGTCTGCGGCCTGTCTGTGGCTGTTCGCGCAGTTCCGCCGTGGGGGACCCCAGCGCCCCTCAAGACCTCGCTGATGCCCGGCAGACAAATGACGGGGGCAGCAAAACAGGGGCGCGGGCGGCCCGCAGGGTCAGAGCCAGGACGCGCACGCCGCGTTTTCGCCGCGCCAGAACCGGTAGTACTCGTAGCCACAGCTCGACTCCAGGTCCCCCACCCCCAAGCCCCGCAAAATCGCGTCCACCACGTCGAAGAACGCCCTGTTCACCTCCGGCACGAAGAAGAGCAGGGCGAACACGACCAACAGGCCGTACGGCGCGATCGGCTCCACGCGGCGGCGCAGGGACGGGGACAGCCACGGCTCGACCACCCCGTATCCGTCGAGCCCCGGCACCGGCAGGAAGTTCAACAGCGCCGCGGTGATCTGGAGCAGCGCCAGGAAGCCCAGCGCGAACTGGAACAGGACCGGCACGCCGTCCAGCCCGCCCAGCCAGAACGGCGCCGTGCACACCACCGCGAACAGCGCGTTCGTCAGCGGGCCCGCCGCCGAGATCAGACTGTGCCGCCAGCGACCCCGGATCCGGCCGCGTTCGATGAAGACCGCGCCGCCCGGCAGTCCGATGCCGCCCAGGATCACGAAGAGGACCGGCAGGATCACGCTGGTCAGCGCGTGCGTGTAGGCCAGCGGGTTGAGCGTGAGGTAGCCCTTGTCGGCGATGGTGACGTCCCCGCTGTGCAGTGCCGCGCGGGCGTGCGCGTACTCGTGCAGACAGAGCGAGACGACCCACGCCGCGGTCACGAAGAGGAAGACCGCGACCCCGGCGGTCTTCCCGAAGTCCGTCCACACGGCCCACCCCGAGACCGCCCCGATCGCGACGATCCCGAGGAAGACGGGGCTGATGCCCCGCCCGCTGCGGCGGGAGGCGGTGTGGATCATGGGTGCGACTCCTGTGGGGTGACGGCGTGCGCACCGACCGTACCCGGCGCGCCGCTCCCGCGTCCGCACCCCGACCGAACCGGATCACGGGTGCCGAGCGACGACGAACGGGCGTTGGGGACAATGAACGGGTGCGCTACTCGCTGCTCGGCACCACCGAGGTCCATGACGACGACGGCGCGCCCGTCGCGATCGGCGGCGCGCGGCTGCGGTCGCTACTGGCCGTGCTGGCACTGCGTGCCGGCCGGGCGGTGCCCGTGGCCGTGCTCGTCGACGAGGTGTGGGACGGCGATCCGCCCGCCGACGCGACCGGCGCCCTACAGGCCCTCGTGGGCCGGCTGCGGCGCACCATCGGCGCGGACGCCGTGCTCTCCGACGGCGGCGGCTACCGGCTCGGCGCCGACCACGACGACGTGGACCTGCACCGTTTCACCCGGCTCGCGGGCGAGGGCCGGCGCGCCCTGGACGACGGGGACGCCGCGAAGGCGCTGGACGTCCTGGACGACGCCCTCGGGCTGTGGCGCGGCCCCGCCCTCGCGGACCTCCCCGACGGCGGTGCGGAAGCCGCCCGGCTGGAGGCCCGCCGGCTGGAGGCCGTACGCACCCGGCTGACCGCGCTCACGGCGCTCGGGCGGGCCGAGGAGACCCTCCCGGAGCTCGCCGACCTGTGTGCCGCGCACCCCCTCGACGAGCCCCTGCACGCCCTGCACGTCCGCGCCCTGCGCGCCGCCGGCCGGCCCGCCCGCGCCCTGGACGCGTACGAGACGCTGCGCCGCTCCCTCGCCGAACGCCTGGGCACCGACCCGGGCCCGGAGCTGATCGCCCTGCACCGCGAGCTGCTCGCCCCCGCCGAACCGTCGCCCGCGCCCGTACGAGCCCCCGTACCGAACAACCCCGTACGGGCTCCGCGCGGCAACCTCCGCGCCCGGCTGACGTCCTTCGTCGGCCGCGAGGACGACATCGCGGACCTCCGCGACGACCTGCAGCGCGCCCGGCTGGTGACGCTGCTCGGCCCCGGTGGGTCCGGCAAGACCCGGCTCTCGCAGGAGGCGGGGGAGCGGGTCGCCGCCGACCACCCCGACGGCGTGTGGCTGGTCGAACTCGCCCCCGTGAACGACCCGGAGACCGTGCCCGAAGCCGTCCTCGCCGCGCTCGGCGCCCGCGGCCCCGTGCTGCGCGGCGCCGGCGCCGAGGAGATGAGGGTCGCCGAAGGGACCGGGGACGAACCGCTGCGGCGGCTGGTCGAGCTGTGCGCCCGGCGCAGGATGCTGCTGATCGTCGACAACTGCGAACACGTGGTGGGCACCACGGCCGCCCTGGTGGAACGCCTCCTCGGCGACTGCCCCGGCGTCACCGTGCTGGCCACCAGCCGTGAGCCGTTGGGGGTGCCCGGGGAGGTGGTGCGGGCGGTGGACCCGCTGCCCCAGGAGGTGGCGCTGCGGCTGCTCGCGGACCGCGGCGCGGCGGCGCGGCCCGGGTTCTCGGTGGCGGACGACCCGGAGGCGTGCGCGGAGATCTGCCGACGCCTGGACGGGCTGCCGCTGGCGGTCGAGTTGGCCGCGGCGCGGCTGCGCGCGTTGGCACCCCGGCAGATCGCGGACCGGCTGGACGACCGCTTCCGGCTGCTGACCAGCGGCAGCCGTACCGTACTGCCCCGGCAGCAGACCCTGCGCGCCGTCGTCGACTGGTCCTGGGACCTGCTGGACGAGGCCGAACGGACCGTGCTGCGGCGGCTGTCGGTGTTCGCCGGCGGCTGCGCGCTGTCGGCGGCCGAAGCCGTCTGCGGCCAGGAACTGCCCGCGGCGGGCGACGTGTTGGACGTACTGGCCGCGCTGGTGGACAAGTCGCTGGTGGTCGCGGTGCCCGACGAGGCCGCCGGGATGCGCTACCGACTGCTGGAGACCGTCGCCGAGTACGCCGCCGAACGCCTCGACCAATCCGGCGAACGCGCCCCGGTGGAGCGCCGCCACCTCGTCCACCACCGGGAGCTGGCCCGCGCCACCGACCCCCTGCTGCGCGGCCCCGACCAGCACGTCGCGCTCGCCCTGCTGGACGTCGAGTACGAGAACCTGCGCACCGCGCTGCGCCGCGCCGTCGCCGCCCGCGAGGAACAAGAAGTCCTCTCCCTCGTGATGTCCCTCACCTGGTACTGGCAGATGAAGGACCTGCGCACCGAGACCCGCCACTGGACCGTCGCCGCCCGCGAGCTGGGCCCCGACCCCTTCGGCCCGGACTGCGGCCCCGCCGAACCCGTCCACGAACGCCCCACCGACCTCCCCCCGCCCTGGCCGGCCCATCTGCTCGACGAGGCCCGCCGCAGCAACGACATGATGCGGATGGTGGTGATCAACCGCGACATGGAGGTGTGGACTTCGCCCCACGGCCTGGACCGACTGCGCAGGGTCACCCGGGTCTACCACGCCGGCCTGCCGCAGATCTGCCGCCACCCGGCGTCCATGTGGTTCTTCGCCGTGCTGCTGACCGGGGACCTGGAAGCCCTCAAGAAGGTGCTCAACGACACCGTACGGACCAGCCGGTCCCTGCCCGGATACGACTGGGAGCTGGCGTCGGCGCTGGAGACCCGGGCCAACGTCCTCGCCAACCGGACCCGCTGGGCCGGCGACGCCATCCGCGACGCGGACGAGGCGTTGGAGATCTTCCAACGGCTCGGCGACTCCTGGGGCGAGGCCGAGTCCCTGGCCGCCCGCGCGGAGGCGCGGGAGCGGCGCGGCGACTACGCGGACGCCGCTGACGACTACGCCGCCGCCGTCGCGCGGGCCGAGCGGATCGGCGCCCACGGCCAGGTCGCCGTGTTGCGGGCCCGGCTCGGCGGCGCGCTGATGGAGTTGGGCCCGGAGGAGGGCGCCCGGGGCGAGGCGATCCTCCGTGAGGTCGTCGACGGCCAGGACGTCGAGTTCCACGAGGCCAGCGCCGTCGCCCGGATCGTGCTCGGGCTGTGGCTCGGCAGGACGGGTCGGATCGCGGAGTCACGGGAGCTGATGACCGAGATGCTGGGCCAGTTCCAGGCCAGCATGCTCGTCGCCTTCGAGGACATGGTGCGTGGCTTCCTCGCCTGGCTGGACCACCTCGACGGCCACCACGAGCGGGCCCTGGCCGGGGCGCGCCGGGCCCTGGAAGGGGCGCTGACGCCGCTGTGCAGGGCGGTCGCCCCGCACATGATCGCGCCCCAGCTCGTCACGGCGGCCGGTGCACTGTCCGCGCTCCACCCCGAGCGCGCCGCCGACGCCGCACGCATCCTCGGCGCGGCCGACGCCCAGCGGATGGCGGACTACGCCATGCCGCGCCATGAGGCGGAACAGCACGAGCAGGTGGAGGCGCGGCTGCGGGCCCTGCTCAAGGAGGCCTACCCGGCTGCGTACGCCGAGGGCGACGGCCTCTCCGCCGAAGAGGCCGTCGCCCTCGTCTGAGCCGGCCCCGAGGGGCGCCGCTCACGTCTTGGTGCGGAACCTGCGGACCGCGAGCGGCGCGGTGACCGCGGTGATCGCCGCCGTCCAGACCAGCGTCATCCACACCGAGTCGCCGACGGGCGTGCCGTTGATCAGGGCGCGGGCCGCGTCCGCCAGGTTGGACAGCGGGTTGTACTTGGTGAACGTCTCCAACCAGGCGGGCATCGTGTCCGGCGGCGCGAAGATCGACGAACCGAACTGGAGCGGCATCAGGATGAGCATCGCCATCCCCTGGACGGCCTGCGCGGTGCGCAGGGCCAGCCCCAACAGGATGAAGATCCACATCAGCGAGGCGCCGAAGAGCAGCGACAGGCCCATGGCGGCCAGCAGCCCGGCGAAGGTGCCGCCGACCTCCAGATCGAGCAGGAAGCCCATGCCCAGCAGGATGACCATGGCGACGAGCATCCGGCCGACCTCGACGACGACCTTCGCGATCAGTACCGAGGAACGGGCGATCGGCATGGACCGGAAGCGGTCCATCACGCCCTTCTTGAAGTCGTCGTTGACGCCCGAGCCGACCGCCATGGCGATGTTCAGGCCCATCATCGCCATCAGACCGGGCACCACGTAGTTGACGTAGTCCTGCTGGTTGCCCTTGCCGGAGATCGCGCCGCCGAAGACGTACACGAACAGCAGCGTGAAGATGATCGGCATCAGCAGGACGTCGAACATCGACTCCGGGTCGTGCTTGATCTGCATGGTGTTGCGGCGGGCCAGCGCACCGATGTGGCGCAGGTTGGCGCGCAGCCCGATGCGGCCCTCGCCCGCCGGGCGGGGCGCGGCCTTCGGCGCCGTGCCGGCCGCCGTGCGGGTGGGCTCGCTGGTGGTGGTGGCGCTCATGCGGCGACCTCCTCAAGGGCCGCCTGCGACCCGCTCGTCTTCTCTCCGGTGATGGCCAGGAACACCTCGTCCAGGCTCGGCAGGTGGGTGCCGATGTGGGCGATCTCGAAGCCGCGCTCGGCCAGCAGGCCGATCACCGCGGTCAGTTGCACGTCGGCCAGGATCGGTACGTACAACTGGCCCTCCTCGGGCACCGTGCGCACCCCGCTGATCCCGTCGAGGCCGGTCTCGGCCAGCGCCCGCGCCATCTCGGACAGGTCGGCCGGGTCGGACGGGCGCACCACCAGCGCCCGGCCGCCGACCTTGGCCTTCAGCTCGTCCACGCCGCCGCTGGCGACGACCCGGCCCCGGTCGATGACGGTCAGCTCGTGCGCGAGCTGCTCCGCCTCCTCCATGTACTGGGTGGTGAGCAGCACCGTGGCGCCTTCGAAGACCATGGTGCGGACCTCGTCCCACACCTCGTTGCGGGTCCGCGGGTCCAGTCCGGTGGTCGGCTCGTCCAGGTAGAGCACCGAGGGCCGCCCGATCATCGAAGCGGCCAGGTCGAGCCGGCGCCGCATGCCGCCGGAGTACTGGGCGGCGGGCCGCTTCGCCGCCTCGGTGAGGGAGAAGCGCTCCAGCATCTCGTCGCTGCGGGCCCGGGCGTCCCTGCGCGACAGGTCGAGCAGCCGCCCGATCATGTACAGGTTCTCCCAGCCGGACAGCTTCTCGTCGACGGAGGCGTACTGCCCGGTCAGACCGATGGCGCGGCGCAGCGCCCGGGGCTGGTGCACCACGTCGTAGCCGGCGACGGTCGCGGTCCCGGCGTCCGGGACGATCAGGGTGGACAGGCAGCGTACGAGGGTGGTCTTGCCGGCACCGTTGGGGCCGAGCACGCCGAGCACGGTGCCTTCGCGGACGTCGAGGTCCACGCCGTCCAGCGCCTTGGTCTCCCCGTAGTGCTTGACCAGCCCCCGCACCTGAACGGCGGTGTCCCCGGCGCCGTGCGGGTTCTTGTCGTTTCGCATCATGCCGTCCACGGTGCCGGCCGCCGCCGACAGATCGCCGACACTCCACCGACAGCGGCCGTCAGTGGCCGACAGCGGCCGTGGACGGCCGACAGCCCGCCGACGGGGGAAGATCGGCGGGCTGTCGTCTGTGCCGGGGGTGGCTCGGGTGTGCCGCGGGCCTCAGTGGAAGGTGTGCTCCTCCTGCGGGAAGGCGCCGCCCACGACGTCGTCGGCGAACGCCTTCGCCGCGTCGCCCAGGGTGCGCCGCAGGTCCGCGTACTGCTTGGTGAACCGGGGCACCTTGCCGCCGGTCAGGCCCGCCATGTCCGTCCAGACCAGGACCTGGGCGTCCGTGTCGGGGCCCGCGCCTATCCCGATCGTCGGGATGTGCAGCGAGCGGGTGACCTCGGCGGCCAACTCGGCGGGCACCAGTTCCAGCACGAGGGCGAAGGCGCCGGCGTCCTGGGCGGCCTTGGCGTCCCGCAGCAGCCGGTGCGCGGCCTCCTCGTCCCGGCCCTGCACCCGGTAGCCCATGGTGTTCACGGACTGCGGGGTCAGGCCCAGGTGGGACATGACGGGGATGCCGGCCTGGACGATCAGCTCGGTCTGCGGCAGCGAGCGCTCGCCGCCCTCCAGCTTCACGGCCCCCACCCCGGCGTCCTTGACCAGCCGGGTGGCGTTGCGCAGGGCCTGTACCGGCCCTTCCTGGTACGAACCGAACGGCAGGTCGCCGACGACGAGGGCGCGCTGGGTGCCCCGGACCACCGCGGCGGCCAGCAGCGTCATCTCGTCCATGGTGACCGGGACGGTGGTGTCGTAGCCGAGGTGGGTGTTCCCCATGGAGTCGCCGACGAGGACGACGGGGATGCCCGCCTCGTCGAAGACGGAAGCGGTCATCGCGTCGTAGGCGGTGAGCATGGGCCACTTCTCGCCGCGCTCCTTGGCGGCGGCGACGTCGTGGACCGTGATGCGGCGAGTGCCCTTGCCCCCGTACAGCGCCTTGCTGCTGTCGGCGGGCTTGTGGGCAGCCTGAAGCGTCATGGCTTGCGGCTCCTTACGTCATCTCGTGGCGCCCTGACGGCGTCCCCGGATCACCCCCATGGTGGCACTTCGTGCCGCACCGTGGAAAGACCGGGGGCCGCTCGGTGACGCCCCGTGACGTCAGGTGTCCGACCCGCCCGCACCCGATGGGGTCCGGGGGTGTTGTGATGCTTCGGTCACACCTGCACCACCTGCGCCGATACGAGGAACCGCGACGCGCCCCGCAACCGTCATCGAAAGCGTACGGCCGCCCCTGGGCGGCACGGGGAAGTACCGTCATCGCCTAGTGTCGGGGCCGAAGCTGGTGTGTGGCGGCGCAAGGCAGTGAGGAAAAGCTCTTATGGTGCAGGCGTACGAAGCGGAGACGGAGAGCGGCGACCCGAAGGACCCGGTCACCCCATCCCGATCCCGGCTCCGTCGCCTGGGGCCGTTCCGGAGTTGGCGCGGCGATCCGGGCATCTGGCGGCGCGGCCTGGTCCTCGCCGGGTGCGCCGCGCTCGTCGCCCTCCTGACGGGGCTTCACGCCCACGTTCCCAACCGGATAGGGAACCTGGGCAGCCTCTCCGAGACGTTCCTGCCGTGGCTGACGGTGGTCACCGTGCCGCTGTTGCTGCTGGTGGCGCTGTGGCGGCGGTCGGCGACGGCGCTGATCGCCCTGCTGCTGCCCGTGCTCGTCTGGTTCAACCTCTTCGGCGGCCTGATCACCGACAAGTCCACCGGCGGGGGCGATCTGACGGTCGCTTCGCACAACGTCAACGCGGACAACCCCGATCCGGAGCGCACCGCGAAGGACGTCGCGGCGTCGGGCGCGGACGTCCTCGCGCTCCAGGAACTGGCCCCGGGCCGGGTCTCCGCGTACCGCGACGCGCTCGCGGAGACGTACAAGTACCACGCCGTGCAGGGCACGGTGGGCCTGTGGAGCAAGTACCCGCTCCAGGACGTCGCCCCCGTCGACATCCGGCTCGGCTGGACCCGCGCGATGCGGTCCACGGTCGTCACGCCCCAGGGCGAGGTCGCGGTCTACGTGGCCCACATGCCGTCCGTACGGGTCAAGATGCGCGCGGGCTTCACGGCGAGCGAACGCGACCGGAGCGCGGACGCGCTGGGCGAGGCGATCTCGCGGGAGCGGGTGGCGGGGGTCGTGCTGCTGGGCGACCTCAACGGCACGATGAACGACCGTGCGCTGAAGTCGGTGACGGCGCAGATGAGGTCGACGCAGGGGGCGGCGGGGGACGGGTTCGGCTTCAGCTGGCCGGCGTCGTTCCCGATGGCGCGGATCGACCAGATCCTGGTGCGGGGGGTGGAGCCGGTCTCGTCCTGGACGCTCCCCCGCACGAACAGCGACCACCTCCCAGTAGCAGCCAGCATCAAACTCTGACGGTCCGCCATGCGGCGGGCTCGACGGTCGACCCACGGGCCGCAGCCCCACGACTGCGTTGGCCTCCGCGCCCTGGCGGGGCTTGTTCGCGCAGTTTCGCCCCCTGTGCCCTGCGGGCACGGGGGGACCCCCAGCGCCCCAAACACCCTGCCCTCGGCCCGCAGACAAACGACGGGGGCAGCGAAACAGGTGGCGCTGGGGGTCTCCCCAGGCCCTCTGGGGCCGAGGGGGCGGAACTGCGCGACGAGCCCACCACCGGGGCGCGGAGACCAATGTTCCCGCAGGGAAACGGCGAGTGCGTCAGACGCACGGGGCTAGGTGTATTGCCCTGGGAGGTTGTGGACGGGTGACGCAGGTCTCGGCCGATGTGTCTTGAACGGGTGAGGGCCTTCCGGGTTCGGTGTGGATT
>NZ_JBEYTZ010000038.1:0-84217 GCF_040643215.1 Streptomyces sp. NPDC047315 | reverse complement strand
CAGTTCCCCGCGCCCCTAAAAACCCGTGCCGCAGGCGATTGACTGGCGGAGCGAATCAGGGGCGCGGGGAACTGCGCGAACAGCCACAGACGGGCCGCAGAGACCAAACGCACTCACAGGGAAGCGGCGGCTCCGTCCAGACGCACAGGGAACGCGCGTCAGTGCTCGCCCTCCCGCTCGTGCGACCTCCGCAGCGCCTCCCACAGCGCCGCCGCCTCGTCCGCGTCCAGCCGGTCGACGAAGCGCACCAGCGCGCTCGCGCGGTCCGCCGAGGTCTCCAGTGCCTGTTCCATCAACTCGGCGGTGTAGTCCTCCGCCGACCGCGCCGCGCGGTAGCGGTACGAGCGGCCGTCCTTCTCCCGGCTGAGCCAGCCCTTGGCCCGCAGACGCTCCGCCACCGTCATCACGGTGGTGTAGGCGAGCGGACGGCTGCCGTTGAGCGCGTCCGTGAGCGCCCGTACGCTCATCGGCTCGTCGCCCCGCCACACCAGGGCCATGATGTCGGCCTCCAGTTCACCCAACGCGCCCATCCCGGCTCTCCCTCGTCGTTCCCGTCGCACCGGCCCTTGCAGCCACCGATCTTCGCAACCACCGGTCGCGCCCCACCAGTCTGCCCGCCGCCCGCCGGGGAGCAGACCCGAGACCGTTCACTAATCTTCTACGCTGTGTAGTAGCTTGGTCCACGGCGGCGCTCCCATCGCCCGGCGGCGCCGCCACCTCGCGTGCCCACGCGTGCCCTCCCGTGCCCGCGCGTACCCATGCCCACCCGAACGCCGCCAGGAGCCACCCTTGTCCCGCCATCGACCGCGCCTGATCCGGACGGCCGCGCTGCTGCTGTCCACCGTCCTTGCGGCCACTGCCTGTTCGGCCGCGGCGGACGACGGCGCGACGCCCGCCCCCGCCCCCTCACCGACTCCCCCGCCCGCGCCCTCGCCCGCTCCCCCGCCCGCACTCGACGCCGAGGTCACCCCGGTGCCCGACGCCCAGTGGGAGCGGATGGTGGCGGTGGGCATGTGGCGCAAGGGCTGCCCGGTCGGCCGCGACCAACTCCGGCGCGTGGAGATGAACTACCACGACTTCGACGGCCGGGTGAGCCGTGGAGCGCTCGTCGTCAACGCCGACGTCGCCGACAGCGTCGTCCGGATCTTCACGGACCTGTTCGAACAGCGCTTCCCCGTCCGTCGCATGCAGTCCGTGGAGGCGTACGGCGGCGATCTGGACAAGAGCCTCGCGGACGACAACACCTCGGCGTTCAACTGCCGGCGCCCCGACCAGATCAACGCGCCCTTCGCCGAGTCACCGCACGCCAACGGCCGCGCCGTCGACATCAACCCGCTGGAGAACCCCTGGCAGGACCTGCGCAAGAAGACCTGGTTCCCCAGCAAGGAGTTCAGCGCCCGCACCCCCGGCAAGGGCAAGATCCTCAAGGGCGGTCCGGTCTGGCGGTCGTTCGTCGACGAGGGGTGGATCTGGCAGAACATCAAGGTCGCCGACTACATGCACTTCGACACGGGCTACCCGTCCGTCCCCTTCACCGGCCGCCAGCGCCCGTGACGGCCCGGTGCTACAGTCCAAGGAGGTGCTACCAGAGCGCCTGCCGACGAGGGTGGCCGTACCGGTTTCCGTGGAAAGACGGCCTCGTTGGAGGCTGAAATGCCGAAGACGCCCGATCCCCGTGCACACGACGACGCGACGTCGCCGGGGAATGACTCCCCTCCCGAAGGCCCCGACCAGCAGCACGACGCCGGTCACGCCCCTTCACTCCAGCACTCCCACCACACTCCGCACTCCCACGACCACGCCCATCGGCACAGCCACTCCCACAGCGACGCCTTCGCCGTGAAGGAGGGCAAGTGGGCGCAGGACGCCGAGGAGCGGCTGTCCCTGTTCCGGCACGACGAAGAGATCGAACGAGGGCTCGCGTACGGGCTGTCCGGCTCGCCGACGCTCGTGGACCGCACGATCCCCACCTTCTCGCGCGGCGAGCTGCCGCACTTCGCCGGCGAGCGCGGCACGTTCCTGAAGTCCCCGTTCCTGGAGGACGTCAACCAGGTCGACGACGCCGAAGTGGCCGTGTTCGGGGCGCCGCTCGACTCCGGCGCCACGTACCGGCCCGGCGCCCGGTTCGGCCCGCAGGGCATCCGCCGGTCGACGAACCTGTTCGGCACGTACTGCTTCGAGTTGGGCGTCGACCTGCGCGAACAGCTGAACATCGTCGACATCGGCGACGTGTTCACCATCCCCGGCAGCCTGGAGAAGTCCTTCGACCAGATCAGCCAGGCGATGGCGCACGTGTACCAGCGCGGGGTCTTCCCGGTGATCCTGGGCGGTGACCACTCCATCGGCTACCCGACCATCCGCGGCATGGCGCCGTACGTGGACGGGAACATCGGCATCATCCACTTCGACCGGCACGTGGACACCCAGGAGACCGACCTGGACGAACGCATGCACACCACGCCGTGGTTCCACGCGACGAACATCAAGAACGCCCCCGCGACGAACCTGGTCCAGGTCGGCATCGGCGGCTGGCAGGCGCCGCGGGCCGGCGTCAAGGTGGGGCGCGAGCGCGGCACCACCGTCATCACGGTGGGCGACGTCGAACGGGTCGGGATCGACAAGGTCGCCGAGATCGCACTGGAGACGGCCTGGAAGGGCGCGAAGGCGGTCTACCTGTCCTTTGACATCGACGTCATCGACGCGGGCTTCGTGCCCGGGACCGGCTGGCCGGAGCCGGGCGGGCTGCTGCCGCGGGAGGCCCTCAACCTGATCAGGAAGATCTCCGCGCCCGGTCTCGCCGGGCTGGAGGTCGTCGAGTGCGCCCCGCCCTACGACTGGGCGGAGCAGACGGCGCTGCTCAGCTCGCGGGTGATCCTGGACTCCCTGGCCGTCCTGGTCCGCGAGGGCCACCTCGGTCGTAAGGCAGCGACCCGCGACCGCCACGCGTGGGGCCCGCGCGCGACGGCTTGAGATGTAACTCCCACCCAGTGACGGGCCGCGGTCGCCGAAGGCCGACCGCGGCCCGTCGGGGGCCTTCAGCCCGGCCCGGCGCCCGTAGCCACCGGACGCTCGGGGTCGCGGGACCACTCGGACCAGGAGCCCGCGTACAACGCCGGGGTGAATCCGGCGAGTTCCAGCGCCAGCGCCTCCTGCGCCCCCGACACCCCTGACCCGCAGTACACCCCGACCGGCCCGTCCCCCTCCCCGGCGCCGAGCGCGGTGAAGCGGGCCGTCAGCTCGTCGGAGGGCAGGAAGCGCCCGTCCCGGCCCAGGTTCTCCGTCGTCGGGGCCGACACGGCGCCCGGGATGTGGCCGGCCACCGCGTCGATGGGCTCGACCTCGCCCCGGTAGCGCTCCCCCGCGCGGGCGTCCAACAGCAGTCCGGAGCGGGCCAGCTCCGCCGCGCCGTCCGCGGTCAGCAGCGGCAGCGCACCCGGCTTCGGCACGAAGTCGCCGGGCGCCGGGGCGGGCGGCGCGGTCTCCAAGGGGCCGGCCCAGGCGGCGAGTCCGCCGTCCAGGACGCGTACGTCCGCGTGCCCGGTCCACCGCAGCAGCCACCAGGCGCGGGCGGCGCCCCACCCCTTGTCGGCGTCGTACACCACGACGGAAGAGTCGGTCGACACCCCGGCCCGGCGCATCACCGCACCGAACGCCTCGACGTCGGGCAGCGGATGGCGCCCGGCGGCACCGGGCGGGCCGGCGAGTTCCGCGTCCAGGTCGACGAAGACCGCGCCGGGCAGGTGCCCGGCGTCGTAGTCGGGGCGACCGTGCGGGCCGCCGAGCTGATAGCGGACGTCCAGGACGACCGGAGGGCGGGGACCGGCGAGCGCGCTCGCCAGCTCCGCCGCGGAGACGATGGGCTTCATGCCTCCATCCTGGCGCACGCACCCGCGCTCGCGCCCTCGGCCGCCCTCGACCGCCCTCGACCTCGCCCGCGATCGGCACCGGCGATGCGCCGCACCGCTGACCGGAATCCGTCGGTGGCCCGGCCCCGGCTCGGTCGAGTCACCACGAATTCTCACAAAAATGGGCATCCTCCAGCGGTAACCCGCCAAAAGCGGCGCGGCCGGGGCGCGTTCCGCGTCAGGGAGTGGAACCATGCGCACCGGGGCGCACGGCTTTTGGACACACCACGGCCACGGCCCGCGCCCCGTCCCCGCACGGCCACCACGATGGTCCGAGGAGAGAGTGACGATGACCGAGGCGACTCGGCACGCGCCCGGCTCACCCTGCTGGGTGAGTCTGATGGTGCACGACCTTGACGCGACGCAGCACTTCTACGGCGAGTTGTTCGGCTGGGAGTTCGCCCCAGGCCCCCAACAGCTCGGCCCATACGTACGCGCTCTGCTCGACGGCAAGGAGGTGGCGGGCATCGGGCGGCTGCCCGCCGACCGACATCTGCCCGTCGCCTGGACGCCCTATCTCGCCACCGACGACGTGAACACCACGGCGGAGACGTTGCGCTGTTGCGGCGGCACCGTCGGCGTCGGCCCGCTGGACGCCGAGGACGCGGGCCGGCTGGCGATCGTCACGGACCCGGCGGGCGCGGTGTTCGGCCTCTGGCAGCCCGCGGCGCACCAGGGCTTCGCCCTGCACGGCACCCCCGGCACCCCGGTGTGGAACGAGTTGTTGACGACGGAGACCTCGTCGGTCGCCAAGTTCTACCAGTCGGTGTTCGGATACGAGGTGGAGCCGGTCGAGGCCGTCGACGACGACTACCTGGTGCTGGTGCTCGGCCGCCGTCCCGTCGCGGCGCTGCGCGGCGTCGGGGGCGCGTTGCCGCGCGACCGCGGCACGTACTGGATGACCTGGTTCGAGGTCGAGGACCCGGACGGCGCGGCGCGGCAGGCTCAGGAGCTCGGCGGACGCGTCCTCGTACCGCCCCGGGACACCCCCCAGGGCCGTACGGCCACGGTCGCCGACCCCGAGGGCGCGGTCTTCGCGGTCGTACGGTCCGACCGCTGACGGCACCGGGCCCGCGCCGCGCCCGCGCGCCGTGCGCGCCGGTCTCAGTCGACGCGTACGTCCACGGCGCCGCCCTGCGCCCCGTCCACCGGCAGCACGTCAGGGGAGAGGGCGGCGGCCCGGGCGCTCGCGGCGGTCATCCGGCGCCGGTGGTGGCGTCGGCACACCACCTCGTAGCCGACCTCGTCGTCGACGTTCACATCGCCGATCACCACCTGGGCGCCCTCCACCACCATCCGGCCGCCGACGGTGCGCGCGTTGTGCGTGGCCCGTGCACCGCACCAGCACAGCGCCTCGACCTGGAGGACCTCCACCCGGTCGGCGAGCTCCACCAGCCGCTGCGAGCCGGGGAAGAGCTTGGAGCGGAAGTCGGTGGTGATGCCGAAGGCGAAGACGTCCAGCTCCAGGTCGTCCACCACCCGGGCCAGCTGGTCGATCTGCGTCGGGGCGAAGAACTGCGCCTCGTCGGCGATGACGTAGTCGCAGCGCATGCCCTGCGAGAGCCGGTCGACGAGGTGGGCGTAGAAGTCGAAGTCCTCCGTGGCCTCCACGGCGTCCGTGACCAGGCCCAGCCGGGACGACAGCTTGCCCTCGCCCGCCCGGTCGTCCCGGGTGAAGATCATCCCCTGGAGCCCGCGGGCGGACCTGTTGTGCTCGATCTGGAGGGCGAGGGTGCTCTTGCCGCAGTCCATGGTGCCGCTGAAGAAGACCAGCTCGGGCATGGGTGGTTGAGGACCTTTCGGCAGTCGTTCGAGATTCGGGCGGGCGCGGTGCGCGGGGCGGGGCACGAGGTCGTACGGGCGGGGCGCGGCGCACCCCGTACATCGGCGTCGGACGGGTTAGGGCCTGACCTCGATCAGCGGCACGAGCTGCTCCACCGGCGTCATGGAGCCGTGCATGCCGACCATCGCCGACTCGTTGGGCTCGTGCACGGACGCGATGATCACGGCGTCGTCGCAGGCCGCGGCGATCACGTCACCGATCCGGCCGGTGACCCGCTCGTCGACCGAGGGGCCGAACCAGCCGGCCTCGACCGCCTCCGCGCGGCTCGCCACCCAGAACCGGTCGCCCAGCACCTCGCGCCACACGGCCAGCACGTCGGACTCGGCGCCCGGCACGGCGTACACGTGCCGGGCCCGGCCCTCGCCGCCGAGCAGGGCGACCCCGGCCCGCAGCTCCCAGTCCTCGTCGAAGTCGATGCGCGAATCGGCGTCGAAGGGGACGTCGATCATGCCGTGGTCGGCGGTGACGTACAGCGCCGAGCGGGCGGGCAGCTGCTCCGCGAGCCGCTGCACCAGCCGGTCGACGTACATCAGCTGACCGCGCCAGGCGTCGGAGTCCACGCCGTAGCGGTGCCCCATGCCGTCGACGTCGCTGTAGTACGTGTAGATCAGCGAACGGTCGGCGGCGCCGAGCTGCTCGGCGGCGAAGTCGATGCGCTCCTCGCCGCCGAGGCGCCCGTGAAACGTTCCGCCGCTGAGCGCGATCTGGGTCAGCGGGGTGTGCTCGAAGATCGGGGACGACACCTGGGCGGTGTGGATCCCGGCCGCGTGGGCGAGCTGGAAGACCGTGGGGTACGGCTGCCACGCCCGGGGATCGGTGTACGGCTTCCAGCGGAGCTGGTTCATCAGCGCGCCCGTCGCGGGGTCGCGCACCGTGTAGCCGGCGAGTCCGTGCAGTCCGGGCGCGAGGCCCGTGCCGACGGAGGCGAGCGAGGCGGCGGTGGTGGCGGGGAAGCCGACGGTGATGGGGCGGCCGGTGCCGCCGCGGGAGGTGTGCAGGAGCGAGGAGAGGTACGGGGCCTCGTCCGGGTGGCTCCTGATCTGCTCCCAGCCGAGCCCGTCGATCAGGAAGACGCAGTTCCGGTCGGCCGGGGTCAGCTCGGGTATCAGCGGGGTCAGGCCCGGCACGCCCTGGTGGGCGGCGATCGTGGGCAGCAGGTCGGCCAGCGAGCCCGCGCCGTACTCCGGCACGGGCGCACCGGCGACCGCGAGCGGTTCCGGTTCCTCGGGCCAGGTGGCCGCTGTCGTGGGCAGCGTCATCAGCGGGTGGTCGCCGTCGGAGCGGTGGCGGCCCCCGTCGCCGCGGTGGCCTCGGAGAGCGACTGGGCGAAGGCGAGGGTCTGGCGCACCGTGTCCGGGCCGTCGCCGGCCTCGCTGACCCGCAGGCTGAGGTCGTCGGCGGTGGAGTTGCCGGTGTAGCCGTGGTCGGCGTCGCAGTTCGGGTCGCCGCAGGCGGCGGGCTCCAGGTCGAGCCGGGAGACCGCGCCCCAGCCGATGGTGAGCACCACTTCGCGGGGCAGCGTGCCGGGGGTGTACGACTCCGGGTTGGCGACGACCCGGCTGACGACGACCGACGAGATCCGGTCGAGCTTCACGGACTCGGTGGAGGTGGTGGCGTACGGCGTGGGGGAACCGGAGTCGGCGGCCTGCTCGTCGGTGTGGCTGACGATGAAACGGTTGCCCGTGAGGACGAGCACGGTGACGTGGCGACGCACCTCGTTGGAGTCGAACGTGGTCTCCTGGTGGACCAGGTACGACGCGATCTGCTCGCCTCCGACGGCGGCCTCCACCGCCTCAGCCACGAGAGCCGGGTAGTAGCCGCTGCGCTCGATCGCCGCGCGCAGCCCCTGGGTCGTCGTACCGGTCTTCGCCATGTGGTCCATCCTACGGGCCCCGAGGGGCGTCGAACGCTCAATGCCCCCGTCGAGGGCGCCGGGCCGCTCAGTAGCTGGGGAGGCGGCGCGGGCCGAGGTCGGCGGGGGCGGGGGACGGCGCGAGCCGGACCGTGGCGCCGAGGACGCTCAGTCCCCGTGGTGCCACGACGACCGGTTCGAGCCCGATCGCGACGACTTCCGGGTGGTCGTCGACGATGCGTGATACGCGCAGCAGCAGTTCTTCCAGGGCGGCGGTGTCCACGGGCGCGGAGCCGCGCCAGCCGAAGAGGAGGGGGGCGGTGCGGATGCTCCGGATCTGCTCGGCCGCGTCGCGGTCGGTCACCGGCACGAGCCGGTGCGCGGTGTCGCCGAGGAGTTCGGACGCGACGCCGGCGAGCCCGAAGGAGAGGTACGCGCCGACGGCCGGGTCGACCACGGCCCGCACCACCGTGTCCACCCCGCGCGGCGCCATGGCCTGCACGACGGGTTGGAGCTCGACCGGGTCGCCGAGGAGGTCGGTCAGCTCCCGGTACGCCCGGCGGACCTGGGCCTCGCCGGCGAGGTCCAGGCGTACGCCGCCGAGGTCGGCGCGGTGGCGCAGGTGCGGGGCGGTCGTCTTCAGGGCCAAGGGGTAGCCGAGGCGTTCGGCGGCCCGCACCGCCGCGTCGGCGTCGGGCGCGGGCAGGGTCGGACGCACGTGGATGCCGTACGTGGCGAGCAGCGCCCCGGCGTCGGCGGCGCCCAGCGTGATCCCGCGCTCGGAGACGTCCCCGTCGAGCAGCGCCTCGATCCGCGCGGCGGCGCCGGCCTCGTCGACGTCCTCGTACTCCGGCACCTTGCCGGGCTCGGCGGCCTGCCGCCGCCACTGCGCGTACCGCACGGCCTCCGACAAGGCGCGGACGGCCCGCTCGGCGGCGGGATACGCAGGAATCCACCCACCGAGCGTGCCGGCCGCTGCGACGCCGGCGCGGGCGGATGCCGGAGTGTCCGCCCCGTCGGCACGCTCACCGTGCGAGGCAGCCGCTCCCCTGCCCGCACCAGCAGTGCCGGCGCGGGGCGCCGGGCCTTCGCCCCCGTCGCCCGCCGGGCTGTGGTCCCCAGCCGCGGTGGGCGAGCCATCAGCCGCACCGCGCACCGGTCCCGCACCGGCCGTCGGGCCGCCGGGCCCGTGCGGGAATCCACCCGCACCCGGTGGTGCCCCAGCGCCCGGGCTGCCGGGCCCGCCCTCGTCAGCGGGACCACCGCGTGCGACGCCGGCGCCGGGCCCGGCACTCACCGCACGACCGCTGCCGGCGGGCACCGAGCCCTCGGCGTCGCCGCCCGCGTGGAGCCGCGGGCCCGCTGCCGAGTTGCCGCGGTCCCCGCCGGCCGCGGGGCCTTGGGTCCCGCCTGCGGCGGGCGACGCACCTGCCGAACCGCGCACCGACCCCACGCCCGACGCGGGGCCTTCGGACCCGTGCGAACCCTCACCCGACGGGGCATCCGCTGCTCGATCTGCGCCGGACGCATCGGGGCCGGCCGGCCGGAGGCCCGGCTCGCCGGGGCGCGGCTGCGGTCCCGCCGCAGCGGTCCTCGGGCCGCCGGGCCCGCCCGCGCCCGCGGGGGCCGTGGTGGTCGCGGCGGTCAGGGCCGCTGCCAGGCCGCCGAGTTCGACGTGGACCACCGCGACCGGCTTCGCCGGCGCGGTGGCCACGGCCTCGCGCAGCGCCGCGGCAAGCACCGTGCCGTCGCCGAACTCCGTCGCGCCGTCGTCCCCGACCCGGGGGATCGCGTTCACCACCACCGCGTCGCAGCCGTCGTCGGCGAGCGCCCCGGCCAGGGCCTCCCGGAAGTCCGCCGCGGACGCCGCCGTCGTCAGGTCCAGCGGCGGCAGCGGGCGCAGGCCCTCCGCCAGGCAGGAGTCGTACGTCAGCAGGCCCAGGGACTCGGAGTTGCCGAGGATCGCGACGCGCGGCCCGGCGGGCAGGGGTTGGCCGGCGAGCAGCAGGCCGGCGTCGACGAGTTCGGTGACGGTGTCGACCCGGATGACGCCGGCCTGCCGCAGCAGCGCGTCCACCGCCGCGTCGGGGATGCGGACGCTGGGCACCGCGTGGCCGGGCGGCTCGCTGCCGCTGTGCCGGGCGCCCTTGACGACGACCACCGGTTTGACGGCCGCGGTGCGGCGGGCGAGCCGGGTGAACTTGCGGGGGTTGCCGATGGACTCCAGGTACAGCAGGGCGACGTCGGTGTCCGGGTCCTCGTACCAGTACTGGAGGAAGTCGTTGCCGGAGACGTCGGCGCGGTTGCCGGAGGACACAAACGTAGAGACACCGGCGACACCAGCGACACCAGCATCACCGGCGACGCCAGCCGCACCGGCCGCACCAGCGAGACCCCCGCCCCGTCGGTGCAGGCTCGACAGCAGCGCGATGCCGATCGCCCCGGACTGGGTGAACAGCCCGATGCGGCCCGGCGCCGGCGCTTCGGGCGCGAGCGACGCGTTCAGGCGTACGTCCGCCGCGGTGCTGATGACGCCGAAGGAGTTGGGGCCGATGACCCGCATGCCGTACGAGCGGGCCTGTCGGACGAGCTCGCGCTGGCGGGCCCGGCCTTCGGCGCCGCTCTCCGCGTACCCGGCGCTCAGCACGACCAGCCCGCGCACCCCGTGCTCCCCGCAGTCCGCGACCACCTCCGGCACCCGCTCGGCGGGGACGGCCACGACCACGAGGTCGACGGGCTCGCCGGTCCGCTCGACGACCTCGCCCACGGAGCGGTGCGCGGGGACCCCGTCGACCTCGTGCCAGTCGGCGGGGAAGGCGCGGTTCACGGCGTACGCGCGTCCGGTGTAGCCGCCGCCGACCAGGTCGCGCAGGACGGTGCGGCCCACTCCCCCGGGCGCGCGGCCGACGCCGACGACCGCGACGGCCCGCGGCGCCAGCAGCCTCTGCACGGAGCGCGCCTCGGCGCGGTGCTCCCTGGCGCGCTGCACAGCGACGGACTCCGCGGTCGGCTCCAGGTCGAGCGTCAGATGGACGGAGCCGTCCTCGAAGCTGCGCTTCTGGGTGTACCCGGCGTCCCGGAACACCTTGATCATCTTGGTGTTCGCGGGCAGCACGTCCGCCGCGAACCGTCGGATCCCGCGCTCCCGCGCGACCGCCGCGATGTGTTCGAGCATCGTGGAGGCGACGCCGCGGCCGTGGTGGGCGTCCTGGACGAGGAAGGCGACCTCGGCCTCGTCGGCGGGCGCGCTGGCCGGCCGGCCGTGCTCGTCGATCCGGTCGTAGCGGACGGTGGCGACGAACTCCCCGCCCACGGTGACGGCGAGGCCCACCCGGTCCACGTAGTCGTGGTGGGTGAAGCGGTGCACGTCCTTGGGCGACAGATGGGGGTAGGGCGCGAAGAAGCGGTAGTACTTCGACTCGTCCGACACCTGTTCGTAGAAGCTGACCAGCCGGTCGGCGTCGTCGACGGTGATGGGGCGGATGCGCGCGGTACCGCCGTCGCGCAGCACCACGTCCGCCTCCCAGTGGTCGGGGTAGGCGTGGTCCCGCTCGGTCTGCATGGCAGAAATCGTACGGCGCGGACGCCCGGTGGTGGTGCTGTCGGACCGGACTCGGGCACCATCGCCGAACGCGTCCGCCCCGTCACCGTCGGGCGCCGTCGGGGCTTGCGGCGGGGGTTTACGGTCGGTAGGAGCACCCGGGGCGTCGTGAGAGACTGACCGGGACTGGTCTAGACAACAGCTGATTCGAAGGGCAACACCATGGCTGAGCGCCGTGTCACCGTCGGTTGGGCCGAGGGCCTGCACGCCCGACCCGCCTCCATCTTCGTCCGCGCCGCCACGGCCTCCGGCGTCCCCGTGACGATCGCCAAGGCCGACGGCAACCCGGTCAACGCCGCCTCCATGCTCGCCGTGCTCGGCCTGGGCGCGCAGGGCGGCGAGGAGATCGTCCTCGCCTCCGACGCCGACGGCGCGGACGCCGCCCTGGACCGGCTGGCCAAGCTGGTCGCCGAGGGGCTGGAGGAACTGCCGGAGACGGTCTGAGCCACCCAACGCTCGACTTTCGCGGGCCCGCGGCTCGCACCGGGACAAAGGCGCTGAACCTTCGGGGTCAGCGCCTTTGTCGTGCCTCGGTGCGCCCCGGCCAACGCCGACGTGCCCCGGCGCGGTCGCACCGGGGCACGTCGAAGCTCGAAGCAGGATTCCGCGGGTCAGACGTTCACGCCGCGGGCGCGCAGATACGCGACCGGATTGACGTCCGAGCCGTAGTCGGCGCCGCTGCGGGCCTCGAAGTGGAGGTGCGCCCCGGTGGAGTTGCCGGTGGAGCCCGCGCGCCCGATCCGCTGGCCCGGCATCACGGCCTGCCCCTCGCCGACGGTGACCGCGGAGAGGTGGGCGTACTGGGTGTACGAGCCGTCGCGCATCTTGATGACGACGTTGTAGCCGTACGCGCCGCCCCAGCCGGCCTCGACGACGGTGCCCGCGCCCACGGAGACGACCTCGGTGCCGGACGAGGCGTGGAAGTCGACGCCGCTGTGGCTGCCGGAGGACCACAGCGAGCTGTTGGCCTGGTACGAGGTGGTGACGTGAGAGCCGGCGACGGGCAGCTGGTAGGAGTTCAGCAGCCGCTGACGCTCGGCCTCGCGGGCGGCGCGCTCGGCGGCCTTGCGCTCCGCCTCGACCTTGCGCTTCGCCTCCGCCGCCGCTTCGGCGCGGGCGACGGCCTCGCGCTTCTGGTCGACGGCCTGGTCGGTGACCTGCTCGGCGAGGGTGTCGGTGGCGGCCAGCATCTGGAGCGTGCCGGTGTCCTCGGCGCTCAGCGACCCGGTGTCGCCGTCGTTGCGCGGCTCGGTCCCCGTCGCGAACGCGGGGGACGCGAGGGTGCCGATCACCCCGGAGGTGGCGAGGGTCGCAGCGCCGGCGATGCTCGCGCTCCTGCGCGTCACGCGGCTGGGGGCACGGTGCTTCCCGGTGGGTCGGGCGAACGCCATGGCGTGGCCGGTCCTTTCCTTCCTTCTCGCCTACCGGGTTAGCTGACGGGTTCGGAGAGAGGAAGGTCTCCTACGGCTCCTCCGCAGGCCGCGGAGGGGCCGATTCACCCCGGGGGAACTGGGTCCCCGGCTCCCCTGGGCTCGCGCCCGGCGGGGACTCGGCGATGACTGTCCGTGCCGCGGGTGCGGCGGGCTCCTGGCGAACAGCCGGATCGACGCTAGGCGGGCCCGCTCGCGTTCGCCAAACAAACGACGATCTTTGTTGGCTATGCCACAGCACGTGTCGGCAGACTTCCCATCAAAAAGGACATTCGGCGGGGAGATACGACGCCCGGACGGCGAACGTGCAACGGACGTACGGCCGTCGGGTGACGGTCCGATGGCGCCGGTGTGCGCGAAGTGTGACCACGAGGGCACCCCACGACCACGGGCGGCCGTCCGTACCGGACGTGACGGGACGGGACGTGACGGAGCCCCGGCGTCCGCCGTGGACGCCGGGGCTCCGCTACGGGCCCCTACGGGCTCCTGCGCCGGGAGACGGGCTCCGTCAGCCCTTGACCACCGTCACTTCCCCGATCCCCAGCTCGCGCACCGGCTCCGCGATCTGCGCCGCGTCGCCGACGAGCACCGTGACCAGCCGGTCGACGGGGAAGGCGTTCACCACCGCGGCGGTCGCCTCCACCGTGCCCGTCTGCGCCAGCCGGGCGTACAACTGCGCCTGGAAGTCGTCCGGAAGGTGCTGCTCGACCTGGTCGGCGAAGGTGCCGGCGACCGACAGCGCCGTCTCGTACCGCAGCGGGGCGACCCCGACCAGGTTCTGCACGGCGACGTCGCGCTCCGCGTCCGTCAGGCCCTCGGCGGCCAGCGTGCGCAGCACCTGCCACAGGTCCGCCAGCGCGGGGCCGGTGTTGGGCGTGTCGACCGAGCCGCTGATCCCGAGCAGCGCGGCCCCCGACCCGTCGGGCGCCGAGCACAGGACCTGCGCGAAGGCCCGTACGCCGTAGGTGTAGCCCTTCTCCTCGCGCAGCACGCGGTCCAGCCGGGACGTCAGGGTGCCGCCGAGGCAGTACGTGCCGAGCACCTGGGCGGGCCAGACGCGGTCGTGCCGGTCCGCGCCGATCCGGCCGATCAGCAGCTGGGTCTGCACCGCACCGGGGCGGTCCACGACGAACACCCGACCGGCGTCGTCGGCGGTGATCTCGGCCCGGGGGTGCGCCGGGGCGGTGTCGCCCGTCCACGCGCCGAGGGTGTCGGCGAGCACCGCGTCCAGGTCCACCCCGGTCAGGTCGCCGACGACGACCACGGTGCTGGTGGCAGGCCGTACGTGGGCGTCGAAGAACGCCCGTACGGCGGTCGAGTCGATCCGGGTCACCGTCTCCTCGGTGCCCTGGCGGGGCCGGGACATCCGCAGCGAGGCGGGGAACAGCCGCCGGTACAGCTCCTTGGCGGCGCGCCGTCCCGGGTTCGCCGTCTCGTGCGGGATCTCGTCCAGGCGGTTGCGAACCAGACGTTTGACCTCGCCGTCGTCGAACGCGGGCTCGCGCAGCGCCTCCGCCAGCAGCCCGAGCGCCTTGGGGAGCCGGGAGACCGGGACCTCCAGGGAGACCCGGACGGCGGGGTGGTCGGCGTGGGCGTCGAGCGTGGCGCCGCAGCGCTCCAGCTCGGCCGCGAACTCCTCGGCCGACCGGGACTTGGTGCCTTCGGACAGGGCGCGCGCCATGATGGTGGCGACCCCGTCGAAGCCCTCGGGCTCGGCGCCCAGGGGGGCGTCGAGGATGACCTCGACCGCCACCACCTGCTGGCCGGGGCGGTGACAGTGCAGCACGGTCAGGCCGTTGTCGAGGGTCCCGCGCCCGGGCGCGGGGAACGCCCAGGGGGTGGGCTCCCCGGACGTGGGCATGGGGTGGAAGTCCATCGTCGTCAGCGGCTCGGCGGCGTCGGTCACTGGTCCGCCCCCTCTCCTGCGTCGTTCTGGGCGTCGGCGTCGGCGGCCGGCAGCGGCTCGTAGACCAGCACGGCCCTGTTGTCCGGGCGCAGCCGGGCGCGGGCGATGTCGCGCACCTCCTCGGCGGTGACGCTCAGCACGCGGTCCACCGCGGTCAGCGCGAGCTGCGGGTCGCCGAACAGCACGGCGTACCGGCACAGTTCGTCCGCGCGGCCGGCGACGGTGCCGAGCCGGTCCAGCCATTCGCGCTCCAACTGGGCCTGGGCGCGCTCCATCTCCTCGGCCGTGGGGCCCTCCTCGGCGAAGCGGGCCAGCTCCTCGTCGACCGCGGCCTCGATCTGCGGGACCTCGACCCCGCCGGAGGTCTTCACGTCCAGCCAGCCGAGCGAAGGCGCGCCCGCCAGCCGCAGCAGCCCGAACCCGGCGCCGACGGCGGTCTGGTCCCGGCGCACCAGGCGGTTGTGGAGCCGGGACGACTCGCCGCCGCCGAGGACGGTCAGCGCGAGGTCGGCGGCGTCGCACTCGCGGGTGCCGTCGTGCGGCAGTCGGTACGCGGCCATCAGCGCACGCGCCGGCACCTCCTCCTCGACGACCTCGCGCAGCTGGCGGCCCATGACGTCCGGCAGGGAGCCGTCGCGCGGCGGCTGCTTGCCGTCGTGCCCGGGGATGGAGCCGAAGTACTTCTCGATCCAGGCGAGGGTCTGCTCGGGGTCGATGTCGCCGACGACCGACAGCACCGCGTTGTTCGGCGCGTAGTACGTGCGGAAGAAGGCTCGGGCGTCCTCCAGGGTCGCCGCGTCCAGGTCGGCCATGGAGCCGATGGGGGTGTGGTGGTAGGGGTGGCCCTCGGGGTAGGCGAGGGCGGTGAGCTTCTCGAACGCGGTGCCGTACGGGACGTTGTCGTACCGCTGGCGGCGCTCGTTCTTCACCACGTCGCGCTGGTTCTCCATCGACTCGTCGTCGAGGGCGGCCAGCAGGGAGCCCATCCGGTCGGCCTCCAGCCAGAGCGCGAGCTCCAGCTGGTGGGTGGGCATCGTCTCGAAGTAGTTGGTGCGCTCGAAGCTGGTGGTGCCGTTCAGGGAGCCGCCGGCGCCCTGCACCAGTTCGAAGTGTCCGTTCCCCTGGACCTGCTTCGAGCCCTGGAACATCAGGTGCTCGAAGAGGTGGGCGAGGCCTGTGCGGCCCTTGACCTCGTGGCGCGAACCCACGTCGTACCAGAGGCAGACCGCGGCGACCGGGGTCAGGTGGTCCTCGGAGAGCACCACGCGCAGGCCGTTGGCCAATCGGTGCTCCGTCGCTGTCAGGCCGCCCGAACCGGCCTGAGCTGTGGCCGTGTGACCCATGGGCATGTACGTCCCTTCGATCGCGCTGTTGTCGCTCGTCGTACCGCAGTGTGGTGCGGTGTGGTGGCGTTCGACGAAGGCGTCCGGTCTGACTGGCGCCGCTTCGTACCCAGCCTGTCCTGCCACTGTATGCAAGCGCGCCGACACCTGGCGAAAGCTGCGGGTTCGCGGTGGGCGTACTCGGGCCGCCCCGCGGGGCCGAGCGGACCCCGTTCGCGCGGGTGTTCACGGGTCGCGGTCGGCGTTGTCAGTGCGACGGGCCACAATGGTCGGCGTCACCTGCCCGATCCGGTCGTGAAGGAGCAGCAGCCGCAATGGCCCGCCGCAGCACGAAGACCCCGCCGCCCGACGACTTTGAGGAGCGCATCCTCGACATCGACGTCGTCGACGAGATGCAGGGCTCCTTCCTTGAGTACGCGTACTCGGTGATCTACTCGCGCGCCCTGCCGGACGCGCGCGACGGCATGAAGCCGGTGCAGCGCCGGATCGTGTTCCAGATGAACGAGATGGGGCTGCGCCCGGACCGGGGCTACGTGAAGTGCGCCCGCGTCGTGGGCGACGTGATGGGCAAGCTGCACCCGCACGGCGACCAGTCGATCTACGACGCCCTGGTGCGCATGGCGCAGCCGTTCTCCATGCGCCTCCCCCTCGTCGACGGCCACGGGAACTTCGGCTCGCTCGGCAATGACGACCCCCCGGCCGCCATGCGGTACACGGAGTGCCGGATGGCGGACGCGACCTCCCTGATGACGGAGTCCATCGAAGAAGACACGGTCGACTTCGCGCCGAACTACGACGGTCAGGAGCGCGAGCCCGTCGCCCTCCCTGCCGCTTACCCCAACCTCCTGGTCAACGGCGCGTCCGGCATCGCGGTCGGCATGGCGACGAACATGCCGCCGCACAACCTCGGCGAGGTCATCGCCGCGGCCCGCCATCTGATCCGTCACCCGGGCGCCGACCTGGAGACCCTGATGCGGTACGTGCCGGGGCCCGACCTGCCGACGGGCGGGCGGATCGTGGGCCTCGCCGGCATCCGCGACGCGTACGAGACCGGCCGCGGCACCTTCAAGATCCGCGCCACCGCGACCGTGGAGGACGTCACCGCCCGCCGCAAGGGCCTGATCGTCACCGAACTGCCCTTCACCGTCGGCCCGGAGAAGGTGATCGCCAAGATCAAGGACCTGGTGGGCGCCAAGAAGCTCCAGGGCGTCGCCGACGTCAAGGACCTCACCGACCGCGCCCACGGGCTGCGCCTGGTCATCGAGGTGAAGAACGGCTTCGTGCCCGAGGCCGTGCTGGAGCAGCTGTACAAGCTCACGCCCATGGAGGAGTCCTTCGGCATCAACAACGTCGCGCTGGTCGACGGCCAGCCGCTGACGCTGGGCCTGAAGGAGCTGCTGGAGGTCTATCTCGACCACCGCTTCGAGGTCGTGCGCCGGCGCAGCGAGTTCCGCCGCGGCAAGCGGCGCGACCGGCTCCACCTGGTCGAGGGCCTGCTGGTGGCCCTGGTCGACATCGACGAGGTCATCCGGCTCATCCGCTCCAGCGACAACTCGGCAGCGGCGAAGCAGCGTCTGATGGAGCGCTTCTCCCTCTCCGAGGTGCAGACGCAGTACATCCTCGACACTCCGCTGCGCCGGCTCACCAAGTTCGACCGGATCGAGTTGGAGGGCGAGCGCTCCACGTTGACGGCCGAGATCGAGCGGCTGACCGAGATCCTGGAGTCGGACGCCGAGCTGCGCAAGGTGGTCTCGTCCGAGCTGGCGACGGTCGCGAAGAAGTTCGCCACCGAGCGCCGGACCGTGCTGCTGGAGGCCGGGGCCGCGCCGGTGGCCGCGGTGGCGCTGGAGGTCGCGGACGACCCCTGCCAGGTGCTGCTGTCGTCGACGGGGCTGCTGGCCCGTACGGCTTCCGGCGAGCCGCTGCCGGAGCCGGCGGACAAGCGCGTCAAGCACGATCTGATCGTCTCGTCCGTGCGGTCGACGGCGCGGGCCGACATCGGCGTGGTGACCTCGGCCGGGCGGCTGCTGCGGCTGGCCGTGATCGATCTGCCGCAGCTGCCGCAGACCGCGTCCGCGCCGAACCTGTCGGGCGGGGCGCCCATCGCCGAGTTCCTGTCGCTGGAGAGCGGGGAGTCGGTGGTCTGTCTGACGACGCTGGAGGAGGATTCGCCCGGCCTCGCGCTCGGCACCCTCCAGGGCGTCGTCAAGCGGGTCGTACCCGACTATCCGTCGAACAAGGACGAGCTGGAGGTCATCGCGCTCAAGGAGGGTGACCGGGTCGTCGGCGGCGCGGAGCTGCGCACCGGCGAGGAGGACCTGGTCTTCATCACGTCCGACGCCCAGCTGTTGCGCTTCCAGGCCGGGCAGGTGCGCCCGCAGGGCCGGGCCGCGGGCGGCATGGCCGGCATCAAGCTGGCGCAGGGCGCCCGGGTGCTCTCGTTCGGCGCGGTGGACCCGGCGGCGGACGCGGTGGTGTTCACCGCCGCCGGCGCGACCGACGCCCTGGACGACTCCGTCACCACGGCCAAGCTCACCCCCTTCGACCAGTACCCGCGCAAGGGCCGGGCCACGGGCGGGGTGCGCTGCCAGCGCTTCCTCA
Organism: Streptomyces sp. NPDC047315; assembly: GCF_040643215.1. Taxonomy (NCBI): domain Bacteria; kingdom Bacillati; phylum Actinomycetota; class Actinomycetes; order Kitasatosporales; family Streptomycetaceae; genus Streptomyces; species Streptomyces sp. NPDC047315. The sequence goes on along the minus strand of NZ_JBEYTZ010000038.1, from coordinate 65,736 downwards.
AGGGCGAGGACGTCCTGCTGCTGGCCTGGGCGGGCGGGGCGCCGGCCAGGGCCGCCCAGAAGAACGGCGCTCCGGCGACGCTCCCGGAGCCGGACCCGCGCCGCGACGGCTCGGGCACGGCGCTGACCTCGCCGGTGGCGGTGCTGGCGGGCCCGCCGCAGTAAGCCCCGCGATCACTCGGACCGGCCTTCCGGTGCGTACGGGCCCCAGGGCTCCTCGTACGCGCCGGAGGGCACGGGTACGGGCGCGGCTTCCAGCTCCGGCTCGGGCTCGTTCTCTTCGGCGGGGTTCGGGACGTACCGCAGGACGCCCCACATGCTGCGTTCGTCCGGCGCGTCCTGCGGGCCGGTGGCCCGGGCCGCGTGCAGTTCCCGCAGCAGGGCCGGGCCGTCGACGCCCGACCCGATCAGCACCAGCTCGGTGCGCCGGTCCGCGCCCTGCGGCCAGGGCTCGGGGAAGAAGCGCAGGAAGCGGCCGACGGAGTGGACCGAGTACCGGTTGCGGGCGTCCGCCGCGCCGAAGTCGAGGTGGCCCTTGATGCGGTAGAGCCCTTCGGGGCGGGCGTCGAGGAAGTCCAGCAGCCGGCGCGGGTGCATCGGCACGTCGGCGGTGAAGGCGACGCTCTCGTACGCGGCGTGCAGGTGTGCGGCGTGGTCGTGGCAGGATCCGTCGCAGTCCCCGTCGTGCCCGTCGTGCCCGTCGTGCAGGAGGTCGTCGAAGGCGAGTTGCCCGACGCGTTCCGCGGCGGGGCGGCGGTCGAAGAACAGCTCCGGGTCGACCCGCCCGTACGCCGACTCGACGACGGCCGCGGACCCGTCGAGCGCCGTGCGCAGCCGGGCCAGCCGCTCGCCGTCCACCCGGTCGGTCTTGTTGAGCACCACCAGGTCCGCGATGGCGAGGTGCCGGTCGATCTCGGGGTGGCGCTCCCGGGTCGCCTCGTACTCGGCGGCGTCGACGACCTCGACGAGCCCTCCGTAGACGATCCGCTCGTTCTCGCTGGCGAGCACCATCCGCACCAGCTCCTGGGGCTCCGCGAGGCCGCTGGCTTCGATGACGACGACGTCGAGACGGGCGGCCGGGCGGGTGAGCCGGTCGAGGAAGACGTCGAGCTCGGAGGCGTCGACGGCGCAGCACAGGCATCCGTTGCCGAGGGAGACCGTGGAGTCACCGAGCTGACCGGCCACGGTCATGGCGTCGATCTCGATGGAGCCGAAGTCGTTCACGATCGCGCCGATGCGGGTGCCCCGGGAGGTGCGCAGCAGATGGTTCAGCAGGGTCGTCTTGCCCGATCCGAGGAAGCCGGCGAGGACGATGACGGGGATCTGCCGGCGCGGCTGGCTCGGCGGGGCGGTGGGGCTCACCGGGGTTCTCACCTGGTCCTTCTCGTACGGCGGGGCGGGGGCAGCATAGGCGGTGCGTTTTCGTAACGCAGCCCGGCACCGTACCGTTCCTTTCCATGAGCACCGACCAGTCCGCCTCGCCCCGCCGCCGCCGCTTCGGCTGGCCGCAGCGGGTGTTTTCGCAGGTCCTGCTCATGCAGCTGGTCATCACGACCGGTGTGACCGTACTGGCCACCGGGCTGTTCCTGGCGCCGCTCAGCGCCCAGCTCGACGACCAGGCGATGCGCCGGGCGCTGGCCATCGCGCAGACGACGGCGTCGCCCGAGGTCGCGGAGAAGCTGATCGCCAGCAGCCCCACCCCCGACGGCCCGGTGCAGGCGGAGGCCGAGCGGATCCGCAAGGCCACCGGAGCCGAGTACATCGTGATCATGGACCGGGGCGGGGTCCGCTGGTCGCACACCTCCCGCGAGGAGATCGGCCGCGTGGTCTCCACGGACCCCAGCGTCCCGCTGGCGGGCCGGGAGATCATGGAGATCGACAGCGGCACCCTCGGGCGCTCCGCCCGCGGCAAGGTCCCGCTGCGCGACGCCCACGGCGACGTCATCGGCGCGGTGTCGGTCGGCATCGAGTACGACAGCGTCCGCGACCGGCTGTTCTCCGCGATCCCCGGGCTGGTCGCGTACGCGGGCGGCGCCCTGGCCGTCGGCGCCATCGCCGCGTACCTGATCTCCCGGCGGCTCCAGCGGCAGACGCACGACCTGGCGTTCTCCGACATCTCCGCACTCCTCGCCGAGCGGGAGGCGATGTTGCACGGCATCCGCGAGGGGGTCGTGGCGCTCGACGCGTCGGGCCGGGTGCGGCTGATGAACGACGAGGCGCAGCGGCTGCTCGGCCTCGAATCCGACGGCAAGGGGCTGCCGCTGGAGCAGGTCCTGGGCGAGGGCCGCACCAGCAGGACCACCGACGTGCTCACGGGCCGGGTCACCGGCGTGGACCTGGTGACCGTGCGCGGCCACCGGGTGCTGATCGCCAACCGGATGCCGACCGACGACGGAGGGGCCGTCGTGACCCTGCGCGACCGCACCGAGCTGGAGCAGCTGGGCCGGGAGCTGGACGCCACCCGCGGGCTCATCGACGCGATGCGGGCGCAGGACCACGAGCACGCCAACCACATGCACACCCTCCTCGGACTGCTGGAGCTGGAGATGCACGACGAGGCGGTCGAGTTCGTCACCGAGGTCGTCGGGGTGCACCGGGCCACCGCCGAGCAGGTCACCGAGCGCGTCCACGACCCGCTGCTGGCCTCCCTGCTGGTGGGCAAGACCACGGTGGCCGCCGAGCGCGGCGTCTCGCTGAGCATCGCCCCCGAGACGCTGCTACCGGACCGGGTCGTCGACCCGCGCGAGCTGGTCACCGTCGTCGGCAACCTGGTGGACAACGCGATGGACGCCGCCGCCGGGTCCGAGGACCCGTGGATCGAGGTCGAGCTGTACGCGGAGGGCAGCACGGCGGTGCTCCGGATCACCGACAGCGGGCCCGGGGTGCCGCCCGAGCACCGCGACATGATCTTCACCGAGGGGTGGACCACCAAGGAGCTGCCCGCCCACGGCAAGCGCGGCCTCGGGCTCGCCATGGTGCGCAGGCTCGCCCAGCGCCAGGGCGGCCACGTCGAGGTGCGGGAGGCGCCGACCGGCGGCGCCGAGTTCATCGTCGTCCTGCCGGAGGCGCTGTCGGAGCTGGGCGACTCCGGCGAACCCCAGCAGCACGCCACGGCCGGGGAGGTCCGATGACACAGCCGCAGACGATCGACGTGCTCGTCGTCGACGACGACGTCCGGGTGGCGCAGATCAACGCCGCGTACGTCGCAAAGGTGCCCGGCTTCCGGGTAGCCGCGACGGCCCACTCCGCCGCCGAGGCGGTCGCCCGGATCACCGACGCGCCGGTGGACCTGGTCCTGATGGACCACTACCTGCCGGACGGCAACGGGCTCGCCGTGGTGCGCGAACTGCGCAGCCTCGGCCGGCAGACCGACGTGATCATGGTGACGGCCGCGCGGGACGTGGCGACGGTGCAGGCGGCGATGCGCCACGGCGCGCTCCAGTACCTGGTCAAACCGTTCAACTTCGCCGGGTTGCGCACCAAGCTGGAGGCGTACGCCGGGCTGCGGCGCACCCTGGGCCGCGGCGGCGAGGCGGAGCAGTCCGAGGTGGACCGGATCTTCGGGGCGCTGTCGGCCGGTTCGATCGCCCCCGACCTGCCCAAAGGCCACTCCCGGACCACGGCCGAACTGGTGCGCCGGGTCCTCCAGGCGGCCGACGGCCCGCTGTCCGCCCAGGAGATCGCGGAGCGGGCGGGAGTGAGCCGGCAGACGGCACAGCGCTACCTGAAGCTGCTGGAGCGCGGCAGCCGGGTCCGCCTGAGCCTGAAGTACGGCGAAACGGGCCGCCCAGAACACCGCTACCTGTGGTCGACGGGCACCTAGCCAGCCGCGCGTTCCTGCCTCTCTTGACGCAGCCGCCGCTTCCCTCGGGGAGCGTTGGTCTCCCCCGGCCGGTGGGTGGCTTGTCGCGCAGTTCCCCGCGCCCCTGATTCGCTTCCCCCGTCATTCGCCCGCGGGCCGGAGGTGGAGGGGTTTAGGGGCGCGGGGAACTGCGCGACAAGCCACAGACGGCCTGCAGACGCCAACGCTCAGCCCGCCGCACGGCGAAACCGCGTCTGCCGCCGAGGCGACCGCGCATCTGGAAGGGGCTCAGGGCCCGTGGGCCAAGGGCTCAGCCCGCGCCCGTGCCGGTGCGCGGCGGCTGGGCGAGCCCGTTGCGGTACGCGTACCGCACCGCCTGCGCCCGGTCGTGCAGCCCCGCCTTCGCGAAGAGGTTGTTGATGTGCGTCTTCACCGTCGCGGTGGAGATGTGGAGGCGGCGGGCGATCTCCGGGTTGCTCAGCCCGTCCGCGATCAGCGCCAGCACCTCGCCCTCGCGGCCGGTGAGCCCGTCGGGCAGCTTCGGAGCCGGTGGTTCCGGGGCGGCGGCCACCCTTTCGAGCAGTTTGCGCTGGACGTCGGATGAGAGCCCGGCGCGGCCGGCCACCACGTCCTGGATGGCCCGTACGATCGCGTCGCCGTCCGCGTCCTTGGTCAGATAGCCGCGCGCACCGGCCCGCAGCGCGGGGAAGAGCGAGTCGTCGTCCGCGTAGGTGGTGAGCACGACGACCTGGGTGCCCGGGTACTGGGCACGGATGCGTCGGGTGGCTTCCACGCCGTCGCAGCGCGGCATGCGCAGGTCCATCAGGACGGCCTCCGGGGCCAGTTCGGCGACCAGCGCGACCGCCTCTTCCCCGTCCTTGGCCGAGCCGACGACCTCGATGCCCGGCAGCAGCCCCAGCAGCATCACGATGCCCTCGCGCACCACGGCCTGGTCGTCCGCGACGACCACCCGGACCGGAGCGCCTTCGTCCGCGGCCGGAGCCGTTCCGCTGTCCCCACGCACCTGTGAACCGTCCGCCCCGCTCGTACCGTTGGTCCTCATGTCCTCCGCGCCGCCCCCACCCGTCACAGCGGCACCCACAACCGCACCATGAACCCCGTCCCCTCCGGTCCCGCATCCAGGGTGCCGCCGAGCAGTTCCGCCCGTTCGCGCATCCCCAGCAGACCGTACCCGGAGCCGGAGACTCCGAGCGCGCCGCAAGGGCCGGTGGCCCCGCTGTCGCGCACCTCCAGGGTCACGCCGCCTTCCGCGTACGCCAGCCGGATCCGCACCGAGCAGCCCGGGGCGTGCTTGCGCGCGTTCGTCAGCGCCTCCTGCGCCACCCGCCGCACCGCCTGGGACGCCTCGGGGGTCAGGGGCCGCGGCTGCCCGTCGACGACGACCACGGCGCCGTCCTCCGCGGCGATCTCCCGCAGGTGGTCCTCGGCGGACGCCAACTCGCCGCGCAGCGCGGAGAGCGCCTGACGGGTCTCCACCAGCCCTTGTCGCGCCATGCCGCGGGCCGCGGACACCCGCTCCAGCACCTGGTCGCGAAAGGGCCCCTGCGGGCCGCGCTCGACCTGGATGCGGGCGGCCTCCAGGTGCACCAGTTGCGCGGAGAGGCTGTGGGCGAGCACGTCGTGGATCTCCCGGGCGATCCTGGCGCGCTCGGCGAGCGCCGCCGAGGTGGCCTCCGCCTCCCGCGCGGCCCGCTCCTGGGCGAGCAGACGGAAGCCGGTGCCGCGGGCCTGGGCGTCCAACCGCAGCGCGTACCCGCCCAGAACGATCCCGGAGACGGTGATCGCCCGCCCCGGCGCGTTGGCCTGCGGCATGATCGCCGTGAAGAAGGCGGCCAGGGTCACCGCCCCCGCCAGCGCGAAGGCCAGCGGCAGCCGCTCCATCGCCAGCGCCGCCCCGGAGATCCACAGCACCGCCGCGGACACCTCCGCGCCCGCTCCGTACGCCCCCCAGCCCAGCAGGCTGAGGAAGCCGAGCAGGCCGAGCGAGGCCAGCAGGCGGTTGCGCAGCGTCAGTTCGAGGAAGCCGCCGAAAACGGCGACGGTGACGAGGAGCCCGACGACGGGCAGCGGGAACCGCCAGCCGGTGAAGCCGCCCGACGCGTACGCGCTGGAGACCGCCCACGTCGCCAGGGAGCCCATGAGCACGGCGTCCAGTACGATCCTGGGCCTCGGCACGCCCAGCCGCGTCAGCGACTCCCGCGCCGGCCAGGCGAACACACTGCTGCCGGTCACCACGGCACCGCCCCTCCCTGCTGCCCGTCGCTGCCCGTCCCGTACCCCGTCGTCCCCCGGTGGCCCTTCGATGCTAGGCAGCGGCCGGGCGGCCCGGGAATCGCCCCGGGGGTGGAGTCCAGGACTCCACCCCCGGGTGGGCTCGTGCGCAGCGCGGCGCCGCGCTGCGGGTCAGGCGTCGATGCGCGAGCGGTCCAGCGTGGCCGCGGAGCTGGTGATGAACTCCTTGCGGGGCGCGACCTCGTTGCCCATCAGCAGGTCGAAGACCTGCTCGGCGGCGTCCAGGTCGCCGATGTTGATCCGGCGCAGCGTGCGGTGGCGCGGGTCCATGGTGGTCTCCGCGAGCTGGTCGGCGTCCATCTCACCGAGGCCCTTGTAGCGCTGGATGGCGTCTTTGAACCGGACGCCCTTGCGCTGGAACTCCAGCAGCGTCTGGCGCAGTTCGTTGTCGGAGTACGTGTAGACGTACTTGTCCTGGCCCTTCTTGGGCTGGACCAGCTCGATCCGGTGCAGCGGCGGCACGGCCGCGAAGACCCGGCCCGCCTCCACCATCGGCCGCATGTAGCGCTGGAAGAGGGTGAGCAGCAGACAGCGGATGTGGGCGCCGTCGACGTCGGCGTCCACCAGGAGGACGATCTTGCCGTAGCGAGCGGCGTCGATGTCGAAGGTGCGCCCGGAGCCGGCCCCTATGACCTGGATGATCGCACCGCACTCGGCGTTCTTCAGCATGTCGGAGACCGAGGACTTCTGAACGTTGAGGATCTTGCCCCGGATGGGCAGCAGCGCCTGGAACTCGCTGTTCCGGGCGAGCTTGGCGGTGCCCAGCGCGGAGTCCCCCTCGACGATGAAGAGCTCGCTGCGCTCCACGTCGTCGCTGCGGCAGTCGGCGAGCTTGGCGGGCAGCGTCGAGGACTCCAGGGCCGTCTTGCGGCGCTGTGCCTCCTTGTGCTGACGTGCGGCGATACGGGTACGGGCGGCGGCGACGGCCTTCTCCAGCACCGCGCGCGCCTGTGCCTTGGCGTCCCGCTTGGTGGACGTCAGGAACGCCTTGAGCTCCTTGGCGATCACGTTCGCCACGATCCGGTTCGCCGCGGAGGTCCCGAGGACCTCCTTGGTCTGCCCCTCGAACTGCGGCTCGGCCAGCCGGACCGTGACGACCGCGGTCAGCCCCTCCAGGGCGTCGTCCTTGACGACGTCGTCCTCGGCCACGCGCAGCAGCTTGGCGGCGCGCAGGACCTCGTTCACCGTCTTGGTCACCGCGCGCTCGAAGCCGGTGACGTGGGTGCCGCCCTTGGGGGTGGCGATGATGTTCACGAAGGACTTGACGGTGGTGTCGTAGCCGGTGCCCCAGCGCAGGGCCACGTCGACGCCGAGTTCGCGGGTGACCTCGGTGGGGGTCATGTGGCCCTGGTCGTCCAGGACGGGCACGGTCTCCTTGAAGGTCCCCTGGCCGGTCAGCCGCAGCACGTCGCAGACGGCCCGGTCCTGGGCCAGGTACTCGCAGAACTCGCTGATGCCGCCGTCGAAGCGGAAGATCTCCTGGCTCTTGCCCTCGCCCTCCAGGTCCCGCTCGTCGCGGACGACGATGGTCAGGCCGGGCACGAGGAAGGCGGTCTGGCGGGCGCGCTGGTGCAGCGTCTCCAGGGAGAGCTTGGCGTCCTTCAGGAAGATCTGGCGGTCGGCCCAGTAGCGGGTGCGCGTGCCGGTGCGGGTCTTGGGGATGCGCTTGCCCTTGCGCATGCCGTTCTGGGGGTCGAAGGGGGATTCGGCGCCCTGCTCCGTGAAGACGCCGGGGACGCCGCGGCGGAAGCTGATGGAGTGCGTGGCGCCGCCCAGGTCGACCTCGACGTCCAGCCGGGCCGACAGGGCGTTCACCACGGAGGCGCCGACGCCGTGGAGGCCGCCGGAGGCCGCGTACGCGCCGCCGCCGAACTTGCCGCCGGCGTGCAGCTTGGTCATCACGACCTCGACGCCGGACAGCCCGGTCTTGGGCTCCACGTCGACCGGGATGCCGCGGCCGTTGTCCTGGACCTCGACCGAGCCGTCCTCGTGGAGGATCACCTCGATGCGGTCGCAGTAGCCGCCGAGCGCCTCGTCGACCGAGTTGTCGATGATCTCCCAGAGGCAGTGCATCAGACCGCGGCTGTCGGTGGAGCCGATGTACATGCCGGGGCGCTTGCGGACCGCTTCCAGACCCTCAAGGACGAGGAGGTGCCGCGCTGTGTAGTTGGAGCCGTCACGCTCCGCAGTCAGCAAAGCTGTGGACGGCACGGACGTTTCGGCGGTCACGCGGTTCGCTCCTCGCTGAATTTCAAATGTGGCCCAGTGGGGTAGAGCCCCGGCGTCGGTCGCCGGATCAGAGGGTACCGACCCCTGATAGAGCCGATGTAACGCCACCCTCGCCTTTTCTCATCGTAGTCCAGAGTCGCACGGACGTTCGATGCCCCGATGGGGTGACGCGAACATCACGTTCCCTTCGAGGCATGAACCATTTAGGCTCCGGGCACGTCCTCTTGAACAACCGGCAAGCCAGCCGGCGAGGGCCACCCCAGCCAGAGACAAGCCAAGCAACGCGAAACCCGTAAAGCCATGCAATACGGCTCATTCGCCGCCACCTGGTAGCAGACAGCCACCTCGGGAGGAAGTTTTCGAGGAAAAGCCCCGAGCGGGAACGTTTTCGGGCTGGTTGGATGTTGACCCTGGTACGACAGCTCGTCGAGCTAGAGAAGAGGCGACGTGACTACTGTTCTGACACCCGCGAGCCCGCTGACGGCCGCTGACCGCTGTGACCGCTGCGGCGCCCAGGCATACCTGCGCGTCGTCCTGACCAGCGGCGGTGAACTGCTCTTCTGCGCCCACCACGGACGCAAGTTCGAGCCGGAACTCAAGAAGATCGCCGCGGAAATACAGGATGAGACCGACCGACTCACGGCCGTACCGGCCCGCGTCGGAGATGAGGATCACTGACACCTCGCATCCACGACGAGCCAAGGTCGGTCCCGGACCGGCCGACGGGCGGTCACCCTTGATCCTCAAGGGTGACCGCCCGCTCGCGTATCCCGCTGCGCGACCGTAACGGCCCTCGCCCGCACACGGACGCCCGGATCACGCAGACCCCAGACACACACCGAGCACCCGCCCGAGGCCGTATCCGTACGCCCAGGGCCCCCGTAGCGCCCCCTGAGGCGCTCCTACGGCAGCGGCACGGACGAGACCCGGGTGTAGACACCGGGGCTCTCCGCCCTTCCGCAGCCGCTCCCCCACGACACCAGCCCGATCAGCTTCCCGCGGGCCACCAGGGGCCCGCCGCTGTCCCCCTGGCAGGCGTCCCGGCCGCCCTCGGACGTTCCCGCGCAGAGCATCGTGTCGGCCGCGTAGCGCCCGTTCAGACCCCCGGGATAGGCCCGCTCGCAGTTGCGGTCCGCGAGTACGTCGACGTCCGCCGCCCGCAGCGCCGACGCATAGCTGCCGTCGCCCTCCGTGTCGCCCCAGCCGTACACCTTCGCCGGCGTCCCCGGCTCGTACGCGGGATCGCCTGCCGGGGCCACCGGCAGCACCCGGAACGCCGGCAGCTCCTCCGCCAGCGTCAGCAGCGCCAGGTCCGAGCTGTTCGTCCCGGCGTCGTACTGCGGCGTGATCCAGTGGCCGCTCACCGCGACCTCCTGCCCGTCGGAGGAGGCGAGCTCGGTGCGCCCCACGATCACCCGCAGGTCCTTCACGCCGCTGACGGGCCCGCCGAGCACGTTCCGGCTCAGGCAGTGCGCGGCCGTCATGACCTTGTTCGGGGCGACCACCACACCGCCGCAGAACTGGCCCGCCCGCGTTCCCCCGAACCGGTCACGGCTCGCGAGGGCGACGACCCACGGCGTATCGGAGACCTGGACCGGGAAGCCGCCCACGACGATGCTGTCGGCCGCTGCCGGCGCGGACGAGGCAAGTGGCGCCACGGCTCCGGTGGTGACCAGGGCGAGCACTCCCGTCAGGGCTCGGACAAGGGAAGGGCGCATGCGTTCTCCTGACTCTGCGTGGACGACTTCACCACTCAGCGTCAGTCAGTACCCCGTCGCGCGCACCCTCGCACCGCACGGAGCTGACGCACACCTGTGCCAGCCGTACGCACCGCGACGGAAACGGCGCCACGACGAAGGCCGGACACCCCTCACGTCGAAGGCCGGACCCCTTGTGGGGTCCGGCCTTCGACACGCTCGCTTCGGTCGGGTCAGTCGAGGTAGTCGCGAAGGACCTGGGACCGCGACGGGTGGCGCAGCTTCGACATCGTCTTCGACTCGATCTGCCGGATGCGCTCACGCGTCACCCCGTAGACCTTGCCGATCTCGTCCAGCGTCTTCGGCTGACCGTCGGTCAGGCCGAACCGCATGGAGACCACGCCGGCCTCGCGCTCGGAGAGGGTGTCCAGCACGGAGTGCAGCTGCTCCTGGAGCAGCGTGAAGCTCACCGCGTCGGCCGGGACCACGGCCTCGGAGTCCTCGATCAGGTCGCCGAACTCGCTGTCGCCGTCCTCGCCCAGCGGGGTGTGCAGGGAGATCGGCTCGCGACCGTACTTCTGGACCTCGATGACCTTCTCCGGGGTCATGTCGAGCTCCTTGGCCAGCTCCTCCGGCGTGGGCTCGCGGCCCAGGTCCTGGAGCATCTGGCGCTGCACGCGCGCGAGCTTGTTGATGACCTCGACCATGTGCACCGGAATGCGGATGGTGCGGGCCTGGTCGGCCATGGCGCGGGTGATCGCCTGCCGGATCCACCAGGTGGCGTACGTGGAGAACTTGTAGCCCTTGGTGTAGTCGAACTTCTCGACGGCGCGGATCAGGCCCAGGTTGCCCTCCTGGATCAGGTCCAGGAAGAGCATGCCGCGGCCGGTGTAGCGCTTGGCCAGGGAGACCACGAGCCGGAGGTTGGCCTCCAGCAGGTGGTTCTTGGCGCGCCGGCCGTCCTCGGCGATGATCTCCAGCTCGCGCTTGAGCTTGGGGGCCAGCTTGTCGGCGTTCGCCAGCTTGTCCTCGGCGAAGAGGCCGGCCTCGATGCGCTTGGCCAGCTCCACTTCCTGCTCGGCGTTGAGGAGGGGGACCTTGCCGATCTGCTTCAGGTAGTCCTTGACTGGGTCGGCCGTGGCGCCGGCGACCGCGACCTGCTGCGCGGGAGCGTCGTCCTCGTCCTCGTCGGACAGCACGAAGCCCTTGCTCTCGCCCTCGGCCTCTTCGTCCTCGCCCTTGCCGGGCTGGACGTCGTCCATCAGCTCGTCGGTGTCGACGGGCTCGTCGGAGTCCTTCTTGGCCGTGGTCTTCTTGGCCGCGGTCTTCTTCGCGGCGGTCTTCTTGACCGCCGTCTTCTTCGCCGCCGTCTTCTTGGCGGCGGCCTTCTTGGCGGGGCTCACGGCGGACTCGTCGCCGGCCTGCACGTCGACGGTCTCGGCCGTCGGCGCGGCCGTGGCGGCGACGGTCTTCGCGCGCGTCGTCTTGGCCGCGACGGTCTTGGTGGCGGTGCGCTTCGCCGGGCTCTTCGCAGCAACGCTCTTGCGGGAGCGCTTGGGCGACTCTGCGGCACTGACCATCAGCGTCACACCCTCTTCCTCAAGAATCTGGTTGAGGCTGCGGAGAACGTTCTTCCACTGGGTTGGCGGAATCTGGTCAGCCTCGAAGGCCCGACGCACGTCATCGCCGGCGATCTGCCCATCAGCCTTTCCCCGCTCGATGAGCGCCATCACAGACTCGGACTCGGCGATCTCCGGCGGGAGCGTACGGGATGTGCTGGCCGACACGAACAACCTCTCGGAACGATTGAGAACGGCTTCCGGCTCAGCCCATGATCGGACCGGAGCCGACGACCACCGGGCTGCGGATGTGCCGGTGGCGCGGGCGGAACCAACCTCGGAACTCCACAGCGCCACGAGCGGCGGCTGTATTCCCTCCTCGGCTGTCACCTCTTAGGTCATCGCGGTGCTTCCCGGAGCGTTACGCACAATCCGCGTGGCCCGAGTCACACGACAAGTGCCGCGAAACCGGATGGATCGGATGTTCCTCCTGCAAGTGTGCCGCGCCGGTGCGCCGCGCAACCATGCCGCCGGACCCCTGGGATCCGGCGGCATGAGCAGGGCGCGGACACGGTGTGCGTACGCCCCCGTACGCCCGGCGCCACGGCCCGGCGTTCAGTGCTCGCGCGGGGCGGGAACCACTCGCTCCACCTCGGGGTGGACGACGAGCAGTTGGCGCATCGCGGACTCGGCGGCCGGGGCGTCGCCGGCGGCGAGGGCCTCGACGATGCGGGCGTGGTGGGCCAGGGTGACCTCGTTCGGCCGGTCACAGCCGGTGACGGGGCCGCCGGAGACCTGGAGCGCGGCCGAGACGATGCCGGAGAGGTGCTCCAGCATGCGGTTGCCCGCGAGCTGGATCAGCAGGGTGTGGAACTCGTTGTCGGCGCGGGAGAAGGTGATCCCGTCCCCCTGGGCCAGGGCGTGGCCCATGATCTCGACCATGTCGGCGAGGCGCTGCTGGACGTCCTCGCGGCCGTGGCCCGCGGCGAGGCGGGCGGCCAGGGGCTCGATGGTCCAGCGCAGCTCGCACAGCTCACGGCGCTGGTCGTCGCGCTGCGGCCCGAAGGCGCGCCACTCGATGATGTCGGGGTCGAGGAGGTTCCAGTCGCTGACCGGGCGGACCCGGGTGCCCACGTTCGGTCGGGCGCTGACCAGCCCTTTGGCCTCCAGGACGCGCAGGGACTCGCGCACGACGGTGCGGGAGACCTCGAAGCGCTGCCCGATCTCCTCGGGAACCAACGGGCGGTCGGCGCCCAGGTCCCCCGAGACGATCATCTGGCCCAGCTGCTGGACGAGTTGGCCGTGCAGTCCACGGCCCCGGCTGCCTGCGGCGCGACGTCCGGCGCGGCCCAACTCTGCCTCGGGGCCGTCCCATGCGGGCGGCGAGACTCGGTCGGGGGCGTGGGAGTCCGCGTAGGGGTATCGGTCGACTTCGCCCGGGCCGGCGAGGCCGGACTCGGCGGGACGGGCGGTCATCATGGTCTGGGCAAGGGTGCTCACGCATCCTTTGTCGGCGCGCCCTCCACGGGCCTTGAGGTCTTTGGTGAAAAGCACACGAAAGGGTGATCGGCGCTTCCCCCACAATTGACGACTTATCGGATAGAAGCGGTCATTTCACCGAGAAGTCGAGTGTCAGCTGACCCGATCATCCGAGGGTGTGACCGACGGTCGCGCCGGACCGGGCCGGGCGGCGGGGGCTTCGACGGCCCGGGCCGGGGTCACCACCGCACCCTGCGGCGCAGTCCGGTGACGGCGTACGCACAGACCAGCGCCGCCAGGGAGAGGGCCAGCGCCACACCGACGGGGCGGGTGAGCAGCCGGGCGCCCGCCATCAGCCAGATGTCGGCCTGGTGGGGCAGCTGCACCCAGGCGAGGTCCCTGAGCCGGTCGGGCAGCCCGGCGACGGAGCGCACCGAGGGGGCGCTCAGCGCCTTCTGCACGAGGGGGGCGACGGCGACCGGTACGGCGAGGACGGCGGCCACGCCCGCGGCGGTCGCCCGGAACGTCCCCGCGGCGAGGAGGCCGGCCCAGGCGCAGCCGACCGCGAGCCCGCCCCAGGCGGCGGCCAGCGCCGGCCAGTTCCCGGGCAGGACGGTGGCGTCGGGGCCGTAGAGCAGGCGCAGGGCCTGGAGGTCGGCGACGGCAACGAGCAGGGCGATCAGCAGGGCGGCGGCGGCCGTGACGGCGAGTTTGGCGAGCAGCAGGCCGACGCGGCGGGGCACGGTGCCGCGCGCGGCGGCCAGCGCGGGGTAGCGGTGCTCGTCGCCGAAGGCGAGCGCGCCGATCAGGCCGGCGCCGAAGGCGGCGGGGGGCAGCGGCAGGACGTCGGGCCAGGCGGCCACGGCGTCTTGCAGCGGCGTGTGCTGGGAGCGGGCGAGCATCAGGCTGAGGCCGACCGAGACGAGCAGCGCGGCGCCGACGACCAGGGCGGCCGTGCGCACGCCGAGGAGGCGGTGGAGTTCGTACCGCAGGGGGCGCGCGGGGGCGGTCATCGGGCGGGGCACGGGAAGGGCGGTGCTGATGCCGTCGACCCCCGGGCGCTTCTTGCGGGCGGGGGCGGCGGACGCCGACTCGTCCTGCGGCTGCGGAGGCCGCTCGCCGTCGGGCGCGCTGCCGGCGTCCCGGGTCTCTTCGACGAGCCGGTGGACGAGCAGGCCGTGGCGGTACGCCGCTTCGCCGACCTCGGCGCAGCTGCTGCCGTAGATCGAGAGCGCCCCGCCGGGCTCCGTCACCACCTCCACCGAGCGCCGGGCGGCGCGGGCCTCGCGGTGGACGACGTCGGCGAGGCGGACGGCGTGCGGGGTGCGCACGGCGACGCGGGGCCGCAGCCGGGTGCGGCCGAACTCGACGGCGTCCTGGTCGGCGACCAGGCGCCCGGCGTCGACGGTGACGACGCGGTCGGCGAACCGGACGGCCTCTTTGGGGTCGGCGACGGTGCACAGGACCGTTCCGCCGCGCTCCGCGTGGCGGCGCAGCATCCCGTACAGCCAGCCCTGCTCCCGCGGGGACAGCCCCTTGGCCGGCTCGTCGAGCAGGAGCGTCTGCGGGTCGCCGATGAGGGCGGTGGCCAGCCCGAGCCGTCGGTCCATGCCGAGCGGCAGCGCGCCGAGCCGTTCGTCCTTCGCCCCTTCCAGTCCGACGACCTCCAGCAACTCGTCCGCGCGGGCCAGGGGCACCCCGGCCGCCGCGCACAGCATGCGCAGCTGACCGCGGGCCGTCCGCGCGGGGTGGCCGGGGACGTCCCCGAGCAACGCGCCGACCTCGCGCGCCGGATGGGCGAGCTGGTGCAGGCGGTTGCCGCGGAAGTACGTGACCCCGAGTCCGGGCTCCAGGCCCAGCATCAGGCGCAGCGCGGTCGTCTTGCCCGCTTCGGGGCCGCCGAGGAGGGCCGTGACCCGACCGGAGTCGGCCTCGAAGGTGAGGTCGTCGAGGGCGGGCGGGCGTTCCCCCCGAGGGGCGCTGGTCAATCCGATGGCCTGGAGCATCGTTCTCTCGCGGGGCGCAGAAGGGACGCCGCGCGCGGCGCGTGCGGCACCAGCACGATAACTCGACATTTCAGACATTCTGCGCAGCTTGCGCGCAACGCGCGTTCCCGTCGCGCCGCTCCCGCACGCGGCAGCTTCCGGCGCCAGGACCTGGAACGCTGGAACGTCAGGGCCTCAGACGTCCGGGCGCAGCATCGGAGGGTTCAGCAAGGTGGCCCCGCCGGCGCGGAAGAGCTGCGCCGGACGGCCTCCCTGACGGGTGGTCGTACCACCGGCGGGCACCAGGAAACCGGGCGTGCCCGTCACCTTCCGGTGGAAGTTCCTGGGGTCGAGCGCCACGCCCCACACCGCCTCGTACACCCGCCGCAGCTCGCCGACGGTGAACTCCGGCGGGCAGAAGGCGGTGGCCAGGGACGAGTACTCGATCTTGGAACGGGCCCGCTCCACCCCGTCCGCCAGGATCCGCGCGTGGTCGAAGGCGAGGGCGACGGCAGCGCCGGACTCCTCGTCCTCCCGGCCGAACGCGCCGTCCTGGCCGAGTAGATCGGCGACGGGCGCCCAGCGCGCGCTGTTGGCGTCGCCGCCGGCCCGAGGTGCGGGCAGATCGGGCGCCAGCACCAGGTGGGCCACGCTGACGACCCGCATCCGGGGGTCGCGCTTCGGGTCGCCGTAGGTCGCGAGCTGTTCCAGATGGGCGCCCCCGTCGGGGGTCGAGGAAGCCGGGTCGTGGGCGCACAGCCCGGTCTCCTCGGTCAACTCGCGCGCCGCCGCGGCGGCCAGGTCCTCGTCCCCCCGCACGAACCCGCCGGGCAGCGCCCACCGCCCCTGGAACGGCGGCTCCCCGCGGCGCACGACCAGCGTGCACAGCGCGTGCCGGCGCACGGTGAGCACGACCAGGTCGACGGTGACAGCAAAGGGGGGAAAGGCCGACGGGTCGTAGGGAGACATGACCGTGATCATAGTCGTCTGCCTGACGATAAACACTCCTTTCGCTTGTAGCTGCGGCCTCTTTCTTCCCCCTCGCCACCGCGGCCCCGCCTCCCCTTGGGCACCTGCCGTCACTCCCTCTCAGCCGCCTCCTCCTTTCCGCGGGCACGGCGGGCGGGCCCGTCCTTTGCGCGGGGTGCGGTCCTCGGGGCCGTGCGCCCCTGGGGCCGCCCGGTGGGCGGTCGCACGGCGCGACGGGACGGCCGGTCGCTACCCGCCGTACCCCTGCCCGCGGGCGCAGGCGCGGGTGTGGGTGTGGGCACGGGCGTGAGTTCGGCGTCGGGGTCCGGCGTCGTCGTCTCGCCGTTGCGCAGGAAGCCGCGGACCAGCTCCGGATCCAGGTTTTCGTTGCACGCCTGGTGCAGCAGACGTGCGAAGACGTAGTCGGGGTCCCTGCGCAGGGCCAGCCCGAGGGCGATCCGTGCCGCCGGCTCGTCGCCGGTCGACCAGGAGACCCAGCCGGCCAGGGTGAGCGCCGGGGCGGCGTAATCGCTGTAGGGGTGGACGCAGCGGCGCGCCAGCACCCGCCACAGCCTCAGCGCGGGCTCGGCGTCCGCCCCCTCCATCCACGCGGCGGCCCGGTCCCTCGTCTCACGGTCCTGGAGGCCGAAGATCATCGCGGCGGCTTCGGCGTGGGTGACCAGCCGGTCGTCGGCGGCGTCCCGTCCGGACGGGGGTGGCGGCGCGCCGGCGCCGGCGAGACGGTCCATCAGCTCCCGCGCCAGCGCGATCGTCTCGTCGCGGACCAGCCGGCGCTCGACGCCGCGGCCCAGGACGCGGCTCACGAGGTCGAACCCCGTCTCGTCCAGCACCTGGCGCTGGGCGTCCGCCACGGGGGACGGCAAGGGCTCGAACCCGGCTTCCAGCTCGCGCTGCGATCCCCGTACGTGCAGCCCGGCGCAGGCCGCCGCGGCAGCCATGACCGAGGTGCCGGCCGGGACCAGGGGCGTGCCCTCCGGCGGACAACAGCGCTCGTCGGGGCAGCAGTACGACCAGAAGCGGCCGTCCGAAATGCACAGCGCCTCGTACACGGGCACGTCGAGTGCGCCGCAGGCGGTGCGCAGGAGTTGGGCCAAGGGCCGCAGCCGCTCGACGACGGACCGTCCCGCCCCGCCGTCGGCCGGGTCCTGACACAGGAACAGGACGATTCCGTCGGGGCGGGCGCTGCGGCTCGTGCTCTCGTCGATCAGGCACTCGGCGAGCTGTCGCGACACCGACTCCCACTCGCCGGGAGAGCGCGGAATGCCGACTTTCACGCGCCCGCCGAAGCGGCCCCGGCTGCCGTGCAGCGCCACGAGGACGACGGAGTCCGTCGGGTGATATCCCAACAGATACGGAAGGGCGTCAGCGAGCTCGGCGGGGCCGCGCAGGGTGATCTGCTCGTCGTCGATCGAGCCGAGGACCATGTCGACGCCGGCGGGCGGGGCGGTGCTGTGTGTCGGGCGGGCGGTGGGTCGGGAGTGCGCGGTGCGCGGGGTTTGCATGCCGTCAGCGGCATCGTCGTGCTTTTTCATGCCACGACCGTCCCGCGAACACCCCCCTGCCCGCGACCCCTGTGGATAACGTTATCCACAGGCTTGCGACGTCGCTCGCGCACTGTCGGCGGCTCGGGGTTACATGGGAATCACCCCACCCGCCCGACCGGGCCGATCGGAGCTCCCGCGCCCGGGAAGTGCGAGAAGAACGAGAAGCACCAGAACAATGAGAAGAGCCGTGCGCCCGGGGACGAGTCCCGGGGCGCACGGCGCGGCACCGAAGTCGAAGGGAAGGAGGAAGGAAGGGGGAGGACGGACCGAGCTGCTCGCCCCCATCGGCGAAGGGGTCAGAGGCTCGACGGCTCATCGCCCCCGGTTCAGTGGATGAGTTCGTGTTCGCGCTGCCGGCTTCGGCGGCCGTGGGACGGTGCGGCCTGATGCCGGCTCAGCTTCGCGCCTTCCACGTCCAGGTTCGGCAGCACCGCGTCGAGCCACCGCGGCAGCCACCACGCCTTGGTCCCCAACAGCGCGAACAGCGCGGGGACGATGGCCATGCGGACGACGAAGGCGTCGAAGAGCACGGCCGCCGCGAGGGCGAACCCCATCATCTTGATCAGGTCGTTCTGCTCCGCGATGAAGCCGGAGAAGACGCTGATCATGATGATCGCCGCGGCCGAGACCACCCGGCCGCCGTACCGGAAGCCGGTGATCACGGCCTCGCCGGGACGGGCCCCGTGTGCGTACGCCTCGCGCATCCGGCTGACCAGGAACACCTCGTAGTCCATGGCGAGTCCGAACACCACGCCGATCATCAAGATGGGCATGGTGCTCATCACGGGCCCGGGCTGCTCGATGCCGAAGACGTCCGCGAGCCAGCCCTTCTGGAAGACCGCGACGACCGCGCCGAGGGCCGCGCCGACCGAGAGGAGGAAGCCGAGGGCCGCCTTGAACGGGACCAGGACCGAGCGGAAGACCACCATCAGCAGGAGGAAGGCGAGGCCCACGACCAGACCGAGATAGGGCAGCAGCGCGTCGTCAAGGGTGCGTGAGAAGTCGATGAACAGGGCCGTCTGACCCGTGATCAGGACCTCGGCGCCGAGTTCGCCCTCCAGGCCGCCGGCGAGGTCGCGCAGGGAGCGGACCAGGTCCTCGGTGGCGGTCTCGTTGGGGCCGCTGGTCGGGACGACGTTGAAGATCGCGGTGTTCCCGGCCTCGTTGGCGGTCGCCGGGGCGACGGACGCCACCCCGTCCTGATCGGCGAACCGCTCGCCGACGGCCTTGGCGACCTGCGCCGCCCGGTCGGACTCGACCGTCACCGTCAGCGGCCCGTTGAAGCCGTCGCCGAAGGACTCCGACAGCATGTCGTACGCCTGGCGCTGGGTGGTGTCGGTGGCCATCGTGCCCTCGCCGGGCAGACCGAGTTCCAGGTCGGCCGCAGGCAGGGCCACGGCGCCGAGGCCGACGACGCCGACCAGCAGCACGGCCACCGGGTGGCGCAGCACGAAGCCGGCCCAGCGCGCCCCGAGGTTGGGGGCCGCCTTGCGGGCGGCCTTGGCGGCCCGCTTGGCCGCCTTGCGCTGCTGACGGTCCGACAGCGGCTTGCCGCGGAACGCCTTGCGGTCGCGGCGGCGCAGCACGCGGACGGGAGCGAAGCCGAGGAGGGCGGGGACCAGGGTGATCGCGATGAGCACGGCCACGGCGACGGTGCCGGCGGCGGCCAGCCCCATCTTCGTCAGCATGGGGATGTTCACCACGCTCAGGCCGGCGAGGGCGACGATGACCGTGAGTCCGGCGAAGACCACCGCGGAGCCGGCGGTTCCGACCGCGCGCCCGGCGGCCTCCTCCTTGTCGTGGCCCTCCAGCAGTTCGGAGCGGTAGCGGGAGACGACGAAGAGGGCGTAGTCGATGCCGACGGCGAGGCCGAGCATCATCGCCAGGGTGGACGTGGTCGAGGAGAGGCCGAGGGTGGTGCCCAGCGCGGTGATGGCGCTGATGCCGACGCCCACCCCGATGAGCGCGGTGATCAGCGGCATGCCCGCGGCGATCAGGGAGCCGAAGGTCATCACCAGGACGACAGCGGAGACCAGCAGGCCGATCTTCTCGCCGGCGCCGCTCATGCTGGCGTCGACCTTCACCGCGTCGCCGCCGGCCTCCACCGTGAGACCGGCCGCTCGGCCGCCCGCGAGGACGTCGTCGAGGGCGTCGTGCTGCTTGCCGGTGAGTTCGGTGGCGATCACCTCGTAGGTGGCCACGGCGTAGGCGGTGGTGCCGTCCTTGCTGACCGCGCCGGCGGTGAAGGGGTCGCTGACCCGGGAGACCTTCGGGTCCTTGCCCAGTGCGGCGACCAGGTCGGCAACGGCCGCCTTGTTGTCGGGTGCGGTGATCCGCTCCCCTTCGGGGGCGCGGATCACGACACGCGCGCTGGCCCCGTCGGCGCCGGCGGCCGGGAACTTCTCCTCCAGCAGGTCGAAAGCCTTCTGTGACTCCGTGCCGGGCATGGAGAAGGTGTCGGCGGGGGGCGTGGGGGCGGAAGAGGCCGCAACTCCTGCACCGACGAGGACCAGTAACCACAGCAGCGCTGTGAGCCCTCGCCTCCGGAATGCACATCGGCCCACGTGGTGG
Organism: Streptomyces sp. NPDC047315; assembly: GCF_040643215.1. Taxonomy (NCBI): domain Bacteria; kingdom Bacillati; phylum Actinomycetota; class Actinomycetes; order Kitasatosporales; family Streptomycetaceae; genus Streptomyces; species Streptomyces sp. NPDC047315. The sequence goes on along the minus strand of NZ_JBEYTZ010000038.1, from coordinate 45,568 downwards.
AGGAACGTTGCCATGGTGGGGACTCCCGTCGGGATCGGATGATGCCAAACGACCCGTGAAAATCAACAAACCGCTTGTACGGTTTTTTATTCTTGCGGCACCTCTTCGCCACCCCCAGGCGCACCCATGGGCTCGACGGAACCAGCGCCACGCAACCGGGCCGCTCGCGCCGACCCCCGGCCCACCCCCCTGCGCGCGAGGCGCACGACGGCGCCGCGCGCCGGAGCGGTCCGGAGAACCGGCACGTGGGCAGCTTGTCGCCCACCGCTCGCACCGCACTCAAGTCCCGGTCGACGTCGGACGGAGGGAGCGGGAGCTCCGGTTCGGGTGGACCGGTGGCTCCCGCCCGTCCGGTGCGGCGCACGGGATGGGGCGCCGCAAGTGCCGACGCCAGCGGGTGGGGCGTCGTGACGGGGTCGCCGCGGATGGCGGCCTGGCGGGTGGGTGCGCCCGGGTCAGGGGGCGAGGCCGGCGGCGGGAAGTCCGGTGGTCTCGGCGAGCCCGAGTGCGAGGTTCATGGACTGCACCGCCCCACCCGCCGTGCCCTTGGTCAGGTTGTCGATGGCGCTCACGGCGACGATGCGCCGGGCGTCCTCGTCGTAGGCGACCTGGACCTGGACCGTGTTGGAGCCGGTGACGGCGCCCGTTGCCGGCCACTGCCCCGCAGGGAGCAGCCGGACGAACGGCTCGTCCGCCCAGACCTTCTCGTACGCCTCGCGCACGGCGGTCGGGTCGGTGCCGGGCAGGGCCGGCACGCTGCACGTCGCCAGGATCCCCCGCGGCATGGGGACCAGCGTGGGGGTGAACGACACGGTGACCGGGGCGCCCGCGACGGCCGAGAGGTTCTGGGCGATCTCGGGGGTGTGCCGGTGGACGCCCCCGGCGCCGTACGCGCTCGCGGACCCCATCACCTCCGACCCCAGCAGGGACGGCTTCGCGGCGCGGCCCGCGCCCGAGGTACCGGAGGCCGCGACGACCACCGCTTCGGAGCCGGCCAACCCGGCCGCGTAGGCGGGAAGGAGCGCGAGGGTGGCGGCAGTCGGATAGCAGCCGGGGACGGCGACGCGTCGGGCTCCGGCGAGCGCGTCGCGCGCACCGGGCAGTTCGGGCAGGCCGTACGGCCAGGTGCCGGCGTGCGCGCTGCCGTAGAACTTCTCCCACGCGGCTGCGGACCTGAGCCGGAAGTCGGCGCCCATGTCGAGGACCAGCACGTCGGGGGCGAGGGCGGCGGCGAGTTCGGCGGACTGTCCGTGCGGCAGGGCGAGGAAGACCACGTCGTGTCCGGCGAGGGCCTCGGGCGTGGTCGGCTCCAGGGTTCGGGAGGCGAGGGCGGGCAGGTGCGGCTGTACGTCGCTGAGCGTACGACCGGCGTGGGAGTGGGCGGTCAGCGTGCCGATCCGCACCTCGGGGTGGCCCAGGAGGAGTCGCAGAACCTCCCCTCCGGCGTAACCGCTGGCCCCTGCCACTGCTGCGCGCAACGTCATCGTGTGCTCCCCCGTCGGATGGCGGTCTGTCGCTCCGGCGCGGTGCGCGCCGGTCTGCTGACGAAGTCATAGGCCGCTCTACGGGCCCGGGCCCAGGCGCGGCGGTTCAGGCTGTCGCGGTGGTTGCGGCCGTCGTGGCGGTGCACGGTCGCCTCACCCGCCGGCGCGCTGCGCCCGGTCGAGGACGGCCGGCAGCCGGTCGAGGACGGCGGCCACCTCGTCGCGCCCGATGACCAGCGGCGGGGTGAGCCGTACGACGTCCGGTACGGCCGCGTTCACCAACAGCCCAGCCTGCTGCGCTGCGTGCTCCACGCGGGCGGCGAGCGGAGCTGTCAGGACGACTCCGAGGAGCAGGCCGGCGCCGCGCACGTGGTCGACCAACGGGTGGCCGAGGGCTTCGATGCCGCGGCGGAGTTCCTCGCCGACGCGCTTGACGTGGTCGAGGAGACCGGTGTCCTCGACGGTGTCCAGGACGGCGAGGGCGGCGGCGCACACCACGGGGTTGCCGCCGAAGGTCGAGCCGTGGCTGCCGGGGGTGAACAGGTCGGCTGCGGGCCCGAGGGCGAGGGCGGCACCGATCGGAAGTCCGCCGCCGAGCCCCTTCGCCAGGGTGATCACGTCGGGAGTGACGCCTTCGGCCTGGCAGGCGAACCAGTGGCCGGTGCGGCCGATGCCGGTCTGCACCTCGTCGAGGACGAGGAGCGTGCCGGTGCGGGCGGTGATCTCACGGGCAGCGCGCAGGTAGCCGGGGGGCGGCACGACCACGCCGTTCTCCCCCTGGACGGGTTCGAGCACCAGCAGCGCGGTCCGGTCGGTGACGCACTCCGCCAGGGCGGCCACGTCCCCGTAGGGGACGAAGGTCACCTCGCCAGGGAAGGGGGCGAAGGGGGCGCGCTTGGCGGGTTGTCCGGTGAGGGCGAGGGCGCCGGTCGTCCGACCGTGGAAGCCTCCGTGGGCAGCGACCATGTGCCGACGGCCGGTCAGCCGGCCGAGTTTCACGGCGGTTTCGTTGGCCTCGGCGCCCGAGTTGGCGAAGAAGACCCGGCCGGGGCGGCCGACCAGGGCGAGGAGGCGTTCCGCCAGGGCGACGGTGGGGCCGGTGGCGTACAGGTTGGATACGTGGCCGAGGCGTGCGGCCTGTTCGGTGACGGCCCGCAGGACCGCCGGATGCGCGTGGCCGAGGGCGTTGACGGCGACGCCGGCGAGCAGGTCCAGGTAGGCGTTGCCGTCGGTGTCCCAGACCGTGCAGCCCTCGCCTCGTTCCAGGGACAGCCGGGCGGGCCCGTAGGTGTCGGTGAGGACGTCCTGGCGGCGCCGTGACAGGGGGGTGGTGGCGGTCGGCTCCGGGTTCATGCCGCGATCCCCTTCGGGTACGTCTTCACGGAATCCCGGGCGCCCCGGGTGTTCTGCGGGACCTGGTGAGCGCCGGAAGCCCGGGATTCCGGTGTGTCCGGGGAGTCCGGGACGACCATGGTGCCGATGCCCTCGTCGGTGAAGATCTCCAGCAGGATCGAATGCTTGACGCGGCCGTCGATGACCCGGGCGGTGCGCACTCCGTTGCTGACGGCGTGCAGACAGCCACGCATCTTGGGGATCATGCCGCTGCTCAGCTGCGGGAGCATGCCCGCCAGCTCGCGGGCGGTGAGCCGGGGGATGACGTCCTCGCCGTGCGGCCAGTTCGCGTACAGCCCCGGAACGTCGGTCAGGACGAGCAGCATCTCGGCGTCGAGCGCGGCGGCGAGGGCGGCAGCGGCCGTGTCGGCGTTGATGTTGAACACGCCTCCGGCGGCGGCGTCCTTGGGGTCGTCGCTGCGGGCGATGGAGGAGACGACCGGGATCCGGCCGCCGTCCAGGAGGGTGCGGACGAGACCGGTGTCGATGTCGGTGATCTCGCCGACCCGGCCGATGTCGACGGGTTCTCCTTCCACCTCTGCGTACGACTTGACGGCGGTCATCAGGCGGGCGTCCTCGCCCGTGACGCCCACCGCGTGCGGGCCGTGCGCGTTGAGCAGCCCGACCAGTTCGCGCTGGACCTGACCGGCCAGCACCATCCGGACCACGTTCATCGTCTCGTCGCTGGTGACCCGCAGGCCCGCGGCGAACTTCGACTCCAGGCCCAGCCGCTCCAACTGGGTGTTGATCTGCGGGCCGCCGCCGTGCACGACGACCGGCTTCAGGCCGGCCTGGCGCAGGAACAGCACGTCCTGGGCGAATGCGGTCTTCAGGTCGTGGTCGACCATGGCGTTGCCGCCGAACTTGATGACCACGGTCTTGCCGTGGTGGCGGGCGAGCCAGGGCAGTGCTTCGACCAGGGTGCCGGCCTTCGGCTGGGCGGCGGTGCGGCCGGCGGCGCGCGGCGCGGGCACCGTCCGCAGGGCCGGGGCGTTCGCGGAACGACGGGGGCTCGCGGCGTGGCGTGCTGTGGCGGACGTCTTCGTCATGAGGAGTACTCACTGTTCTCGTGGACGTATTCGGCGGTCAGGTCGTTGGTCCAGACGACGGCCGAGTGGTCGCCGGCGGCGAGCCGGACGGTGATGTGCACCTCGCGGCCGGTCATGTCGACCAGGTCGCGGTCCTCCCCCAGCGAACCGGCCCGGCACACCGTCACCCCGTTGATGGCGACGTCGATCCGGTCGGGCTCGAAGGCGGCTGAGGTGGTGCCGACGGCGGCGAGCACACGGCCCCAGTTGGGGTCCTCGCCGTGGACGGCGCACTTGAGCAGGTTGTTGCGGGCGATGGCGCGGGCCACGTCCACCGCGTCGTCATCGGAGGCGGCCCCGGTGACCTCGATCCGGATGTCCTTGGAGGCGCCCTCGGCGTCGCCGACGAGCTGTCGGGCGAGCTCGGCGCAGACGTCGTGCACGGCCCGGGCGAACTCGGCCTCGTCCGGGGTGGTTTCGGCATCGCCGGAGGCCAGCAGGAGCACGGTGTCGTTGGTGGACGTGCACCCGTCGGAGTCGACGCGGTCGAAGGTGAGGCGGGTCGCGCCGCGCAGCGCCCGGTCCAGGGCGGCGGGGGCCACGTCGGCGTCGGTGGTGAGGACGGCCAACATGGTGGCCAGGCCCGGCGCGAGCATGCCCGCGCCCTTGGCCATGCCGCCCACGGTCCAGCCGTCGCGCGTGACAACGGCCGTCTTGTGCACGGTGTCCGTGGTCTTGATGGCGATCGCGGCGTCCTCGCCGCCGTGTTCGGTGAGGCCGGCGGCGGCCTTGACGACGCCGTCGGTCACGGCGTCCATCGGCAGGCGGACGCCGATCAGGCCGGTGGAGGCGACGGCGACCCGGTCGGCGTGCGCCAGCCCCAGGGCCTCGGCCACCGCCCGCGCGGTGGTGCGGGTGTCCTCGTATCCCTCGGGTCCGGTGCAGGCATTGGCCCCGCCCGAGTTGAGGACGACGGCGTCCGCCTCTCCCGCGTGCAGCACCCGACGGCTCCAGCGGACGGGGGCGGCCTGGACCCGGTTGGCGGTGAAGACGCCGGCCGCGGCGCGGCGCGGTCCGTGGTTGACCACCAGGGCCAGATCCAGAGCACCGTTGCTCTTGATCCCGGCTGCGACGCCCGCGGCCGTGAAGCCTCGGGCTGCCGTGACGCTCATGGTTGTACTCCTTTGTGAAAAGCGCTGCTGAAGCGCTGGAATGACTCGAATCCCGAATCCCGGTTGCCGAATCCCAGATACCGGATCCCGGGGGACGTGGATGCTTTTCACTGTCGACCGGAGCTTGACGTTCCGTCCAGCCCTCCCGGAGAAAGAGCGGGTTTCCGGGGGCACGCCGTTCCCAGATTCCGCCCGGTGCTGCACTGTCCTGTCCAACGGGACACCCGGGGGCCCACGGGAAACCGGGGGGCACTTCCTCAAGAAGTGCTCAAGGCTCACTTGAAGGGGAGTGGATGATGAGCAGCAATCCGTTCGACGACACAGACGGCCGCTTCTTCGTGCTGGTGAACGAAGAGGACCAGCATTCGCTGTGGCCGTCCTTCGTCGAGATACCGGCCGGCTGGAAGTCGGTGTTCGGCGAGGACGGCCGCCAGGAATGCCTGGACTTCATCGAGGCGAACTGGACGGACCTGCGCCCGAGGAGCCTGCGCGAGGCGATGGCCGGGCAGTCCTCGTCGACTGCGTGAGTCCGCGCCCGGCGCAGCCGCCGCGGACCCGTCCGTGGGCGGGGCCGGTCCAGCGCCGGATCCGCCCGCGGCCGACCGGCTTCACCCGACCGCTCCGTGGGCGAGCACGTCGACGGGCGTCGGGAGCCGGTCCGCCACGGAGGGGCCCGGCGCGGGCGGCGGCTCGCGTCGGGGCAGCCCGCTGACGACGGAGTCGGCGATCTCCCCGCCGCGTACGGCGATGTTGGAGAGCAACGCGGAGGAGAGTCCGTGGGTGTGCTCGGTGCCGCCCTGGAGATAGATGCCCGCCGTCAGTTCCGGTGCCGTGACCAGCCGGTAGTCGCGTGCCACCCGGTGCAGGCCCCGGTCGTCGCGCCGGACGTGGCGGTCCAGGTCGCCGAGGAGGCGCCCCGGTTCGAGGGCGTCGTAGCCGGTGGCGAAGACGATGGCGTCGACGCCGAGTTCGGCGGGACGGCCGTCGAGCAGCGAGTCGAGCAGGACGACCGTGCCGTCACCGGCCCTCTTGACCTCCCTGACCCTGGTCAGGTTGAGGAAGTGCAGCCGCGGCGCGCCCTCCACCTCCTCCGTGTACGTGCGCTGGTAGAGGTCACGGATGACGTGGGCGTCCACGACCGAGTAGTTGGTGTTCCGGTGGTAGTGCCAGAACGCCTCCCTGGTCCGGTCGCTGCCGTGGTGGTACTCGTCGACGGCACCCGGGTCGAAGACCTGGTTGGCGAAGGGGGTGTCGTCGGCGACCGAGTAGCCGTACGACGGCAGGATCGCGTGGACCTGCGCGTGCGGCAGCCGGTCGTGGAAGAAGGCGGTGATCTCCGCCGCGCTCTGGCCGGCGCCGACGACCGCGACGCTCCGCAGGCCGGCGGCGTCCGCGCCGTCGAACCTCGCCAGGAACTCCGAGCTGTGCCACACCCGTTCGTCGCGGACGACGCCGCTCGGCAGGCGGGGCACCAGCCCGGTCGACAGGACCACGTTGCGCGCCACCGCCACCCGGGTGCCCCGTTGGGTGCGCGCCGTCACCTCCAGGCACCCCTGGTGTTCCGGGGCGGCGGCCCGGCGGATCGCGGTGACCTGCGAGCCGTACGACACCTGGTGCCGGAAGGAGGCCGCGGCCCACTCCAGGTACTGGTGGAACTCCCGACGGGTCGGGAAGAAGTCCTGGTTGTTGGTGAACTTCACCAACCGGCCCGTGGCGTGCAGGTAGGGCACGAAGCCGTACTGGGACACCGGGTTGCGGAAGGTGGCCAGGTCCTTCAGGAACGAGATCTGCATGGTGGCCGACGGCAGCAGCATGTTGCGGTGCCAGCCGAAGCAGGACTGCTGCTCGAAGAAGGCCGCGCGCAGCGGGCGCTCGGGGGTGTTGGCCGGGTGCTCCTCAAGCGCGATGGCGAGTGCCAGGTTGGACGGACCGAAGCCGATGCCGACCAGGTCGTGGACCTCGTGGAACTCGTTGGGGCGGGTGACCATGGTGAATTCTCCTGTGAATTCGGAGTGGACGAGTGTCCGCTTCTCCTGTGGGCCGATGCCGACGGAAAAGCAGATCTCAGCAGAACCGATCTGAGCTGAGCTGAGCCGAGTCGATCTGAGCTGATGTGGCGCCGCTTTCGGGAATCGCGCCGAAATCCGATAGCGACAACGTAAGGCCGCCGGTCGCCACCTTCAAGCGATGCGGCCCTTTTGCCGGGTGGTGCTGTCCTGTCGACGGGACAGCCCGACATCGCACACGGTTTTCATGGCGGTCCGTCGTACACCGTGCTTATGGTCGATGGACATCAGCCGTCGGAGATTTCGAAAAGGGTGACCCGTCATGTTCGTTCCCAGCCTCTACCGTCAGCCGGACGTTTCCTGGATGGTGGACCTGATGGTGCACAATCCGCTGGCCCTCGCCGCTTCGAGCGGCGAGTCGGGGGCGCGTCCATTCGTGACCACGCTTCCCGCGATACCCGACCCCGGCATGACGGACGCCTGGTCCGCCGACCTGTCCGGCGGGGTGCTGCTCGGGCACATGAACCGCGCCAATCCGCACTGGAAGGCGCTCCGGGACGGGGACGAGATCACCCTGGTCTTCACCGGGCCGCACGGGTACGTGTCCCCCGGCGTGTACGGGGTGGAGCCGGCGGCGCCGACATGGAACTTCACCTCGGTCCACGTGCACGGCGTGGTGCGGAAGATCGAGGACCTGGCAGGGACCCTGGACGTCGTGAAGTCCACGGTGCGCGCCTTCGAGGCGGGGTTCGGCACCGGTTGGGACATGACCGGCTCGCTCGACTACTTCCGCAAGATCGCGCCCGCGGCCGGGGCCTTCCGCGTCGCGGTGGTCGGGGCCGAGGGGATGTTCAAGCTCAGTCAGGAGCAGCCGGCGGAGGTACGGGAGCGGGTGCGGTGCTCGTTCGCGGGGCGCGAGGACAGCGCGGGTCACCGCGGGTCCGCGGAGCTGATGGCCCGGCTGGCGTGCCCGCACGCGGATTGAGGTGAGGGAGCGGGTGGGCAGGGGTGGGCGGGCCGCGCCCCGCGACCGGTGCGGCGACGGTGGCGGGGCGGACGGGCCCGATGGGTGGGGTGCGTTGGCAGGAAGGGACGGGGCTCGTGTGGCGACGGTGAGCGGACCGGCCCCGGGGGCGCGTTCAGACGCCGGCCGGGACCGCACTCCGGGCACCGCCCAGCGCATCGCCCGCAGCCAGGTCGAGGATCTGCGTCACCCACTGCTCCAACTCCAGTCCGGAGCGCCGGGCGGCCTCGTGCCACCACTCGACCCGACTGCCGGTCAGGGCGAGCCGATGGACCGGCTCTTCGCCGCGGTCGGCGCGCAGGGAGGTCCTCCCGGCGTCTCCGGCGCCCTCCGCGTCATCCGCCCGCGCGGTCCGCAGCGCGCCCCGCAGTTGCTTGGTCGTCCAGCCGTTCTCCTCGGCCCGGTCCAGCCACCGGTCCTGTTCGGTGACGGGCAGCGAGGTGATCTCCGCGTGGTGCTGGAAAGTGAGGGCCTCGCGCCGTCGCTCCGGTGGGAAGCGCCGCGCCACCCAGGCGTAGTTGCGCAGCGTCTGGTAGCTCAGCCCGGCGGCGCGGATGCCGCGCTGGTAGCGGTCCGCGTAGTGCCGCTTGCCGTAGACGAGCCAGTCACCGAGCCACCAGGAGGAGGAGTCCACGATGCCGGAGAGCCGGCAGCCGGTCCTCTCCCACTCCTCGAAGTCGATGCCGGGCGGAAGGTGCAGCCCGACCTTGGTGGTGAGAACCCGGCCGCGTTGCGCCGGGCGCCCACCGGGCCGGCGGGCGCCCGCCCCGGGGAGCTGTCCCGTGTCGGGCGGCGTGGTGGGGGCGTCTTCGAGGTGGTTGGTCCGCGTCGTCATGATGCCTCCGTGTGACGGAACGTGCCCGGGCCCTCCCGGCCGCAGAAGCGGATCCTCGTACCGGGCGGCGGGACTTCACGCAGGAGACATCACACCTCCGGGGGCGTAATCCACCCGCAACAGCAGCGAATCGGCGGTGTGTTGCGGACGGCTTGCGAAATGCCGAGGGCAGGGGGCGTTCGCGCGCCGCGGCCGGCCACGGGCGACGGGCACGGGCAGTACGTGCCCTTTGAGTCCGCTGGTGTGGCCGAGGAGTTTCAGCGACCGCGCCGGGGTGGCCCGCCGGCTCACGGCCTCTTCCAGCACCTACTGGACGCCGTTGCACGCGTCGTCGAAGGCCAGCAGCGCGGCAGGACCGGCGGAGGTGACGGTGTGCACGACGGCGCTGGTCCTAGCGGGCATGTGAACGCACCCCGGAACTCGATCGTGAAGGGGAGGGCCGCAGCGGCCCTCCCCTTCACGATCGCGGAGCTCGGCTCGTGGAGGTGGTCTCAGACCTCGGCGCCCGCGGCGACCTGGGCCAGTTCGGCGATGGTCTGCCGCCGGAACACGTCCTTGGCGGTGATGGACAGACCGGCCTTGCGGGCCTTGGAGACGACCATGATGCCGAGGATGGAGTCACCGCCGAGTTCGTAGAAGTTGTCGCTCAAGCCCACCGACGGGACGCGCAGGACCTCCGTCCAGATGTCGGTGAGCGTGCGTTCGGTGCTGGTCATCGACGCCGCACCGAATGCGGGCGCCCCGGCTTCCGCCTCCGCGCCGAAGGCCGGGGCCGGCAGCGCCTTGCGATCGACCTTGCCGCTGGGTGTGAGCGGGAACGCGTCGAGGGTGACGAAGGCGGCCGGAACCATGAAGTCCGGGAGCTGCTCGCCGGTGAAGTCCCGCAGGTCGGCCGGGCGCGGGGAGCGACCGGCCACCGGACGTACGTAGCCCACCAGGCGCTTGTGGTCGCCGTCGGCGACGGCCACCACCACCGACGCCTCCACGTCCGGGTGCTGTTGGAGGACGAGTTCGATCTCGCTCGGCTCGATCCGGTAGCCGCGCACCTTGACCTGGTGGTCGACGCGTCCGACGTACTCGATGGCGCCGCCCGGCAGCCACCGCACCAGATCGCCGGTGCGGTACATCCGGTCCTCGGAGTCGCCGCCGAAGGGGTCGTCCACGAAGCGCTCGGCGGTCAGGTCGGGGCGGCCCAGGTAGCCGCGGGCGACGCCGGGGCCGGCGATGTGGAGCTCCCCCACCACTCCGGTGGGCACGGGGTTGAGCTGCTCGTCCAGGACGTACACGGAGGTGCCGGCGATCGGCCCGCCGATGGGCACGGCGCGGTTCCCGTCCGCGCTGCGCACCTCGTGCCAGGTGGCGTACGTGGTGGTCTCCGTGGGCCCGTACACGTGGAGCAGCCGCTGCGGCGGGCTCGCCGCCAGGACCTGCGCCACCCGGGCCGAGTTGACCGCCTCGCCGCCGAACAGCACGTGGCGCAGCGTCGAGAAGGCGGCCGGGTCCGCCGCGACGACCTGGTTGAAGACGGCCGTGGTGAGGAAGAGGGTCGTCACCTCGTGCCGCCGCAGCGCCGCGATCAGCGCGGTCGGGTCGAGCAGGGTGTGCTTGTCGACGACGACGAGCCGGGCCCCGGCCACCAACGGGCCCCAGATCTCGAAGGTGGCCGCGTCGAAGGTGGCGTCGGCGCCCTGGGCGACCACGTCGTCCTCGTGCAGGGACACGTAGTCGGCGCCGGCCACCAGGCGGGTGATGGAGCGGTGTTCGACAACGGTGCCCTTGGGGCGGCCGGTGGAGCCTGAGGTGTAGATGACGTACGCGGCGTCCCGCGGCCCGACCGTGACCGCGGGTGCCGTGCCCGGCTGCGTCGCGGTGTCGACGGCGCGTTCGTCGAGGCAGATCATCTCCGTGGCACCGGCGGGCAGTCGGTCCGCCAGTCGCCGCTCGGTCAGGCACACCGGCGCTTCGGCGTCGGCCAGCATGTACGAGAGCCGGTCGGCCGGGTAGTCGGGGTCGAGCGGCAGATAGGCGCAGCCGGCCCGCAGGACGCCCAGGAGCGCGGCGAACAGCTCGGTGCCGCGGGGCAGGCACACCGCGACGAAGGCGCCCGGGCGCACGCCGTGGTCGAGCAGCAGGTGCGCGATGCGGTTGGCGTGGGCGTCGAGTTCGCCGTACGTGGTGGTGCCGTCCTCGGTGACGACGGCGACGGCCCCCGGCCCGGTGCGCGCGCGGTCGCCGACGAGTTCGTGCACGCCGCGCGCCAGGTCGTGGCCGGCGGGCCTGACCGCCCAGTCGAAGGTGAGCGTGCGGTACTCCTCCTCGTCGAGCAGCGGCAGCCGGCCCACCGGCAGGCTCGGCTCCATGGCCGCGCCTTCGAGGAGGATCAGCAGGCCGCGGGCGAAGCGGGCGACGGTGGCGGCGTCGAACAGCGCCGGGTCGTAGGCGAGGACGCCGTCCAGGGCACCGTCCTCGCCGCGGGTGAACTCCACCGTCAGCTCGTGCGCCGCGCGGTCCACCACCGGCTCGCCGGGCGCGTCGCGGTAGGTGACGGCCGCCTGGGCCGGCGCTCCTTCCCCGCCCAGCTCCCGGGCCAGCGTGGCCCACGGCACGTGGTGGGCGCCGGCTTCCGCGATCCGCTCCACGTTCGCACCGAGCAGGTCGACGAAGGGCTGTTCGGGGTCCACGGTCGCGCGGACCGGCACCGGGCCGGGCTGGTGGTCCGTCGCCAGCCCGAGCAGCAGGTCCGGCTGCTGACTGAGGCGCGAGAGCAGGACCTGGCTCGCGGTGAACAACGCGTCGGCCAGGGTGCCGCCGCGTGCGGCTGCGGGCACCGCCAGGGGCACGGTGGCTGCGGCGGGTACCTGGAAGGCGTGCAGCGCCGGCGGCGCGACGCGCGTCCCGGTCCTCGGGTGGTCGGCGGGCAGGCGCAGGGCGGGCCGGTCGTGGAGCCGGTCGCGCCAGTGCTCCAGCAGCGCCGCTGCTCGTTTCGTGCTGTCGGTCATCTCGTCCTTCCCTCTTTTCGGTCGGCGCGTCAGGCGGCGATCGGCTCGGCCAGACGGTCGAGGATCTCGGGGGTGAGGAACTCGTCGACGGGGCACACGCCGGACATCGTGGCGAAGTACCGTGCGGTGAGCTCCTCGCTGGTGGAGATCGCGCGCAGCAGTTCGATCTGGTGCGGCGGTGCATCGAGTCGGGCCGTCTTCAGGGTGCTGCGGTAGTCCGGCATCAGGACGTTGGTGCGGCGCACCGCGAACTGCTCCAGGGCGGCGGACAGGCGCCCGGGGTCGTGGAGTCCGTCGCCGATGCAGTCGGCGAGCAGTTGGGACTGGCGGAAGGCGTCGGTGATGCCGCGGGCGGTGATGGAGTCCTTGTGGTGGCCGGCGTCCCCGACGAGGACCCAGCCGTCGCCCGCGGCCCGGCGGAAGAAGTTGCGCTGGTCGCCGGTGCCGTGGACGCGTTCCAACTGCCGGCCGTCCGCCATCTCCTCGCGCACCTCGGGTGCGGTGCGGGCGACGCAGTCCAGCAGCGATTCCAGAGCGTTGCCCCGCACGTCGGCGAACTGCTCCTGGGGGAAGTAGCCGGCCACGAGCGTGGCGCCGTCGTTGGTCGGGATGGTGCCCACCCAGTGGCCGCGGGTCTCGAACAGCCGGAACTGCTGCGGCAGGTCGGACCAGTAGGTGTAGTAGGCGCAGGTGTAGGTCGGGTCCTCGACGACGAGGGGCACGTCCAGCTTGGCCGCCACCGTGGAGCGCATGCCGTCTGCGCCGACGACGAGCCGGGCCTTCTCCACGGTGGTGCCGCCGCCGCGCACCGAGCCGATGCGCACCCCGGTGACCCGGCCGTCCTCAAGGACCAGGTCGTTGACGGAGGTGTTGTCGCGGAACTCCACGCCGGCGTCGACGGCGTGCTCGATGAGGATCGAGTCCAGCAGGTAGCGGCGGGGCGCGTAGGCGGCGCCGATGCCGTCGGCAGGCCAGGAGCAGCCCTTCAGGAAGACGTCGCCGACGCGGTAGCGGACCTCGTCCAGGGCGGGGGTGCCGGTGTCGACGACGTCGTCGAGGACGCCCCACCGGTGCAGCGCGGCCACGCCGGGCTGGTGGATGTAGAGGGTGGACAGGGTGTCCCTGGGAGTGCGGCTGCGTTCCAGCAGCAGCACCCGGTAGCCGGCCCGGGCCAGCAACAGGGCGGTGGACGCTCCGGCGACCCGCGCGCCGACCACGATCACGTCATGCATGAGTGCTCTCCTCAGATCCTCGCGGCGGGTTCAGTCCTCGCCGAGGTGGCGGTTGATGGTCGTGCAGATGTCGGCCGCGGGGCCGGGCCGGTACATCCCCAGGTGGGTGGTGCGCACGTCGTGTTCCTCGATCGCGCCGCGGACGTGCGACCGCCACAGGGCCGCGTACGAGTCGTCGGGGTTGAGCGTCGCGTTGAAGAAGAGCGCGTCGCCGTGGAAGACCGGCTGGGTGAAGTCCCGCATCATCGTCACGTGCTCGGCCATGATCGCGGACGCCCGGTCCACGAAGGAGGCGTGTGCGCCGTCCCCGTCGGTGCCCGCGCCGGCCGGCAGGTGGTGCTCGAAGAAGTCCCGCACTTCGTGGGCGTCCACGTCGTGCTGGTGCCGGGCGAACCAGTCGGCCGGTACGCAGTCGAGGAGCGCGAGGAGCGCCACCCGGTGTCCCCGGCCCTCCAGGCGCGCGGCGACGGCCTGCGCGAGGGTGCCGCCGAGGGAGAGGCCGACGAGTCGGAAGGGGCCGTCCGGCTGGATCGAGAGGATCTGCTGCACGTAGTCGTCGACCATCTCGTCGACGGATCCGGGCAGCGGCGACCCGTCGAAGCCGCGGGCCTGGACGGCGTAGACGGGCCGGTCGCCGAGGTGTTGGGCGAAGGCCAGATAGACCCAGGACAGGCCGATGCCCGGATGGACGAACCACACGGGCGCCCGGGTGCCGCAGGACTTCAGGGCGAGGACGACGCCGAAGGGGTCCGCGAGCCCGGTGGACTCGGCCCCGGAGGTGAGGTGGCCGGCGAGCTTCGCGACGGTCGGCGCGTCGAGCATCACCCGTATCGGCACCTCGGCGCCGAGGACGCTCCTGACCCGGCTCACCAGGCGTGCGGCGAGCAGCGAGTGGCCGCCGAGGGCGAAGAAGTCGTCGTCGATGCCGACCCGTTCGACGCCGAGGACCTCGGCGAACAGTCCGACGAGCACTTCTTCCTGGGGGGTCCGCGGGGCCCGGTGCCCGGCCGTGGTGAACTCCGGATCAGGCAGCGCCGTGCGGTCCAGCTTGCCGTTGGGCGCCAGCGGCAGTCGGTCGAGGACCACGAACGCGGACGGGACCATGAAGTCCGGCAGGCGTTCGGCGACGAACTCCCGCAGAACCGCGGTGTCGACGGCGGCTCCGTCCTCGGGCACGAAGTAGCCGACCAGACGCCGGTCCCCCGCGAAATCACGGACGTCGACGGCGGCGTGGGCCACTTCGGGGTGCTCGGCGAGGGCCGCCGCCACCTCCGCGGGCTCGACGCGGAACCCGCGGACCTTCACCTGGGAGTCGCCCCGGCCGACGTACACCAACTGCCCGTCGGCCCGCCAGCGGGCGAGGTCGCCGGTGCGGTACATCCGGGCGCCGGGCTCGACGGCGTACGGGTCGGCCACGAACCGTTCGGCGGTCAGGGCGGCCCGGCGGTGGTAGCCGCGGCCGATGCCGCCCGCGACGTACAGTTCGCCGGCGACACCCACCGGGACCGGTTCGAGGCCGGGGCCGAGCACGTAGGTGCGCATGTTGCCCAGCGGGGCACCGATCGGGGCGTTGCCCACTGCGGTGGACTCCTCGTCCGGCGCCAACGCGAAGGCGGTGGCGTAGAACGACTCGGTCTGTCCGTAGGCGTTCACCACCCGCGCCCCGGGGACCGTCTCGCGCACCCGCTCGACCAGGGTGGCCGGCAGCGCCTCGCCGGCGAGCACCACGGTGTCCGCAGCGAGTTCCACCGTGCTCCGGTCGAGGACTTCGGCGAGGACGGAGGGCACGGTGGACACGACCGACAGGGCCGGCCCGCCGCGCTCGCCGAGGGCCAGCGCGTCGCGGGCGATCTCGACGGTGCCGCCGGTGGTCAGCGTGGTGAATATCTCGAACACGGACACGTCGAAGTTGATCGACGTGCCGGCCAGGGTGCGACCGCCGCGTCGGGAGCCAACGCGCTCGGCGAGTCGGGTGACGCCGTTGACGACGCCCGCGTGGGTGACCGCGACGCCCTTGGGGAAGCCCGTCGAGCCGGAGGTGTACATCACGTACGCCACGTTGTCGCGCCGTAGCGGCGCGATTCGCTGCCGGTCCCGGATCTTGACGTTCCGTCTGCCGGGGGCGAGGTCGACGTCCTCGATGAGCAGCCGGGGCACCCGCGTCCGCGGGAGGACGTCGACGGCGCTCCCGTCGGTCAGCAGGAGCGCCGGACGGGCGTCGGTCAGGATGTGCGCCAGGCGGGCGCTCGGATAGCGCGGGTCGAGCGGCAGATAGCCGCCGCCCGCCTTCAACACCGCCAGCAGGGCGACGACCAGCTCGGCCGAGCGCGGCAGCGACAGCGCCACCACCGTCTCGGGGCCGACCCCGCGCTCGATCAGCTCGCGGGCGAGCTGGTTGGCGCGGGCGTCCAGGTCGCGGTAGGTGCGCGAGACGGTGCCGTCCTCGACGGCAACCGCGCCGGGGGTGCGCTCCGCCTGCTGTTCGAAGAGCCCGACGAGGGTCAGCTCGGGCGTGGGCTGCGCCGTGTCGTTGAACCGGTCGAGGACCAGTTCGCGCTCCGCCGGCTCCAGGACGTCGACGCTGGCGACCGGTGTGTCCGGGTCCTCGGCGATCTCGGTGAGGACCCGGCCGAGTCGGGCGGCGATCCGCCCCGCGTCGTCGTCGGAGTACAGGCTCTGCTGGTACTGGAGGCCCACCCGCAGGTGCGGATCGATGTCCGCGGCGACGGCCAGCGGGTAGTGGGTGCCGGAGCGGGCGCGGATGCCGGTGGCAGTGATGCCCGCGGCGCCGCCGGCGTCGCTCATGCCGTCGCGGTCCACCGGATACGACTCGAAGACCACCAGGGTGTCGAAAAGGGTGCTCAGGCCGCTGGCGCGCTGGATCTCGCCGAGGCCGTGATGGTGGTGGTCGAGCAGGGCGGCCTGTCGGTCCTGCAGCGCGGTGAGCAGTTCGGCGAGCGTGGCACCGGGCGCGGCCTCGACCCGTACGGGCAGGGTGTTGATGAACAGGCCGACCATCGCGTCGACGCCGGGCACCGCGGGCGGGCGGCCGGAGACCGTCGCGCCGAACACCACGTCCTGCCGCCCGGTGAGCCGGCCGAGGACGATGCCCCAGGCGCCTTGGACGAGCGTGTTGACGGTGATGCCCAACGCGGAGGCGCGGCGCGCGAGGAGCCGGGCCGTCGCCACCGGCAGGTCGACCTCGACGATGCCGAGGCCCTCCTGGGCGACTTCGGCGTCGGGCGCGAGCAGCGTCGGCCCGTCGACGCCGGCGAGCTCCCTGTCCCAGGCGCGTGCGCACTTGGCACGGTCCT
This sequence comes from Streptomyces sp. NPDC047315, assembly GCF_040643215.1. Classification (NCBI taxonomy): domain Bacteria; kingdom Bacillati; phylum Actinomycetota; class Actinomycetes; order Kitasatosporales; family Streptomycetaceae; genus Streptomyces; species Streptomyces sp. NPDC047315. The sequence goes on along the minus strand of NZ_JBEYTZ010000038.1, from coordinate 29,082 downwards.
GCCCGTCGAGCCAGCGGAGGAAGTCCCGGTAGGGGCGCACCCGCGGCAGCGCGGCCGAAGCGCCGTCGGAGCCGTACAGGACGAGCAGGTCCTGCAGCAGCAGCGGCAGCGACCAGCCGTCGTACAGGACGTGGTTGGCGGTGAGGACGAGTTCCGCATCCTGCGGGCCGGTCGTGACCAGGGTCATCCGCAGCAGCGGCGGCTTCGCCGGGTCGAAGTGGGCCGCGTGGTCGGCGTCGAGCAGCGCTTCGAACGCCTCCTCGCGCTCCGCCGCGCCGAGGCCGCTCAGGTCGACGTGGTGGAAGGGCAGGTCGACGTGGTCGAGGACGAGTTGCACCGGTTCGCCCGCGGCGTCGGTGACGAACGCGGCCCGCAGGTTGGCGTGCCGGTCGAGCAGGGCCTGTCCCGCGGTGCGCAGCCGGCCCGGGGCGACCCCGCCGGACAGGTGGATCGCCAGTTGCATGTGGTACGCGTCGTAGGACGCGTCCGCCAGCCGGGAGTGGTACAGCAGGCCGGACTGCATCGCGGTCAGCGGCCACACGTCGACCAGGCCCGGGTGTCGCTGCTCCCAGGTCTCCAGGTCGTGCTGGGTCACCTGCACCAGCGGTACGTCGGAGGGGGTCAGGCCGCCCGCGCCGTCCTGCCCGGCGTGCCGGGCCAGCCCCGTGAGGGCGGCGGTCCACAGGTCGGCCAGCTCGCGCGCCTCGTCGGCGGTGAGGATCCCGGTCGGGAAGCTCAACTTCGCGTGCAGTTCGGGCCCGTGGGCGGTGTCGGTGACGTACGCGGTGATCTCGACGGTGGCCAGGGCGGGCATGTCCGGGTCGAAGTCGGCGACGAGCCGGCCGGTGTCGGCGGATACGGTCCACCCGGTTTCGGTGGCGCCCGGCTGCCCGCCGGTGCTGAAGCGCCCCAGGTAGTTGAAGGCGATCTGGCCGGCGGAGCGGCCCGAAAGGGCTTCGGCTGTCTCGGTGTTGAGGTGGCGCAGGAGTCCGTATCCGATGCCCTTGTCGGGGACGGCGAGCAGTTGTTCCTTGACCGCCTTGATCGCACGCCCGGCCGCGGGCCCGCCGGTGAGCGCCTCGTCGACGTCGATGCCCTCGACGTCGAGGCGGACGGGGAACATGCTGGTGAGCCAGCCGACGGTACGGGACAGGTCGGCGCCGGGGACGGCCTGTTCCTCGCGGCCGTGGCCCTCCAGCCGGATCAGCGCCGACGTCTCGTCGACGCCGCGCCGCTCGCGCCAGCGGGCGAGCGCCAGGGCGAGGCCGGCGAGCAGGCCGTCGTTGACGCCGCCGTGGAAGGCGGCCGGAAGGGTGGTCAGCAGGGGCTCGGTGATCTCGCCGGGCACGGTGAGCGACACGCTGTCCACGGTGGCCATGGTGTCCACGGCGGGGTCGAACGAGCGGGACCCGAGCTCCGGGTCGGGTCCCTTGAGGACGGCGCGCCACAGCGGGAGCTCGTCGAGCCGGCCGGGTGCGTGGGCCTCCTCCACCAGGGCGTGGGCCCAGCGGCGTACGGAGGTGCCGACCTCGGGCAGGGCGGGCGCGGCGCCGGCCGTCACCTGCTCCCACGCTTCGGCCAGGTCGGGAACGAGGATGCGCCAGGAGACGCCGTCGACGGCCAGGTGGTGCAGGACGACCAGCAGGCGGCCGGCCCGCCCATCGGTGCGGTCGAACCACACGAACTGCGCCATCACCCCCTCGGTCGGGGCGAGTCTGGTCGTGGCCGCGTTCAGCTCGGCACCGGCCCGGCGCTCCCACTCCTCGTCCCAGCCGCCTTCGCAGACGATGCGGCGCAGTAGCGGGGCGACGTCGACGGTGCCGGGGGCGGTGACCTCCAGGGCGCCGTCCCCGTCGGTGAGCAGCCGGGAACGCAGTACGTCGTGCCGGTCGACGACCGCGGTGAGGGTGGCCCTGAGTCGGGCCTCGTCGACGCCGTGGGGAAGGTCGAGGAGGGTGGACATGGCGAACCGGTCGGTGCCGGCGCGCAGCCCGGTCATCCACCGGGCGATCGGCGGCAGCGGCATCCGGCCCACGCCGCCGCCCGCCAGTTCCGCCAGGACCACTGCGGTCGCCCGGGCGTTCTCGGCGGCCACGGCGGCCAACTCGGCGACGGTACGGCACTCGAAGACCTGCCGCGGGGTGATCTCCACGTCGCGGGCCTTGGCCTTGGAGACCACCTGGATGGAGCGGATGGAGTCGCCGCCGGCGGCGAAGAAGTCGTCTTCGACGCCGATGCGCTCCACGCCCAACACCTCTGCGTAGACGTCGGCCAGGGCCTGTTCCGTCTCGGTGCGCGGGGCGCGGTAGGTGCCGCCGACGTACTCGGGGTCGGGCAGGGCGGCCCGGTCCAGCTTGCCGTTGGGCGCCAGCGGCAGTTGGTCGAGGACCACGAACACCGACGGGACCATGAACTCCGGCAGCCGGCGGGCGGCAAAGGTGCGGAGCTGCTCCGGGGAAACACCGGCCGTCAGGTCGAGGTCGACGTCCTCGGCGACGTGCGGCACGACGTAGCCGACGAGTTGCTGCCCCGTGCCGGCGCGGCCCGGGCGGGTGACGACGGCTGCTTGGGTGACGCCGGGGTGCGCGGTGAGCACGGCCTCGATCTCACCGGGCTCGATGCGAAAGCCCCGCACCTTCACCTGCGCGTCCGCCCGACCCATGTACTCCAACAACCCCTGGGCGTTCCAACGGGCCAGGTCACCCGTGCGGTACATCCGAGCCCCGGAAGGACCGTACGGATCGGCGACGAACCGCTCCGCCGTCAGCACCGCACGCCCCTGGTACCCGCGCGCCAGGCCACCCGCCACGTACAGCTCACCCACCACACCGACCGGCACGGGCTGCAGCCCGGCGCCGAGGACGTAGGCGCGCGTGCCCTCCAGCGGGGAGCCGATCGGAGCGCTGCCCCCGGCGGCGAGCTCCTGTTCCGCATCGAGCACGAAGGCAGTCGCGTAGAAGGACTCGGTCTGGCCGTACGCGTTGACCACCCGCGCGCCCGGCAACGCGGCACGGACCCGGCGGACAAGGGCCGCGGGCAGGGCCTCGCCGGCGAAGACGACGGCGTCGGGCCGGACGTCGCCGTCGGTCTGCTCCAGCAGTTCGGCGAAGACGGACGGGACGGTGGAGACGAGTCCGCCGTCGATGCCGCCGCGCTCACCGATGACCAGGACGTCCCGGGCGATCTCGACGCTGCCGCCCGTGGAGAGCGCGGTGAAGAGTTCGAAGACGGAGACGTCGAAGTTGATCGAGGTGCCGGCGAGGATCCGGGTGCCGGGCCCGGCACCGACGGTCCGCGCCAGTTGGGTGACGCCGGCCGCGACGGCGGCGTGGGTGACCGTGACGCCCTTGGGCACGCCCGTGGAGCCGGAGGTGTACATCACGTACGCCGCGTTCAGTGCGGCGGGGGCGGGGTGCGGGGCAGGCAGGCCGTCGGCCGCGCTCTGGTCGACCTGGTCGACCAGCAGTCTCGCGACGCCGGTGTCGGGCAGGGACGGCGCGGTCGCCGTGTCGGTCACCAGCAGCACCGGGCGGGCGTCGCCCAGGATGAAGTCCAGCCGGGTGCTCGGGTAGCGCGGGTCGAGCGGCAGATAGGCGCCGCCCGCCTTGAGCACCGCCAACAGGGCGACGACCAGTTCCGGGGAGCGCGGCAGCGACAGCGCCACCACCTCCTCCGGGCCCACGCCCCGCGCGGCGAGCTCCCGGGCGAGCCGGGCGGCGCGCTCGTCGAGCCCGCGGTACGTCAGCCCGTCCCCGGTGCCGGTTCCGATGACGGCGACGGCGTCCGGGGTGGCCGCCACCTGCCGTGCGAAGAGTTCGGGCAGCGTCAGCCCCGGCTCCTGCGGGACGGCGGAAGGGTTGAAGCCGTGCAGCACGCGCTCGCGCTCGGCCGCGTCCACCAGCTCGACCGCCGCCACGGGCCGGGTTGGCTCCGCGACGAGCCGGGCGACCAGGGTGGTGAACCGCTCGGCGAGGGCTTCGACGGTGGCGTGGTCGTACAGGTCGGTGGCGTACTCCAGCTGGCCCACCACGCCGAGTCCGGGCAGGTCGGCCATGTTGAAGAAGAGGTCGAACTTCGCGGAGCCGTTGCGGAACGGCTCGAAGGCCACGTCCAGACCGGGCAGGGAGAAGCCCTGCCGGCTGAAGTTCTGCCAGGCGAACATCACCTGGAACAGCGGCGAGTAGGCGGTGGAGCGCTCGGGGTTGACGGCCTCCACCAGCCGCTCGAAGGGCACGTCCTGGTGGTCGTAGGCGGCCAGGGACTTGTCGCGGACCTGGGCGAGCAGTTCGGTGAAGGTGCGGGCGCCGCCGAGCTCGGCGCGCAGCACCCAGGTGTTGACGAAGAAGCCGATCAGCCCGTCGAGGTCGTCCTCGGTGCGGCCGGCGATCGGGGCGCCGATGGTCACGTCGTCGCCGGCGCCCAGGCCGTGCAGCAGCACCGCGAGCGCCGACTGGAGCACCATCGAGACGGTGGCGCCCTGCTCGCGGGCGAAGGTCTCGACCGCGTCAGCGACGGCGCCGTCCAGCCGGAACTCGACGGTGGCGCCGCGGTGGCTGGCCGCCGGCGGCCGGGGTCGGTCGGTGGGCAGCCGGATCGGCTGCGGCACCCCGGCCAGCTCGTCGCGCCAGTACGCGACCTGCGCGGACTGGAGGCTGTCCGGGTCGTCGTCGGCGCCGAGGAGTTCGCGTTGCCACAGCGTGTAGTCGACGTACTGGACGGGGAGTTCGGCGAGGTCGGGCGCCCGGCCGGCGGCGCGGGCGGTGTACGCGGCGTCCAGGTCGGCGGCGAGCGGGGTGAGCGAGACGCCGTCGCTGGCGATGTGGTGCAGCAGCAGGAAGAGCACGTGTTCGCGCGCGCCGACCCTGAGCAGGGTGGCCCGCAGCGGGATCTCGCCGGCCAGGTCGAAGGCGTACGTCGCGGCTTCGGCCTTGGCGTCCTCCAGGTCCTCGGGGGCCACGTCGACCACCGGGACGTCCAGGTGCACCCGTTCGACGGGGAGCACCAGTTGGGTGGGGACGCCCTCGGCGTCCTCGACGATCAGGGTGCGCAGGCTCTCGTGCCGGGCCACCACGTCGCGCAGCGCCGCCGTCAGCGCGTGCGCGTCCAGGTCACCGGTGAGCCGCAGCGGGAAGGGCGTGTTGTACGTCGCCGACGGCCCTTCGAACCGTTCGATGAACCACAGGCGGCGCTGCGCGAAGGAGAGCGGTACGCGCTCGGGGCGCGGCTCGGTCCTGCGCAGCGGCGGCCGGGTCCGACCGGCGTCGGTGAGGCGGGCGGCGAGCCGGGCGACCGTGGGCGCGTCGAACAGCACGCGGATCGGCAGCTCCGCCGCCAGGTCGGTGCGGATGCGGCCGACGAGGCGGGTGGCGAGCAGCGAGTGGCCGCCGAGTGCGAAGAAGTCGTCGTCCACGCCGACCCGTTCGACGCCGAGGACTTCGGCGAACAGGGCGCACAGCGCCGCCTCGTGGCGGGTGCGGGGCGCCCGGTACGCGTCGCCGGAGTGCTGCGGGTCGGGCAGGGCCGCGCGGTCGAGCTTCCCGTTGGGCGCCAGCGGAAGCCGCTCGAGCACGACGATCGCGGACGGGACCATGTACTCGGGCAGGGCGGCGGTCAGGAAGGTCCGCAGCTCGGTGGCGTCGATCCGCCGTCCGTCGGCGTCCGGGGCGGGTACGGCGTAGGCCACCAGGCGCGGACCGCCCGGCCCGTCGGCGTCACGGGCGACGACGGCGGCTCGGGCGAGCGAGGGGTGTGCGGTGAGGACGGCCTCGATCTCGCCCGGTTCGATGCGGAAGCCCCGCACCTTCACCTGCTGATCGGCGCGTCCGGCGTACTCCAGTTGACCGTGGGCGTTCCAGCGGGCCAGGTCGCCCGTGCGGTACATCCGGGAGCCGACCGGGCCGTACGGATCGGCCACGAACCGCTCCGCCGTCAACCCCGACCGCCCGCGGTAGCCCCGCGCCAAACCGCCGGCCACGTACAACTCACCCACCACGCCGGGGGCGAGCGGGGTGAGGCCGGGGCCGAGGACGTAGGCGCGGGTGCCGTCCAGGGGGGTGCCGATCGGGACGCTGCCCCGACCGTCCCACTCCTGCCCGGGCGCGAGCACGAAAGCAGTCGCGTAGAACGACTCCGTCTGACCGTACGCATTGACCACCCGGGCAGCCGGAGCAGCAGTACGGACCCGGTCCACCAGGGCTGCGGGCAGCGCCTCACCGGCGAAGACCACCGTGTCCGGCACGATCCGGTCGGCGAAGCCCTCGGCGAGTTCGGCGACGACGGAGGGGACGGTCGACAGGACGCCGCCCCGCTGGTCCTCGCGTTCGCCCAGGACCAGGGCGTCGCGCACGACGTCGGCGGTGCCGCCGGTGGCGAGCGCGGTCAGGAGCTCGAAGACGGAGACGTCGAAGTTGATCGAGGTGCCGGCGAGCATCCGCGCACCCGGCTCGACGCCGACGGCCCGCGCCAACTGCTCGACGCCGGCAGCGACCGCGGCATGGGTGACGGTGACGCCCTTGGGCACACCGGTCGATCCGGAGGTGTACATCACGTACGCCGGGTGCTGCGGGTGCAGCGCCGTGGTGCGCTCCGCGTCCATGACCGGTCCGGCGGCCCGGCCCTCCAGGTCGATCCGGTCCAGGTGCAGGACGGAGGCCGGGCCGGGGGGCAGCAGGGCCGCGGTGGGGCCGTCGGTGAGGACGAGCAGCGGGGCCGCCTGGCTCAGGACGTGGGCCAGCCGGCGGCTCGGGTAGGCCGGGTCCAGCGGTACGTACGCGGCACCGGACTTGAGGACGCCGAGCATCGCCACGACCAGGTCGGCCGAGCGCGGCAGGGCGAGGCCCACCAACTGCTCGGGCCCGGCGCCGTGCGCGATCAGGGCGCGGGCCAGCCGGTCCGAGCGCTCGTGGAGCCGTTCGTACGTCAGGACCGCGTCCCCGTGCACGACGGCGGGCGCCTCGGGGGTGCGCGCGGCCTGCCGCTGGAGCAGCGCCGGAACGGTGAGTTCGGCGCCGGCGGTGCCGCGGGGTGCGGGCAGCACCATGGCGCGCTCGGCCGGCTCAAGGACGTCCACCCGGCGCACCGGTACGCGCGGGTCGGCGGCGAGCTGCGCGAGCACCCGCTCCAGGCGGGCGGCGACGCTCTCGGCGGCCTTCCGGTCGAAGAGGTGGTGTTGGTAGGCGATGACCGCCCGCAGGTGCGGGTCGGCGGTGGCGGTCAGGGTCAGCGGGTAGTGGGTGCCGCTCGTGGGGCTGATGCCGGTGAGGGAGATCCCGGCCGTGTCGTGGGCGTCGGCGAGGCCGGCCCGGTCGACCGGGTAGGAGTCGAAGACGACGAGCGTGTCGAAGAGGCGGGGCAGACCGGTGGCGCGCTGGATCTCCGCCAGCCCGTGGTGCTGGTGGTCCAGGAGCGCGCCCTGCCGGGTCTGGAGTGCGCCGAGCACCTGGTCCAGGGTGTCGCCGGGGGCGCAGTCCACCCGTACCGGGAGGGTGTTGATGAACAGGCCGACGATCGAGTCCACGCCGGGTACCTGGGGCGGACGGCCGGAAACGGTCGCGCCGAAGACGACGTCGCGGCGGCCGGTCAGCTCCCCGACGAGGACCGCCCAGGCGCCCTGGACCAGGGTGTTCAGGGTGATCCCGAGTTCGGAGGCGCGTCGGGTCAGCTCGCGGGAGGTCTCCGGGGCGAGCGGGACGTCCACCTGCCCGATGCCCTCGGGCGCGGCATCGGCGGCGGCTTGGGGCGCGACGAGGGTGGGCTCGTCGACGCCGGCGAGTTCGGCGTTCCAGACGCGGTGGGCCTCGGTGCGGTCCTGGCGGTCGAGCCAGGCGAGGAAGTCGCGGTAGCCGCGGACCCGCGGCAGCGCCGACGCGTCGCCGGCCGAGCCGTACAGGCTCAGCAGCTCCGTCAGCAGCAGCGGCACCGACCAGCCGTCGAACAGGACGTGGTTGGCGGTGAGGACCAGGTCGGCCCGGTCGTCGGCGAGGGTGATCAGGGTCATCCGCAGCAGCGGTGGGGCGAGCGGGTCGAAGTGGGCGGCGTGGTCCTCGGTGACCAGCCGCCGGCGCTCCGCCTCGCGCTCCCGCTCCGGCGCGGGCCGCAGGTCGTGTTCCCGCCACGGCAGCCGTACGCCGTCGACGACGAGTTGGACGGGGTCGCCCGAGGCCCCGGGGACGAACGCGGTGCGCAGGTTCGGGTGCCGGTCGAGCAGCGCCTGTCCGGCGAGGCGCAGCCGGCCCGCGTCGACCCGGCCCGTCAGGTGGCACACCATCTGCATCTGGTACGCGTCGAAGGACGCGTCCGCGAGCATGGTGTGGAACAGCAGCCCGGACTGGGTGGCGGTCAGCGGCCACACGTCGACCAGGCCCGGGTAGCGCTCCTCCCACGACTCGATGTCCGACTGCGCGGCCGTGACCAGCGGCAGGTCGGAGGGGGTGAGGCCGCCGGCGCCGGGCCGGGCGGCGTGCCGGGCCAGGGCGTGCAGGGCGGTGCGCCACAGTTCGGCGATCTCCGCCACGTCGTCGGCGCCCAGCAGCCCGGTGGGGTAGCCGAACCTGGCGGTCAGCTGCGGCCCGTGTTCGGTGTCCTCGACGAGCGCGTTCACGTCCAGGGCGGTCAGGACCTGCTGGTCGGGGTCGAGGTCGGGGACCAGGTCGGTGGTGCCGTCGGCCTGGGTGAAGCCGAGGCCGCGCAGGTGCTCGGGCATGTCGGTGGGCGAGTAGCGGCCCAGGTAGTTGAAGCCGATCTGGCCGGTGGGGCGCGGTGCCAGGGCCTTCGCCGTCTCGGGGTTGAGGTGGCGCAGCAGTCCGTAGCCGATGCCCTTGTCCGGGACGGCGAGCAGTTGTTCCTTGACGGACTTGACCGCGCTCGCCGCCGCGGGCCCGCCGTCGAACGCCTCGTCGACGTCGATGCCGTGCAGATCGAGGCGGACGGGGAACATGCTGGTGAACCAGCCGACGGTACGGGACAGGTCGGCGCCGGGCACCACGTCCTGCTCCCGGCCGTGGCCCTCCAGGCGGACCAGCACGGATGAGCCGGCGGCGCCCCGGCCTGCGCGCCAGCGGAGCACGGCCAGCGCGAGAGCTGTCAGGAGCCCGTCCTGGACGCCGCCGCGGAAGGCGGTGGGCAGCGCGGTGAGGAGGGCTTCGGTGGTCTGCACCGGCACGTTGAGCCAGAGGTGGTCGGCGGTGGCGACGGTGTCGCGCTCCGGGTCGAGCGGGCGGGACCCCAGCGGCGGGTCGGCGGGCTCGACGACGGAGCGCCAGTACGGCAGCTCCGCGAGGCGGTCGGGCGCGTGGGCCTCGTCGACGAGGGCGTGGGCCCAGCGGCGTACGGAGGTGCCGACGTCGGGCAGGGCGGGCGCGGCGCCGGACTTCACCTGCTCCCAGGCGGCGGCGAGGTCGGGCAGGAGGATGCGCCAGGAAACCCCGTCGACAGCCAGGTGGTGCAGTACGAACAGCAGCCGGCCGGGCCGGCCGTCGATGCGGTCGAACCACACGAACTGCGCCATCACCCCGTCGCCGGGGGCGAGTCGGGTGGTGGCCGCGTTCAGCTCGGTGCGCGCCCGCTCCTTCCACTCCTCGTCCCAGGCGCCGTCGCAGGGGACGCGGCGCAGCAGCGGGGTGACGTCCACGGTGCCGGGCGCGGTGACGTCCAGGGCTCCCCCGCCGTCGGCGACCAGTCGGGAGCGCAGCACGTCGTGCCGGTCCACGACCGCGGTGAGCGTGGCCAGGAGTCCGCGCTCGTCGATGCCGGGCGGCAGGTCGAGGACGAGGGACATGGTGAACCGGTCGGTGTCGCCCGAGAGTTCGGTCATCCAGCGGGCGACGGGCAGCAGCGGCATCGGTCCCGTGCCGCCGCCGGGCAGTTCCTCCAGGACGGGTTCCGCGGCGCCCGGGGCGCCGACGGTCTCGGCGAGTTCGGCGACGGTGCGGCACTCGAAGACCTGCCGCGGGGTGATCTCGATGCCGTGGGCCCGGGCGCGGGTGACGACCTGGATGGAGCGGATGGAGTCGCCGCCGACGGCGAAGAAGTCGTCGTCGACGCCGACCTTCTCCATGCCCAGCACCTCGGCGTACACCGCGGCCAGGGCCTCCTCCGCGGCGCCGCGCGGGGCGCGGTACTCGCCGCTGCTGAACTCCGGCTCGGGCAGGGCCCGGCGATCCAGCTTTCCGTTGGGCGTCAGCGGCAGCCGGTCGACGACCACGAACACCGACGGGACCATGAACTCGGGCAGCCGCCGGGCGGTGAACCGGCGCAGTTCCTGGACTTCCAGGCCGCGCGTGAGGTCCACGGTCTGCTCGCCGAGGCCGTCGATGCTGCCGGCGCCGTGTGCGGTGCCCGCGCCGTCCTGGTCGGGCACGACGTAGCCGACGAGCCGTCTGCTCCCCCGGCTCTCGGCGACGATCACGGCGGCCTGGGCGACGCCCGGGTGGGCGGTGAGCGCGGCTTCGATCTCGCTGGGCTCGATGCGGAAGCCGCGGATCTTGACCTGGGCGTCGTCCCGTCCGGCGTACTCCAACTGGCCGCCGGGCAGCCAGCGCGCCAGGTCCCCGGTGCGGTACATGCGGGCGCCGGGCGGCCCGTAGGGGTCGGCGACGAACCGTTCCGCGGTCAGGTCGGTGCGTCCGTGGTAGCCGCGGCCCACGTTGCCGGCGACGTGCAGTTCGCCGACCACGCCGGGCGGCACCGGTCGCAGTCCGGGGCCGAGCACGTAGGTGCGCATGTTGCCGATCGGGGAGCCGATGGGGGCGCTCGTGGCGCCCTGCCACTCCTGGTCGGCGGGGAGCGAGAAGAGGGTGGCGTAGAACGACTCGGTCTGGCCGTACGCGTTGACGACCCGGATGCCGGGGATGGTGCGCCGCACGCGGTGCACGAGCGCGGCGGGCAGGGCCTCGCCGGCGAACACCACGCACTCGGCGCGGATCTTGTCCCCGACCTGGTCGAGGAGTTCGGAGAAGACGGAAGGCACGGTGGAGATGACGCCGCCGTCCCAGCCGCCGCGCTCGCCGATGACCAGGACGTCCCGGGCGACCTCCAGGGTGCCGCCGGTGGACAGCGCCGTGAACAGTTCGAACACGGACACGTCGAAGTTGATCGAGGTGCCCGCGAGCAGCCAGGTGTTGTCGTCCACGCCCACCAGGTCGGCCAGTCGGGTCACCCCGTTGACGACGTTGTGGTGCGTGACGGCGACGCCCTTGGGGGTGCCCGTGGAGCCGGAGGTGTACATCACGTAGGCGGTGTTGTGGATCCGCAGCGGGACGGACCGTTCCGCCTGGGCGATGGGCCCGCCGGGCACGGCGTCGCTGACGTCGACGTCGTCGACGAAGAGGGTGGGCACGTCGGTGCGCGGCAGCACCGCGAGGGTGTCGCGGTCGGTGAGCAGCAGCGTCGGGCGGGCGTCGGCGAGGATGAAGTCCAGCCGGGTGGAGGGGTACTTGGGGTCGATGGGCAGATAGGCGCCGCCCGCCTTGAGGACCGCGAGGAGCGCTACGACCAGGTCGGCGGAGCGCGGCAGGGCCAGCGCGACCACGGTCTCCGGGCCGATGCCGCGCCGGATCAGTTCGCGGGCGGCCCGGTTGGCGCGGGCGTCGAGCTCCCCGTAGGTCAGCTTCAGGTCGCCGAAGACCACGGCGACGGCGTCGGGGGTCCGGGCGGCCTGCTGCTCGACCAGGCCGGGGACGGTCACCCGGGGCGTGGGCACGGCGGTGTCGTTGAAGGCGTGCAGGACCAGTTCGCGCTCGTCGGGGCGCAGGACGTCGGCGAGCCCCACCGGACGGCCGGGGTCGGCGATCGCCTGTTCCACCAGGCGTACGTAGCGGGCGGCGATCTCCTCGACCGTGGCGTGGTCGAACAGGTCGGTGGCGTACTCGATGTAGACGAGCATCCCGGCCCTGGTCGGGTCGGCGAAGAAGTTGAACTCCAGGTCGAACTTGGCCGACGAGGTGGCCTGCACCTCCAGCCGGGCCTTCAGTCCGCCGGGCAGGTCCAGGTCGATCCAGCGTTCGTTCTCCCAGGTGAACATGGTCTGGAAGAGGGAGTGGTGGGCGGTGGAGCGCTCGGGGTTGAGCTCTTCCACGAGCCGTTCGAAGGGGGCGTCCTGGCGGTCGTAGGCGGCCAGGGCCTTCTCCTGGACCTGGGTGAGGAGCTGGTCGAAGGTGGGGCTGCCGGCGAGGTCGACGCGGAGCACCCAGGTGTTGACGAAGAAGCCGATCAGGTCGGCGAGTTCGTCGTCGGTGCGGCCGGCGATGGTGTTGCCGACGGGGATGTCGTCGCCCGCGCCCAGGTGCTGGAGCAGCACCGCGAGCGCGGTCTGCATCACCATCGGCACGGACACCTCGCGGGCGAGGGCGAACTCCTCCACCGCGGCGAGGAGTCGGGGTTCGACGGGGAACTCCACGATGTCGCCGCGGTGGCTGGCCGCCGGCGGCCGGGGCCGGTCGGTGGGCAGTTGGAGGGGCTGGGGGCTGCCGGCGAGCTGTTCGCGCCAGTACGCGACCTGGGCGTTCAGCACGCTGTCGGGGTCGTCCTCGGCGCCGAGGACCTCGCGCTGCCACAGCGTGTAGTCGACGTACTGGACCGGCAGCTCCTCGAAGGGCGGCTCCTCGCCCCGTACGCGCGCGGTGTAGGCGGTGTCCAGGTCGCGGGCGAGCGGCACCACGGACTCGCCGTCGCTGGCGATGTGGTGGATCAGCAGCACCAGCACGTGGTGCTCGGGGCCGGCGCGGAACAGCACGGCCCGTACGGGGATCTCGGCGGCCAGGTCGAAGGCGTGCTTGCCGGCGCCGTCCACGGCCCGGTCCAGGTCGTCGGCGGCCACCTCGACGAGGGGGACGTCCAGCTCGACCCGGTCGACGGGCACCACGTGCTGGCCGGGCACGCCGTCGGCGTCCTCGACGAAGAGGGTGCGAAGGCTCTCGTGCCGGTCCACCACGTCCCGGATCGCGGCCCGTAGGGCGGCCACGTCCAGGGGGCCCTCCAGGGTGACGAGGAACGGCACGTTGTAGGTGGCGGACGGGCCCTCGAACTTGTCGATGAACCACAGTCGGCGCTGCGCGAAAGACAACGGGATCATTACGAGGCACTCCTGTTCATCCTGCGCAGACGGGGGCGGTCGGCGGCGTTCGCGTTCTTCACCGTGCGCGAGAGTTCGGCGATGCAGCGGTGCTGGAAGATGTCCCTGATGGAGACGGAGACGCCCAGGGACTTGCGGATCCGGCTGGTGAGTCGGGTGGCGAGCAGGGAGTTGCCGCCCAGTTCGAAGAAGTCGTCGTCGATGCCGACCCTGGCGACGTTCAGCACCTCGGCGAACAGGGCGCTGAGGTGCTTCTCCTGTTCGTTCCGCGGGGCGCGGTAGGGACGGCCCGCGGCGGGCTCGGGCAGGGCCGCGCGGTCGAGGGTGCCGGCCGGGGTGCGGGGCCAGGCGTCGAGCACGACGACCGCGGCGGGCACCTGGTCGGCGGGCAGCCGGTCGGCCGCGTAGCCGGTGAGTTCGTCGGCGTCGGGGGCGTCGTCGCCGGTGGCGAGCGCGTAGGCGACCAGGGTGCGGGCGCCGTCGCCGTCCCGCAGGACGACCTCGACCCCGCTGACCGCCCGGTGCCCGGTGAGGACCCGGGCGATGCGCCGGGGGTCGACGCGGGTGCCGGCGAGCGCCACCAGGCCGTCGGCGCGGCCCTCGTGGACGAGGGTGCCGTCGGGGCGCCGACGGGCCAGGTCCCCGGTGCGCAGCAGTCGGCTGCCCGGCGGGCCGTAGGGGTCGGCGACGAAGCGGGTGGCGGTGGCACCGGGGTGTCCGGGGCAGCCGCGGGTGACGGCGTCGCCGCTCAGGTACAGCTCCCCGGTGGCGCCGGGCGGCACGGGCCGCAGGCCGGGGCCGAGCAGTCGGGCGCCGGTCCCGGGCAGCAAGGTGCCCAGGTCCGGGCCGTCGGCGGGGGCCGCGCCGGCGACGAAGGTTCCGGCGGGTGCGTAGAGGTGGACGGCGGATTCGGTGGAGCGGACGGCGGGCTCGGTCGATTCCTTGGTGGGCGTGGTGGACAGGAGGACCCCGGTGCGCTCCTCGGGTGCGGCGGTGGTCTCGGCGCGGTCGGTGAACTCGACCCGGCCTCCGGTGCACAGCGCGGTGAGGAGCCGTACGACGGCGTCCTCGAAGCGGCCCGGGCCGACCCGTACGACGGGCGGGGCGGCGAGCCGTTCGCCCAGGGCGATGAGGGATCGGGTGACCGTGCGGTGCGTGAGGGCCGTGCCCGCGCCTTGGCCGTGTCCGTGGGAGAGCCAGGCCGCGTGGTCCGGGTGGAGCGCGGGTGGCTCGGTCGCCGGGTACCCGGCCGACGCCCCGACGTCGACGAGTCCGAGGCGCGGCCGGCCGTCGCCGGGCAACGGGGTGCCGGCGGTCGGGTCGGTGAGCACCAGGGCCGGGTCCGCGTCGGCGAACAGCTCCGCCAGGTGGCGGGCGGGTGCGCCGGGTTCCACCGGCAGATAGGTGCCGCCGGCCTTGAGGACGCCGAGGAACGCGGTCAGATGGTCCGCGGTGTACGGGGCGGGCCCGGCGACCACGGTGTCGGGGGCGACGCCGCGGCGGACCAGCTCCTGGGCGAAGCGCCCGGCGCGCGCGTCCAGTTCGGCGTACGTGAGGCGCACCTCCTCCTCCCCGCCGCCCTCGGTCACCGCGATCGCGCCCGGGGCGGCCCCGACCTGCCGTTCGAAGAGTTCGGGCACGGTGGGTGCGGCGGGCGCGGGACCGGTGGGCGCGGGGGGTGCGAGCGAGGTCCGTTCGGTGGCGTCGAGGAGGTCGACGGCGCCGAGCCGGCGGGCGGGGTCCCCGGCCAGTAGGCGCAGCACCCGGCCGTAGCGGGTGGCCAGGTCCTGGGCGGCGGCCCGGTCGAGGAGGTCCTTCTGGTACTGCACGGACATCCGCACCCCGTCGGCCTCGATGAACACCAGCAGGGTCACCGGATAGTGGCTGGCGGTGAAGGAGCGGATGCCGGTGACGGTGATGCCGGTGCCGCGGCTGGCGTCGGCGATGCCGGCCCGGTCCAGCGGGAAGGACTCGAAGCCGATGATGGTGTCGAACAGCGCGTCGAGGCCGGTGGTCCGGTAGATGTCGGTGAGCCCGTGGTGGTGGTGGTCCATCAGGGCGGCCTGGCCGCGCTGGATGCCGGTGAGCAGTTCGGCGAAGGTGTCCTGCGGCCGGGCCTGCACGCGCACCGGCAGGGTGTTGAGGAACATGCCGACGACCGCGTCCACGCCGTCGACGGCCGGCGGGCGGCCGGAGACGGTGGAGGCGAAGACCACGTCCCGGCGGCCGGTGAGGTGGCTGAGGAGCACGGCCCAGGCGCCCTGGACCACGGTGTTGAGCGTGATGCCGAGATCCGCGGCGAGCCGGGCGAGTTCCCGTCCTTCGGGTGCCGTCAGGTCGACGTCGACCTGGGCGATGCCCGCGCGGCCGTGCGCGGCGGCGGCCTGCGGCGCGAGCAGTGTGGGCGCGTCGACGCTGTCGACCTCACGGCTCCACACCCGGGCCGACGCCTCGGCGTCCTGCCGGCCGAGCCAGGCGACGAAGTCCCGGTAGGTGCGGGTGGGTTCGAGGGCGGACCCGTCGCCGCGCGCGCCGTACAGCCGCAGCAGGTCCTGCATCAGGACGGGCACGGACCAGCCGTCGAACAGGACGTGGTGGGCCGTGAGCACCAGTTCGTGGCGGTCCGGCGCCATGGTCACCAGCGTCAGTCGCAGCAACGGCGGGGCGGCGGCGTCGAAGTGGGTCCGCAGGTCCTCGGCGAGGAACGCTTCGAACGCTTCGGCGCGGGCGCCCGGATCCAGGGCCCGGTGGTCGAGGTGGGCCCAGGGCAGGCGGGCTCCGTCCACGACGAGTTGGACGAGGTCGCCGGAGGCGTCGGGCACGAACGCGGCCCGCAGGCTGGGGTGGCGCTCCAGCAGTGCCTGGCCGGCCGTGCGCATGCGTGCGGCGTCGACCTCGCCGTCCAGGTGCAGGGCATACTGGACCTGGTAGGCGTCGAAGGCGGAGTCGTTGAGCTGGGAGTGGAAGAGCAGCCCGGCTTGGAGCGGGGTGGCGGGCCAGATGTCCGAGAGACCGGCGTACTTCGTCTCCCAGGTGTCGATGTCGCTCTGACTCACCGTGACCAGTGGTACGTCGCTGGGGGTCAGGCCGCCGGCGCCGGGCTTCGCGGCGTGCCGGACCAGGGCGGTCAGCGCCTGCTGCCACAGGGCCGCCAGCTCCCCGACCTCGACGGGGTCGAGGACGCCGGCGGGGGCGGTGAACACGGCGGTGAGGCGGGGGCCGGCGGCGGTGTCGGCGACCGCGGCGTTGACGTCGAGTTCGGCGGGTGCGGGCATCCGTGCGTCCTGGCCGGCGTCCAGGGAGTCGAGTTCGGCGACCCGGGCCCGGGTGAAGCCGGTCCGGCGCTGCTGCTCGGACGCGTCGGCGCCGGCGGAGAAGCGGCCGAGGTAGTTGAAGCCGATCTGACCGATCGGGCGGCCGTCGAGGACCTTCGCCGTCTCGGGGTTGAGGTGGCGCAAAAGCCCGTATCCGATGCCCTTGTCAGGCAGGGAACGCAGGTGCTCCTTGACCCTCTTCACGGCGCTGCCCGCGGCGTCGCCGCCGGCGAACGCCGCGTCGACGTCGAGGTCCGCGAGGTCCAGGCGGACGGGGAAGACGCTGGTGAACCAGCCCACCGTACGGCTCAGGTCGGCGCCCGGGGCGGCGTCCTCCTCCCGGCCGTGCCCTTCGAGCCGGACCAGCGTGGACGCCGCGTCCACGCCGCGGGCGCGGCGCCAGCGGGTGACGGCCAGCGCGAGGGCGGCGAGCAGGCCGTCCTGGACGCCGCCGCGGAAGACGGCCGGCACCTGGGTGAGTAGCGCCTCGGTGACGTCGGCGGGGAGTTCGACGCGGGTTTCGTGGAGGGTGGCGACGGTGTCCAGCGCCGGGTCCAACCGGCGGCGGCCGAGCAGTGGGTCGGGGCTGTCGACGATGGAGCGCCACAAAGGGAGTTCGGCGGTGCGGGCGGGCGTGCGGGCCGCTTCGGCGAGCGCGTGCGCCCAGCGCCGTACGGACGTGGCGACGGGCGGCAGCTCCGGCACGCGGCTCTGGCGCACCTGTTCCCAGGCGGCGGCGAGGTCGGGCATGAGGACGCGCCAGGAGACGCCGTCGACGACGAGGTGGTGCAGGACCACCAGCAGACGGCCGGGCCGGCCGTCGCTGCGGTCGAACCAGACGAACCGGGCGATCGCGCCGTTGGCGGGGTCGAGCCGGGCGGTGGCGCGGTCGAGTTCGTCGAGCAGGGCGGTGCGCCACGCCCCGCTCTCCCAGGCGTCGTCGCACTCCACGCGGGTGAGCAGGTCGTCGACGCGTACGGTCCCGGGGGCGGCGACCACCGTGCCCGGGCCGCTCTCGGGCTCGTCCACCAGGCGGCAGCGCAGCATGTCGTGGCGGTCGATCACGGCGGCGAGGGTGGCGGTGAGCTGCGCCCGGTCCAGGTGTTCGGGCAGGTCGAGGACCATCGCCTGGGCGAACCGGTTGAAGCCGGGTCCCCAGGAGCGGATCCAGTGGGCCACCGGCAGCAGCGGCAGCCAGCCGGTGCCGCCTCCGTCGAGCTCTTCGAGCACGGCGCCGCCGCCGGTTTCGGCGCCAGCGACGGCCGTGGGGGCGAGGGCGGCGACGGTGCGGCCCTCGAAGACCTCCCGGGCGCTGAGGACCAGCCCGTGTTGCCGGGCGCGGGTGACGACCTGGATGGACTGGATGCTGTCGCCGCCGATGGCGAAGAAGTCGTCGTCGATGCCGACCCGGTCCAGGCCCAGCACTTCGGCGAACGTCCGGGCGAGCGCCTCCTCGGCGGCGTCACGCGGGGCGCGGTAGGCGGCGCCGCGGAACTCGGGCGCGGGCAGCTTGCTCTTGTCGAGTTTGCCGTTGGGCGTCAGCGGCAGTTCGTCGAGGGTGACGAAGGTGGCGGGGACCATGTAGTCCGGCAGCCGCTCGGCGAGGTGCGCACGCAGCTCGCCGACGCCGAACCCGGCGGAGAGGGCGATGTCCCCGTAGACGCTGTCCTGCCTGCGGCCGGTGCGTGCGTCGTCCTTGACGGGGACGACGTAGCCGACGAGCTGTCTGCCGCGACCGCTGCCGGGCGCCTCATGGGGCAGGACCGCTGCGTGGGCGACGCCGGGGTGCGTCTGGAGGGCGGCCTCGATCTCCAGCGGCTCGATGCGGAAGCCGCGGATCTTGACCTGGGTGTCGACCCTGCCGTGGAAGACGAGGTCGCCGGCGGGCGTCCGCTCGGCGAGGTCGCCGGTGCGGTACATCCGCTCGCCGGGGCCGCCGAAGGGGCAGGCCACGAAGCGGGTGCAGGTCAGGTCGGGGCGGCCCAGGTAGCCGCGGGCCAGCGCCGGTCCGCAGGCGTACAGTTCGCCGATCTCGCCGGCGGGCAGCGGGCGCAGGTCCGGGCCGAGGACGTGCACCTGCGCGTCGGTGACCGCGGTCCCGATGTCGGGCAGCGAACCGTCGCCGGGCAGCGGGGCGCTCGTGGTGGCGCACACGGTGGTCTCGGTCGGCCCGTACGCGTTGATCATGCGCCGGCCAGGAGCCCAGCGTGCGGCGAGCTCACCGGTGGTGGCGTCACCCGCGACGACCAGGGTCTCGACGGAGGCCAGGGCGCCGGGCGCGATCGCGTTGAGGACCGGCGGGGGCAGGGTCACATGCGTGACGCCGTACTGCTGGATCGTTTCTGCGATCGGGGCGCCGGGGGCGATCCGCTCCTTGTCGACGAGGACCAGCGCGGCGCCGGACAGCAGCGCCATGACCAGCTCCCACACCGAGGCGTCGAAGCTCGGGGAGGCGAACTGGAGGACGCGGCTGTCGAGCGTGACCTTCAGCCGGTCGACCTGGGCGGCGAGCAACGGGGCGAAGCCGGTGTGGGTGACGGCCACGCCCTTGGGGCGCCCGGTGGAGCCGGAGGTGTAGATGACGTACGCGGTGTTCAGCGCGGACAGGGCGGCGGTGCGGTCGGCGTCGGTGGGCGCCCGGGTGGGGCGTCGCACCAGATCCGCGTTCAGCGCGGGGTCGTCCGTGCGGAGGATCTCGACGTCCAGCACCGGCAGTTCGGCGGCGGTTGCCGCATCGGCGACGACGAGGCGGGCGCCGGAGTCGTCGACCACGTACGCCAGCCGCTCCGCCGGGTAGGCGGAGTCCATCGGCAGGTAGGCGGCGCCGGCCTTGAGCACGGCCAGGACGGTCACGGCCCACGACACCGAGCGACGCAGGGCGACGCCGACGACGGTTTCGGGGCCGACCCCGCGGGCGATCAGCGCGTGGGCGAGGCGATTCGCCTGCACGTCGAGTTCCCGGTAGGTCAGTTCGGTGTCGCCGCACACCACCGCGACGGAATGGGGAGCCGCACCGACCTTCCGCTCGAACAATTCAGAAAACGTATCCACCGGAACTGGAACCTCCGCGTCATTGAGCTCACCGAGCGTTGAACTCTGCTCAAGAGAACACCGGGCAGCGGGTGCGCAATCAGGGCTGCACCCCTGCGTTGATCCGCTGGTACGGGAGTTGTCCCTCGGCCGGCGGACGTCGAATTCGCATGTTAGATCGACACCATAGACAAGCCAGTGGCGTGAATTGTCGAGGAGTGATGGAGGTCCGCTTGAGGCAGTTTCGGGCGCCCTTTCCCACCAGGCCGTAAAGGGGTGTCGGGGAATTTTCGCGGACAGCGCGAAGCCGCCCGGACGGAAGAATTCCGGCCGGGCGGCTGGGAGGTGCACCGCGACGGTGCGGTGGCCCGTGGTGCGAGGGCCCGCCACCGTGCGGCGTCGGTGCGGTGCGGTTTGGTTCGGTTCGGTGCGGTTTGGTTCGTGCCGTTCGGTGCCGTTCGGTGCCGTTACGAGGTCAGCATCCGGTCGGTCAGGTAGGCCAGGACCTCGGCGTCCGTGCCGGGGTCGAAGACGAAGAAGTGCCCGCCGGGGTAGACGCGCTCGTCGTAGCCGACGCTGGTGTGGTCCTTCCAGCCCGCGACGAGCTCCTGTGGCGCCCGGTGGTCCTCGCCGCCGACGAGCGCGGTCATCGGGGCCCGCAGCGGCGGGGCGAGCGTGATGTCGTGCTGCTCCCACAGCGCGAAGTCGGCGAGCACGGTGGGCAGCAGGTGCTCCAGCGCGTCCTCGTCCTCCACGACCTCCTCGTCGAATCCGCCGAGGCGGAGCACCTCCGCACGGAACTCCTCCTCCGACAGGTGGTGCAGCTTGGCCTTCTTCCTGGCCTCCTCCGGCGACGGCTGCGCGGACACGAACAGCCGCCGGGGCAGCACCTCGCCGCGCGCCTGGAGGACGTGGGTGACCTCGTAGGCGAGCAGGGCGCCGCACGAGTGGCCGAAGAAGGAGTACGGCAGGTCGCGCGTGAGGGGGAGCAGCGCGTCCACGATCTCCTCGATCATGGGAGGCACTTCGGTGGGCGGGTCCTCCAGGAGGCGGTTCTGCCGCCCCGGGAGCTGGACGGCGACCGGCTCCACCTCCTCTCCGAGCAGTCCGGCCCAGCCGCTGAAGGCGCTGGCCCCGCTGCCGGCGTGGGGGAAGCAGACGAGCCGGTGCCGGGCGCTGCGCCGACGGGCCCGCCAGATGTAGGGGCTCTCGACGACGAGGCCCGTTGTGCTGGTGTTCTGCAGGTGGGTGGTCATGACTCCTCGCGTCCTCCAGTCGGTTCGTCGTGTGCGCCGTCCCGTGCGGCGTCAGCGCTTGGCGCCGCGGTTGAAGACGGAACGGGCCCACAGGAATCCGAGCGCGGTGAGCACGGCGCACCACCCCAGGGCGAACCAGGCGTCGTTGCCGATCCCGCTGCCGAGCAGCAGGCCGCGCAGGGTCTCGTTGATCGGGGTGAAGGGCTGGTACTCGGCGAACCAGCGAAGGCCCCAGGGCATGGACTCGGGCGGCACCACGGCGCTGCCCAGGAAGGGCAGGAACATCAACGGCATGGGCGCGTTGCTCGCCGTCTCCACGTTGGGCGACAACATGCCCAGGCCGGCCGAGAGCCAGGTGAGGCCGAAGGCGAGGAAGGCCAGCAGGCCGATCGCGGCGACCCACTCGACGGCCGTGGCGTCGGGCCGGAAGCCGATGGCCAGGGCGACGCCGATGACCAGCACGAGGCTGATCATCGTCTGGATGACGCTGCCCACGACGTGGCCCACCAGGACTGCGGAGCGCGAGATGGCCATGGTGCGGAAGCGGTTGATGATGCCTTCGGTCATGTCGGTGCACACCGCCACGGCGGTCGCCACCGAACCCGAGGTCACGGCCATCAGGATGATGCCGGGGGTCACGTAGTCGGTGTAACCGTCCCGGCCCGAGGGCGCGCCGATGCCGTTGCCCAGCGCGCCGCCGAAGACGTACACGAACAGCAGCAGCATCAGGATCGGCATGGCGACCACGGAGATCGTCATGGACGGATAGCGCTGGGCGTGCTTGAGGTTGCGCCGCAGCATCGTGCGCGAGTCGCGCAGTGCGTAGGTCGAGGTGCTCATCGGGGGTTCTCCTTGGACGATTCGGCCTCCGAGGCGTGGGGACGGCCGGTGAGGGCGAGGAAGACGTCGTCGAGGTCGGGCGTGTGCACCGTCAGCGCCTCGGGTTGGACCGCCACCGCGTCCAGTCGGTCCAGCAGGGAGCGCAGCGCGGCCACGCCGGTGTCGCTCGGGATCTCCAGGGTGAGCGCCTGCGCGTCGTACCCGTCCCGGCCGAGGACGAGGGCGGCGGCGTCCAACCGGGCGGCGGAGGTGAACCGCAGCCGGATGAAGCCGCCCGGGATGCGTGCCTTGAGCTGCTCCGCCGTCCCTTCGGCGACGATCCGTCCACCGTCCAGGACGGCGATCCGGTCGGCGAGTTGGTCGGCCTCCTCCAGGTACTGGGTGGTGAGGAAGATCGTCACGCCGCCTTCGGCGAGGCCCTGGATGACCTCCCAGAGGCTGCGGCGGCTGCGCGGGTCCAGACCGGTCGTGGGCTCGTCCAGGAAGATCACGCTCGGGTTGCCGACCAGGGTCATCGCCAGGTCCAGCTTGCGCCGCATGCCGCCGGAGTACGTGGACGCCGGCTTGCGGGCCGCCTCGGTCAACTCGAAGCGGGCGAGCAGTTCGTCGCAGCGCCGCCGGCCCTCGCGCCGCGGCAGGTGGTGCAAATCGGCCATGAGGAGCATGTTCTCCTCGCCGGTCAGCAGGTTGTCGACGGCGGAGAACTGTCCGGTGACGCCGATCGCGGCGCGCACCGCGTCCGGCGCGGCGTCGAGGTGGTGCCCGGCCACGCGCGCCTCGCCGGCGTCGGCGGGGATCAGCGTGGACAGGATCTGCACGGTGGTCGTCTTGCCGGCTCCGTTGGGACCGAGCAGGGCGAAGATCGTGCCCGCCCCGACCTGGAGGTCGACCCCGTCGAGGACGACCTTGTCCCCGTACGCCTTCCGCAGCGCGTGCGCGCTGATGCCGTGGGTCGTGGTGACGGGTACGGTCTCGGTGGTGGTGGCAGTCATCGTGCCCCCCTCTCTCCTTCGTGTGGGTGTCAGTCGCGGGCGCCGGCTAGTTCGGCCGGCTGGCGCTCGGTGGAGTGGGCGCGGCGCACGTGGATGTCGCCGTTGTCGACCCGGGCGTGCACCACGACGACGTCCTCGGCGTCGCCGGGGTCCTCGACGGCGCCGAGGCTGCCGTACACGGTGCCGAAGGTGGCCTTGACGTCGAGCTGGGCCGGGACGCCGTCGAGGAGGCCGATGTCGGCGCTGCCCTGGCGGACCCGGACTTCGACGCGGCCGGCGGCGACCTCGTTGACGCTGACGATGCCGAGCGCGGTGGTGGCGTTGACGGTGGCGAGCGAGCGGCCGATGGAGACGTCCCCCCGGGTCGCCTTCACCCGCAGCGTTCCGCGGGCCTCGTCCACGCGCGTGGCGCCGTTGGAGTTGTCGATCTCGCATCGGCCGGCGACGCGGCCGATCCGCACCTGCCCGGTGCCGGTGGTGATTCGGGCGCTCGCGGTGACCGCGCCGACTGCGACGTCGCCGTGCCGGGTGCTCAGTTGCACCGCCTCGGCCCGGTCGACGCTCAGGTCGCCCTCGGTGGCGGTCAGCCGGCACCGCTCCAGCTCGCCCTCGACGGTGAAGCCGCCCATGGCGATGGTGCCCTCCACGACGGAGCCGCGGGGCAGTTCAACGAGCACGCGCACCGCGCCCGACTCGCGCCGCGACACCTTCCCCTTCGGAGCCTGGACGAGGAGCCTGCCGCCCGCGAAGGAGACGGTGGTCTCCTTCGCGACGTCGGCGTCGCCCTCCTTGCCGGTGAAGGCCGGCAGCACTTCGACGACGGTGTCGGTGCGGTCCGATGCGACGATCCTGGCGCTGCCGGCGACGAGGTTCACGGTCGCGGTGACCGGCTCGGGGGTCGCGAACTGGGGCATGGGTGGTCCTTCCGGTCGTGGGGGCGATCGTGCGGGTGCGGCAGGAGCGGTCCGGTGGTGCTCAGAAACTGGCCATGCCGCCGCAGACGTTGAGGGCCTGGCCGGTGATGGACGCCGCAAGGGGCGTGGTCAGATAGCCGACCAGGCCCGCCACCTCCTCCGCGGTGGCGTACCGACCGAGCGGGATCTGTGCCTCGAACTGCCGTTGTACGTACTCCTCGGTGGCGTCCCAGGCGGCGGCGTAGCCCTGGCGGACCCGCTGGGCCATGGGCGTCTCGACGTAGCCCGGGCAGACCGCGTTGACGGTGACCGCGCTGGCCGCGAGCTCCTTGCCCAGGGCCCTCGTGAAGCCGAGGACCCCGTGCTTGGAGGCCGAGTAGGGGGAGCCGAGGAGTACCCCCTGCTTGCCCGCCGTGGAGGCGATGCTGACGATGCGCCCCAGGGGGGCGTCGGCCATCCCCCCGTTCCTGAGGACTTCACGGGTCACCAGGAACACACCGTTGAGGTTGGTGTCGATGACGTCGTACCAGAGGTCGTCGTCGAGGTCGGCGAGCACGCCGCCCCCGTTGCGCCCCGCGCTGTTGACGAGGATGCCGAGCGGTCCGAAGGCGTCGACGGCGGCGGCGACCAGCCGTGCCACCGACTCCCGGGACCGGACGTCGGCCGTGGTGCCCGCCGCGTCGATGCCCTCCGCGCACAGGGCGTCGACGGTCCGGTCGACGTCACGCGCGGTGCGGGCGCACACGAAGACGCGGTGGCCGCGACGCCCCAGGTCACGGGCGACGGCCAAGCCTATGCCGCTCGTCGCGCCCGTGATCAGCGCCGTCGTCATCGTCGTCATCGCGTCTCTCCGCGGCTCACCGAATGCGTACGGATGGGGTCGTGAAGCAACGTAGACCGGCGATCGACGCCAACTCCCTTTTCTGTAGCGGGAGTAGGCCGGTCGTCGATTGCTTCTCAAGCGTCGGCGCGCCCCGACGGGCGACGGGCCGTGCCCGGTTCCACCGCCGGCGGCGGTCCATCCGCACTCAAGCGGCGCGCGAGTGATCGTGTTTTCAATGCCAAGGGAGGCAAGAGCGACGCAAGACGGCGCCAGGACACGTCGTCGAACACTTACGGGGGCAGCGATGAAGATCAAGCTGATGGGAACGGTCACCGTCGAGCACGACGGCGCGGCACCGCGCCATCTGTCCAGTACGCAGGTCCAGACGGCCCTCGCCCGGCTCGTCCTGGACCGGGCAGCGGGCACCAGCCGCGAAGGGCTCGCCGACACGCTGTGGCCGGGCGAGCTTCCGGACACGTGGGCGGCGGCGCTGCGCGGCGTGGTCTCCCGGGTGCGCACCGCGGTGGCCGACCCGCTGCGGCCTCCCGGCGCGACCCCGCTGGTGGCGCGCGCCGGGTCCTACCTGCTGCGACTGCCCGATGACGCCGTCGTCGACCTGGAGCAGGCGGAGCGGACCGTGGCCGCGGCACGTACGGCGTACGGCGAGGGCGCGCACGCCGTGGCCCGCCGGTACGCGAGCGAGGCCGCCGGCGCCCTGCGCGGCTCGTTCCTCCCCTCGGCGGAGGGCGACTGGGCCGAGGAGACGCGCGAGCGGCTGGCCGGACAGCGCCTGACGGCACTGGAGTTGGCCAGCCGGTCGGCCGCCGCGCTCGGTGACGCGCACGAGTCGCTGCGCTGGGCGAACGAAGCGGTCCGCAGCGCCCCGCTCCGGGAGAGCGCCCACCGCTGCCGCATCGCGGCGCACGCCGGCGCGGGCAACCGCGCGGAGGCGCTGCGCGCCTACCACGAGGTGCGCACGCTGCTGGCGGAGGAGATGGGTATCGACCCGGACTGCGAGACCCAGGCGCTCTACTTGGACCTCCTGCGGTCCTCCGCCCGCCCGGCGCGCCCCGCTCCCCGCCGCTCCCCGCGCAGGCTCCCGGCCCCCGACCTCCTCGGAGCCTTCGAGACCCCGCCGGCGTTGGCCGCGCCCGCCTTCGGTGCGCTCACCGCCGCGTCGTCGTAGGCGGCGCACCGAGCCGGGACCGGCTCGTGTTGCGGCCCGGTTGCGGGTTCGGGTGCAGCCTTGGGGGCGAACCGGCGGACGGCACTGACGAGAGGCAGCCCATGACCAGCCAGCAGGACCGGCCCTCCCGGCGGCCGGTCTGCGCCCCAGGACCCCACTACGGTGCGGACGAGGTGTTCCACCGGCTGCTGCTCGGCCCGAGCATGGCGCGGGCGGCGGGACACTGGGAGGACGGCGAGCCGTTGGGCGACACCCTCGACGAGGCCCAGGAGCGCGGCATCGACCGCCGCGTGGAGCTGGCCGCGGCGCACGGCGCGGCCCGCGTCCTCGACCTCGGCTGCGGTTGGGGGACGTTGCTGCACCGGCTGACGACCGTGCACGGCGTGGAGCGCGCCGTCGGCCTCGGCGCCGAAAGGACGCAGGCGTCGTTCATCTCCGGCTTCGGCAATCCGCGGGTGTCGGTGCGCCGCGAGAGTTGGGCGGAGCACCGGGCCGAGCGGCCGTACGACGCCGCGTTCTGCGCGGACGTGTTGGAGCGCACCGTGCCCGCCTCGCTCGGCCGGTGCGACCGCGCCCTGCGCTACCGGTGCTTCTTCACGTCGGTGGCCGGCGCGTTGGCGCCCGGTGCACGTCTCGTCCTGGACACGGTGACGGCCTCGCGGACACCGATCGGCGCACGGCCCCGGGAGGAGTTGCGCCTGCTGCACGCGAACGAGTTCGGCGGCGGCCACCTCCCGCACCCGCGCGAGGTGGCCGCGGCGACTGCGGGTCTGCTCGACGTGACCGAGACCGTCGACGACAGCGGGCCGTACGCGATGTCCTGCCGCGCCTGGCTGGACCGACTCGAACAGTGCCGGGACCTCGCGGTGGTGCTGGCCGGCGAGGAGGTGGTGCGACGGGTGGCGCGTTCGCTGCGCGCCCTCGTCACGGCGTTGGAGTGCGAGTACCTGGCACGGCTGCGGATCGCCGCGGCGCGGGTGTGAGGACCCACGGTGCCCGTGGCCGGACGCGTTCGCCCGGGGCCTGTCGAAGAGGTCAGGCCGGCTGGCGGCCCGGGCGCCGTCGGGCGTCGGCGAGGATCCGGGCGAAGTCCCTCGCGCCGGTGGCGGGCCCGGTGAGCACGACGACGGGAGGGGGCCCGCCGCCCGCCGCGACCCGACGGGCGATGTCGTGCACCGTCACGCCGTCGCCGCTGAACGCTCCGAGCACCCGCAGTCCGCCCGGCTCGCCGCAGGGTGCGCGCAGCAGGACGATCTCCTCCGGTCCGGGATAGGCGCGGGCGAGCCGCTGGTAGTACGAGCGGTCGACGTCACGGGCCTGCAGCAGCCCGACGTTGTCCGCGCCGCGGTACGCACCCGGCCGTAGCACACAGGGCTCCGCGTCCGCGGAGCCGGAAGCCGGGGCCGATCCCCGCGGACGGCCCGCGCTCGTACCGGACGCACGGGACCGGGGCGGCGCGACGGCACCGGACGGCGGCAGCAGCGCCAGCGCTTCGGCGACTCTCACGACGCGCTCCGGACCGGTGGTCAGCTCCCGGAGCAGCAAGGTGGCCCGGGCGAGGAGTTCGGCGGCGTCGCCGATCCGGGACCCGTCGTGGTGCAGGGTCAGCACCAGCCGCCCCGAGCCGTCGTGGTGGGCCACCAACGTGACCGGATGTGCGCTCGCCCTGTCCAGCGTCTCGGGCACGCCCACGTGCACCCCCGCAGCGGCCAGGTCCCCGACGACCCCGGCCAGGGAGCGCCCGTTCGTCTCGAAGGCCAGCACGGTGTCCGCTCCTGATCGCTCCCCCGCGGACCAGGCCGCTATCTGTCCGGGTGAGACCCACTCGTACAAGGACAGGTCGAGGGCTCGCTCCCGAAGTGCGGCCAGGAGCCCGGACAGTTCGTCACGGGGGTCAACGACCACGGACACGGGCAGGGCCGTACGCAGCGGGCCGGGCAGCCTCTCGACGCCGTCGAGGAGGATGCCGCGCCCCGCCACGGCGGTGTCGAACCGCACCCTCGCCGGCCCGTCGGCCTCGGCGTCCCGGTACAGCAGCAGCGCCCACACCGCCTGGAGCACGGTGGCCTCGGTGCTGCCCCAGGCCGCGGCCCGGGTGAGCACGTTCGTGGTCTCCTCGTGGTTGAGCCGGAGGCGGAAGTGTCCGCTGCGACCCGCCCCCACGGGCCGGAAGGTCCGCAGGCGGGTCAGGTCGGGCAGCGGGCCGTGCGCGGCGTCCCGTGTGAAGAACTCGCGTGCCGGCGCCGTGTCCTGCCCGGCGAGCCAGTCGGCGTAGTCCCTCATGTCCGGTCGCCGCTCGCCGCCGGGCAGTGCTCCCCCGGCGAGATAGGCGCGGTAGAACTCGCGCAGCAGCAGCCGTACGCTCCAGCCGTCCAACAGCGCGTGGTGGAAGGTGAGCAGCACGCGGGCGGGCCCGCCCGGGGCCCGCAGCACGGTGATCCGCAGCGGTCCGGGCCGGCGCGGGTCCATGCCCCGGGCCCGGTCGCGGACCAGCAGGTGCCGCCAGTCCGTCCCGGCGGCGTCGAGGACGGTGATCTGCGGCTCGACGGCGCCCTGCACCACCGCCATCGGCCGCGCCCCGTCGTCGAAGGCGGTGCGCAGCACCGTCTCGCGGGCGAAGACAGAGCGCCAGGCCGTGGTGAACACCGCCTGGTCGAAGGGCCCGTGCCAGTCGAAGGCGATGCGCTCCACGTGCCGGTCACCGCGCGGGCGGGCGTCGTCGTCCGCCAGCAGGTGCCGCTGCAACGGGGTCGCCGGCACACCGCTCACCGCCAGGAGCTGTGCCGCGGACGGGCGGGTGAGTAGATCGGCGAGGCGGCCGACCGGCAGGTCGGCGCGGGCCTCGGCGGACCGGGCGGTGAACCGCAACAGGTGCCGCCCGGGGCCGCTGCGCCCCAGCTCCGGCCGCCACGCCGGACCGCCGCAGCCGGACCGGCCGAGGTCGTCCAGGGCCGCGTCGAGGTGCGCGGTGTCCAGCGGCCCGAGTATTTCCAGGACGGGTGGCATCCCTTCGGCCCCACGTCCGAGGTCCATGAGCACGGCCATGGGCTCGGTGTGCGGTACGCGCGGGAAGTGACTCGTGGTCATGGTGTGTCGGGGCGCGCGCCGGAGCGGACCCCTGCCTCCCCTCTCGTGTGGCAGCGCCCGTCCAGTCTCGGCACCGCACCTCGTGCCGCGCTGACACGGCGCTGACACGGTGGTGGAGAACGGCGAACGAATCCGGCCATCCCCGAACCTGGCCGTGCGCCCCACGATCGCCTGAGGTCCGCTTCAGAACCGGTGGAGCGCGGACGCCCGCCCCGCCTTTGCCCGCGTACGGTGCTCGGATCCGGCCGCGCACACCGGGCGCGGACCCGAGGACGAGGAGTCCGCCATGGGAGAACCGGGCCTTGCCCAGGTCGCTCACCCGTACGCCGCTGTCCCGGCCGGGGCCCGCGGCGCCCTCGTGGGCGGTGTCCGTCCCGCCGCCGTCGACGGCCGCTCGGCACCCGCGCCGAACGACGGTTTCCACGTCTTCGACGCACCCGCGCCGAACGACGGTTTCCACGTCTTTGACACCACCCTGCGTGATGGTGCCCAGCGTGAGGGCATCAACCTGACCGTTGCGGACAAGCTGGCCATCGCCCGGCATCTGGACGACTTCGGCGTGGGGTTCATC
>NZ_JBEYTZ010000037.1:0-88302 GCF_040643215.1 Streptomyces sp. NPDC047315 | reverse complement strand
TTGTTCGTTTGCGGGTGCTCTGTGACTGTTCGCGCAGTTCCGCCCCCCATGCCCGCAGGGCATGGGGGGCGGAACTGCGCGAACAGCCCACCATCGGGCCGCCTCGTACTGGACGTACGAGGAAGATCCCGACAACGCAGCGAGTGTGCGTGCCGGGTGCCGTGGTCCGGACGGGATTTGTCAGACACGGCCTAGGGCCGCAGGTGCGCCGTGTCGTTCAGCAGGCGCACCGATGACTTTCCGTCGGCGTAGTACGCCATCGCCGACAGGGACGCCGCGGAGAGTTCCATCCGGAACAGCGACTCAGGAGGGGCGCCGAGTGCCAGCCTCACCAGGGTCTTGATCGGGGTCACGTGGGAGACGACCAGCACCGTGCGGCCCGAGGAGCCGGCGAGGAGCCGGTCCCGCGCCGCGGTCACCCGGCGGGCGACCGTCGCGAAGCTCTCCCCGCCGCCCGTCGGCGCCGTCTTCGTCGACGACAGCCAGGACGTGAGGTCGTCCGGGTAGCGCTCCTGGACCTCCGCGAAGGTCAGGCCCTCCCAGGCGCCGAAGTCCGTTTCCCGGAGGTCCTCTTCGACCCGGACGTCGAGACCGAGCCGGTCGGCCACGGCGCCGGCCGTCTGACGGCAGCGCCGCAGCGGGGAGGTGACGACCTCTTGGATCGTGCCGCGCGCGGCCAGCGCCGCGGCGACCGCTTCGGCCTGGCGGAGCCCGGCCGGGGAGAGTTCCGGGTCGCTCCCGCCGCTGCCGGAGAAGCGCTTCTCGGGGGTGAGTGCGGTCTCGCCGTGCCGCAGCAGGACGAAGGTGGTGGGCGCACCGAGGTCGGCGGAGGCGCCCCAGCCGACGGGCGGCGCCGCGGTTCCGGCTGCGGTGCCGGCGTCCGCGGCGGCGGCCGGCGCCGGCGCGGTCCTGCCGCCGACGAGCGCCGCCCGGGCCTTGGCCGCACCCGCAGCCGCGTCACCGACGACTCGGGCCTCGTCGTCCTGCGCCGGCCGGCCGGAGCCGCCGGCCGCTGAAGTCGACGGCTCCCACTGCTCGCCCCGGCGCCCGGCGTCCATCGCTTCGTTGGCGAGCCGGTCCGCGTGCTTGTTCTTCTCGCGGGGGATCCACTGGTACGTCACGGCGGACGGCGGGAAGACGCCCCGGGCCTCGGCGGCCAGCGGCTTCATGTCCGGGTGCTTGATCTTCCAGCGGCCCGACATCTGCTCGACGACCAGTTTGGAGTCCATGCGGACACGGATCGTGGCGTCCGGAGCGATCGCGTGCGCGGCGCGCAGCCCGGCGATCAGGCCCTTGTACTCGGCGACGTTGTTCGTCGCGACGCCGATGTACTCGGCGGTCTCCGCCAGGGTCTGCCCGGTGGCGGCGTCGATCACCGCGGCGCCGTAGCCGGCCGGTCCCGGATTGCCCCGGGACCCGCCGTCCGCCTCGACGACGAACGTGGGCATCAGAGGCCGGACTCGGCGGTGCGGACCAGGATGCGGCGGCAGTTCTCACAGCGCAGCACCTTGTCGGCGGCGGCGGAGCGCACCTCGTTCAGCTCGGTGATGTTGAGCTCCAGACGGCAGCCCTCGCAGCGGCGCTGGTAGAGCCGGGCGGCACCCACCCCGCCCTGCTGGACGCGGAGCTTCTCGTAGAGGGACAGGAGGTCGGCGGGGACGGCGGCGGAGACGGCGGCGCGCTCCTTGGTGACCGTCGCGGCCTCGGCGTCCAGCTCCTGCGTGGCGGCGTCCCGGCGGGCGGTCGCGTCGTCGACCTTCGCCTGCACGGAGGCGACGCGGTCGGTGAGCTCGGCGACCCGCTCCTGGATGGCCTCCCGGCGCTCCATCACGTCGAGGACGACGTCCTCCAGGTCGCCCTGGCGCTTGGCGAGGGAGACGATCTCCCGCTGGAGGTTCTCCAGGTCCTTGGGAGAGGTGATCGCGCCGGAGTCCAGGCGCTGCTGGTCCCGCACCGCGCGCTGGCGGACCTGGTCGACGTCCTGCTCCGCCTTGGTCTGCTCGCGGGCGGTGTCGCTCTCTTCGGTCTGCGCGGCCACCAGCAGGTCGCGCAGCTGGGTGAGGTCCTTGGTCAACGAGTCGATCTCGGCGTGCTCGGGCAGTGACTTGCGCTTGTGGGCGAGCTGGGAGAGCCGAACGTCAAGTGCCTGGACGTCGAGGAGTCGGATCTGGTCGGCGGGCGCGGCGTTCAGTTGGGGGCTCCAGGAGAAGAGGTATGGGATGACCAGGGATCGGTGACCGTGGCGGAGACGTGGACGCGCAGGCCCCAGCCGTGCCGGTCGGAAATCTCGTCGAGCTGGGCAGCCGCCTGCTCGCACCAGGGCCACTCGGTGGCCCAGTGCGCGGCGTCCACCAGGCCGAGCGGGGAGTGCTGGGTGGCTTCGGACGCGGGGTGGTGGCGCAGGTCGGCGGTGAGGAAGGCGTCCACTTCGGCGGCCCGGACGGCGTCGAAGAGGCTGTCGCCCGAGCCGCCGCTGACGGCGACCCGGCGCACCGGGGCCTCGGGGTCACCGGCGAGCCGGATGCCCTGGGCCGTGGCCGGCAGGCGCTTGGCGGCCCGCTCGGCGAACGCGGCCAGCGTCTCGGGGTGGTCGAGCTCGCAGATGCGGCCGAGCCCACGGCGCCCCGCGGGGTCCGTGGCGTCCGGGACGAGGGGGCCGACGACCCTGAGGTCGAGCGCGCCCGCGAGCGCGTCGGAGACGCCGGGGTCGGCGCTGTCGGCGTTGGTGTGCGCGACGTGCAGGGCGATGTCGTGCTTGATCAGGGTGTGTACGACGCGGCCTTTGAAGTGGCCGGCGGCGACCGTCGTGGTGCCCCGCAGATAGAGCGGGTGGTGGGTGACGACCAGCTGGGCGCCGAGCGCGATCGCCTCGTCGGCGATCTCCTGGACGGGGTCGACGGCGAAGAGGACGCGCTGCACCTCGGCGTCGGGGTCGCCGCAGACGGTGCCCACGGCGTCCCACTGCTCGGCCCGGGCGGGGGGCCAGAGGGCGTCGAGCGCGGCGATGACTTCGGATAGGCGGGGCACGGGACACAGGTTACCCGCGCCCCGCGCTCAACCGTCCTGCCCTGTCCACAAGCGTGAGCCGATCATCACACCAATCCGTGAGCAGGGCCTTCGCCGCCCGACGCGGAAGCCCGCGCGTTACTTGACCAGGAAGCCGCGCAGGTCGTCCAGGACCTCGTCGGCCGCGGTCACGCCCAGGCCCAGGTACCAGGTCTCGTCCGCCACGTCCTTGGCCTGGCCCGCCTTCACGGCCTTCAGGTTCTTCCACAGCGGGTTGCCCAGCGCGGTGTCGCGCTTGGTCGCCTTGGGGTCCCCGTACACGCCGGTGAAGATCCAGTCGGCGTCGGCCGAGTCGATCTTCTCCGGGCTGACCTCCACGGCGAGGTCGTTGACCTGCTGGTTGGCGGGGCGGGGCAGCCCGGCGTCCTTGAGGATCGTGCCGATGAACGACGCCTGGGCGTACAGCCGGATCTTGCCGGGCATGTAGCGGACCATGGAGATCGTCGGCTTGTCGGCGCCGACGTCGGTGCCGAGCTGCTTGGCCTTCGCCTCGTACGCGGCCAGCTTCTCCTTCGCCTGCGCCGTCTTGTCGAGCGCGGCGGCGTTGAGGAGGTAGTTCTCCTTCCAGGTGAAGCCGGGCCGGATGGAGAAGACGGTCGGAGCGATGCTGGACAGCTCCTTGTACTTGTCGGCGGCGCGCAGCTGGCTGCCGAGGATCAGATCGGGCTTGAGGGCCGCGATCGCCTCCAGGTTGAGGTTGTTGATCGTGCCGACGTTCTTGGGGCTGCCGGCCGCCTCCTTCAGGTAGCCGGGGATGCCCTCGTCCCCTTCGGTGGGGGCGTACCCGACGGGCTGCACGCCGAGCGACGCGACGTTGTCCAGCTCGCCGACGTCGAGGACCACCACGCGCTTGGGCGCCGCGTCGAGCTTCGTCTTGCCCATGGCGTGGGTGACGGTGCGCGGGAACTGGCCGGCCGCCGCGTCCGTGCCCATCGCCGCGGTCTTCGCCGAAGCGTCCCCGAAGTCCTTGCCGCCCTGCGCCACGGACTTCTTGCCGTCCCCGCCGGCCTTGGCGGAGTCGGCCGCGCCGGACGAGCCCTTGTCGCCGTCGTCACCGCTGCCGCAAGCGGTGAGGGTGAGCGCGGCGGCGAGGAGTGCGGCGACGGCGGTGCCGCGACGACGAAGGGACATGACGGACTCCAGATCCAGGAGGTGACGTGACGAAGTAGCGAAGTTAGGAATGCCTTACCTCAGCACCTTAAGCACCACACACCACATCCACACCACCACCCCCCTCCCAGCACAGCGACCCTGCCTCCTCGGGGAAATCCCCCACCAGCCACCCATATGTGTGAAGTGGGGTGTCCCGTGTTGTTCGGCAGGAAGTGCGAAACCTAGCGTCGTGACCGGAGGTGACGTCGTGATGACAGTCCGTACCATCGAGAGGGCGGCGACGGGGATCTCGATCTCCGCGGACGGTGCGTACGCGGCCAGGCTCGCGGGCGCGGGCGAGGCCCTGTTCCCCGAGCGCTGGACGCTCGACGGCCCCGAGCCGTACGCCGTGCCCCTACCGCTGCACCAGCCCGAGGAGCCCGACACGGAGCTGCTCCCGCTGGCCGACGGTCGGGTGCTGGTGCACCGGCGGGCAGGCTGGCGGCAGCTCTTCTCGCTGCTGTATCCGACCGGTCCCGGCACGGGCGAACTCCCCCTCGGCGGCATCGAGTCGACCACGGCCGGGCCCGTACGGCTGCTGCCGCCGGCGCCGGACGGCCGCCGAGCCTACGCCCTCGCCCCCGGCGAGTCCTCGACCGCGATCTGGCTCGTGGCCGGCGGCGCCGCGGGGCCCGAGCGCGTCGCCGAAGTGCCGGGGCGCTGCTCGGGCGGCGTCTGGCTGGACCGTACGGGGCAACTGCTCGGACTCGACCGACAGTCGGACGGCGGCCCCGCCAAGGCGGTCGCGGTGGACCTCGCGCGCGCGGGCGAGGTCTCGCCGCTGCTCCAGATCGCCGACGACAGCGACGACCGGCTGTTGTTGGCCGCGCCCGACAGCGGACTCCTCGTCGTCCGGTCCAACGCACCGGGCGAGGACCGCATCGGCTGGGGCGTACTCGGCGGGTCGCGGCCCGTCCGCTTCCCCGACTGCCTGCGGCTGCCCGGCCGCACGGTCACGCCCTTCGCCGTCCAACCGGGGCAGGTCCTGCTGCCGGAGAGCTGTGCGGTGGCGTTCCGCGTCGACGGGGACGAGGGCAGTTGGCTGGGCGTGTGGCGGCCGTCCGGGCGGCGGCTGCACCAAAGGGCCGCGCCCGAGGGCTGGTTCGCGGGCGCGGGCCGCTGGAGCGACGCGGGCGCGCTGCACGTGCCGTACACGAACGGCGCCGTACCCTGCGGTGTCGCGGTGTTCGACGCACCCGCGGAGGCACCCGCCGACCCACCCGCCGCCCCTCCAGCCGGCCCGGCCATCGAACCGACCATCGACCCGTCAGCCGGCCTTGCTGTCGGCGGCCCTTCGTCCCCGCTCCCGGGGGTGTCCGGCGGCCCCGCGGGGCCTGCGCCGGACCGGCCCGCGGCGTACCGCCCCGTCCCTTTGCAGCAGGCGCCCCTCGGGGGCCGCAAGTTGGCTGGCTAAACTCTCCGACCTGCGCGTGACCCACGTGATCGCCGGTGTTCGGCGATGGGTCGCGAGACCACAGCCAGCCGAAACGACGGGGAAGTTACCACCATGTCTGAAACCCGAACCGACACACCCCAAACCCTTCAGGAGGACGGTGTCGCCGCGTCCGGGGCGCCGGCTGGCGACGGCGCCGGCAAGCACCGCGGCCGGGCGGCGGCCGAAGACGCGGCTGGTGAGCCGCACGGCAAGCACCGTCGGCCCGGGGCGGAGTGACGCAAGCGTCCTGACGGTCGCACCGCCGCCAAGGGCCGGCTGACGACCGTAAGGCGAGACGTGCAGCAGGACGTACGGCGAGACCTACGTCAGGACGTACGTCCAGCAGCGGTCGTGAACGACCAGTGCGGCGCCGCCCGTACGCACCGGACACGTTCCGGACGGCGTACGGGCGGTGCCGCGCCGTATGGTGGGCCCAATGCACTCCCAGCCGCCCGCCGATCCCCCTGCCCCGCAGCCCGACCCTCCGGCCGCCGCCCCGACCCCTCCGCCGGCTCCGAACTCGCCGCCGCCGGGCCGCCGCACCGGTGCCCTGGTCGGAGCCCTGTTGGTCGGCCTCTTCCTGGGTGGCGCGGGCGTCGGCACCGCGTGGGCCCTGAGCGGGGACGACGGCGGCTCGTCGGGCGAGCCGAGCGGTGCGGACGACGCCCGCGCCGGCTGCCAGGCCCTCGCCGGTTTCAAAGAATCCCTCTGGCTGGACCAGGGGCGCACGGGTGACGTCCACCGCAACCGCTTCGCCGCGGCCGGTGCGCTCACGGCGTCGGCAGCTGCCGTCGATCCGTCGTACGACGCGCTCGCCGAGGCCCTGCGCCGTGCGCAACAGCGCCACATGCAGGTCTTCGAGTTCGACGACGAGACAAAGAAGGACCTGGCGAAGGCGCGCGAGCTCTGCAAGGAGCTGTGACACCGGCCGCCGCCCCTGGGCGACTCACCGCTTCTTCAGGCCCAGCACCTCCGTCGCCGCGAAGGACTCGCCGGCCGGGCGCCCCGCGTAGTACGGCGTCAGCAGCGCGTCGAGTTCGTCGTGGCTGAAGCACTCCTTCTCCGTGTCGAACTGCGCGACCACCGCCGGGCGCGCCACGACGGCGACCATGCCGCCGTGGACGACGAACAGTTGACCGTTGACGCCCGCGGCGGCGGGCGCGGCCAGATAGCCGACCAGCGGTGCCACGTGCTCGGGCGACAGCGGGTCGAGCGCGCCGGCCGCCGGCTCCTGGAAGCCGGCGAAGACGTCCTCGGTCATCCGGGTGCGGGCTCGCGGGCAGATCGCGTTGGCGGTGACGCCGTACCGGGCGAGCGCACTCGCCGTGGACGTGGTCAGGCCCACGATGCCGCCCTTGGCCGCGGCGTAGTTCGGTTGGCCGGCCGAGCCGGCGAGGAACGCCTCCGACGAGGTGTTCACGATCCGGCCGTGGACCGGCCCGCCCGTCGCCTTGGACCGCTCGCGCCAATGCGCCGCAGCGAAACGGGTGGTGTTGAAGTGCCCTTTGAGATGGACGTGGATCACCGCGTCCCACTCGTCCTCGGCCATCGAGAAGACCATCCGGTCGCGCAGGATGCCGGCGTTGTTGACGAGGACGTCGAGCTTTCCGTACGTGGCGACGGCGAGCGCGACCAGGTCGCGGGCGGCGGCGAAGTCGGCGACGTCGCCGTGGTGGGCGACGGCCGAGCCGCCGGCCGCCCGGATCTCTTCGGCTACCTCCTCGGCCGGGGTGGCCGACGCCCCGCCCGAACCGTCCCGGCCGGGCTGTCCGTAGTCGTTGACGACGACGCAGGCGCCGAGGCGGGCCAGTTCGAGTGCTTCGGCGCGCCCGAGGCCGCGGCCCGCGCCGGTGACGATCGCGGACAGTCCGTCCAGTGGCAGGGACATCAGGTCTGCTTCCTCTCGCTCGTTCCGGCTACCCGGCTGCCCGGCGACCCGGCTGCCTGGCTTCCGGGCACGTCCTGACGCGTTTCCACGAACCGGCGCCCGGGGTCAGGCGATCTCGATGCAGGTGCGCAGCGCCACTCCGGTCCGCATCTGCTCCAGGGCGTCGTTGATCTCCGCCAGCGGGACCCGGTGCGTGATCATCGCGGCCAGGTCGATGCGGCCGGCGCGCCAGAGCGCGATGGCCCGTTCGTACGAGGCCAGGACGTCCCCGCCGCCGTACATGGAGGGCAGGATCCGCTTCTCGTCGAAGAACAGCTCGAACATGTTCAGTTGGAGGAAGTCGTCCATCGCGCCGGCGCCGACGACGCAGAGCGTGCCGCCGCGCCGGGTGGTCTCGTACGCCGTGCGCGCGGTGGCGGACTTCCCGACGACCTCGAAGACGTAGTCGAAGCCCTCGCCGCCGGTGATGCGCTGTTTGGCGTCGCCCAGTTCCTCGGGGGTCACGGCTTCGGTGGCGCCGAACCGCAGCGCGCCCTCGCGGCGGGCGGCGACGGGGTCGACGGCGACGATCTGGGCCGCACCCTTGAGCCGTGCGCCCTGGATCGCCGAGATCCCGACGCCGCCGCAGCCGATGACGGCGACGGACGCCCCGGCCCGCACGTCGGCGGTGTTGATCGCCGCGCCGAGTCCGGTGGTGACGCCGCAGCCGATGAGTGCGGCGATGTCGTACGGCACGTCGTCGGGGATCGGCACGGCGCAGCCGGCGTCCAGGACGACCTCCTCGGCGAAGGTGCCGGTGCCCGAGAAGCCGAAGAGGTCGCCGTTCGGGCGCTTGAAGTTGGGCGTGCCGGCGTTCATGAGGGCGACGAGGCAGAGGTGGGGCTGTCCGCGCTTGCAGGAGGGGCACGTTCCGCAGGGCGGCATCCAACAGATCAGCACCCGGTCGCCCGGCGTGACGTGGGTGACGCCTTCGCCGACGTCGAGGACGTCGCCCGCGCCTTCGTGGCCGGGGATGAACGGCGCGGGCTGCGGCAGGACGCCGCTCATCGCCGAGAGGTCGGAGTGGCACAGGCCGGTGGCCCTGACACGGACCCTGACCTTTCCGGGGCCGAAGCCCACGGCTTCCACGTCGTCGAGGACTTCGAGCTTTTCCTGCCCGGTCTCGTGCAGTACGGCTGCGCGCACGGTGCGGCTCCTCTCGCAGGGGTGGTGCGTGAAGGGGGTGCGGACGGGTCAGGAGTGTTCGACGACGGTGTCCGCGAGGACGGGGGCGCCGTCCCGCTCGACGGCGGTGACCGCGACCTGCACCCGGCCGCCGCTCCCGGCGGACCACATGCGGATGCGCAGCGTCTCGCCGGGGAACACGACGCCGGCGAAGCGGGTGGCGTACGAGCGGACGCGCGCGACGTCGCCGCCGAGGAGGGTGTCGACGACCGCTTTGAGGGTCATTCCGTACGAGCACAGGCCGTGCAGGATGGGCCGGTCGAAGCCGGCGCGCGCGGCGAACTGGGGGTCGGCGTGCAGCGGGTTGAGGTCGCCGGAGAGCCGGTAGAGCAGCGCCTGGTCCTCACGTACGTGCTGGTCGACGGTCTTGTCCGGGTCGCGGGCGGGCGGTTCGGCGCGGTTGGACGGCCCGCGCTCGCCGCCGAAGCCGCCTTCGCCGCGGACGAAGATCTGGGACTCGTTCGTCCACAGCGGACCGTCGGTGTCGACGGCTTCGGTGCGCAGGACGAGAACGGCCGCTTTGCCCTTGTCGTACACGGCGGCGACCCTCGTGGTCGAGGTGGCGGTGCCGACGGGCGGTAGGGGGCGGTGGACGCGGACCGTCTGGCCGCCGTGGAGGACCGACGTGAGGTCGATGTCGAGTCCGGGGCCGGCGAGTCCGCCCGCGATGCCCTTGCCGGCGCCGGCGACGGTGGCGAAGCTGGGCAGGACGTGGAGTCGGGATTCGAGGGTGTAGCGCAGTTCGTCGGGGTCGGTGGCGGGAGTGCCGGCGCCGATTCCGAGGTGGTAGAGCTGGACGTCCTTGTGGTCCCAACTGATGTCGACGCTCCGGGGTCCGGCGGCGACGGCCCTGGCGGGATCGATGGGCATGAGGCTGCTGCTCCCTTGCTGTCCCTGGTTGTCCGCGCTGGTGGTACGGGCTGCTGGCCCGGGCTGGCCCGGGCTGGAAGACCTCGGCGCGACCGTCCGCACCGTCGGCCGCACCGAGGTCGCTGGGGGCCGACCCCGCGGCCGTTTTAGAACGCGTTCTAGGGGCGGCTGGGGTATGTATAACGCAGCCCACACCACTTGGGAAGACTTCTGACGCCTCGTCAGTCACGATACTTGACGACTCGTCAGCCGCGCTCCTCTGTGCCTCTGGACGTAGCCGCCGTCTCCCTGCGGGAGCGTTGGTCTCCACTGGCCGGTGGGACTTGTTCGCGCAGTTCCCCGCGCCCCTGTTTCGCTGCCCCCGTCATTTGTCTGCGGGCTGGGGGTGGAAGTTTCTAGGGGCGCGAGGAACTGCGCGAACAGCCCACCACCAGGCCGCAGACGCCAGCGCCGCACGCTTCCCGCGGCGCCACCGCGCCGGCCCCGGATGCGGCAGGCGGGACTTCGCGGCGATGCCCTAGGGGGCGTCTCAGGGGTGAGCCGGGGATGTGATCGATTGCGGGGGCCCGGAGGCGGCGGTGACACTCGATGGGAAGGCTGTTTCCTGCGACACGATGCGAGTTGTCGAGATGAGGTGCCCGTATGCTTCCCGTCCCACCCGCCGGCCCGCCCCGCCGCGTCCTTCTGCTGACGGGCGCCCTCGCCCTGACCGCCGCCACCGGCGGAGCCGCGCACGCGGCGCCCGGTGCGCCCCGGGCTGAGGTGCTGCGCGAGGAGCACACCGGCCGTCGGATCGTCGATCTGACGGTGTCCTCGACCGCTCTCGGCCGGCCGGCGAAGGTCCGGCTGCTCACCCCCCAGGGGTGGCACGCACGCCGCCCCGCCCACCGCTGGCCAACGCTGTACTTGCTGCCGGGCGGGGACGGCGACCACCTGCCCTGGACGGAGGACTACGGCATCGAGCGCCTGCCGGGGCTGCGGCACGTGCTCGTGGTGATGCCGGAGATGCCGTTGTTCGGCTTCTACACGGACTGGTGGCAGCACGGCGCCGGCGGGCCCCCGGCGGTCGAGAGCTTCCACCTCACGGAGGTGCTGCCCCTGGTGGAGAAGCACTACGGCGCGGGGCCGCGCCGGGCGGTCGCCGGACAGTCGCAGGGAGGCTTCGGCGCCCTCTCCTACACCGCCCGAAACCGCGGCCTGTTCCGGGCCGCGGCGAGCTACAGCGGCTACGTCCATCCGCACCGACATCCGCACGCGGTGCGGGCCGCGATGCAGTACCTGGGCCTGGACTGGCTCGCCCTGTGGGGCCATCCCGAGCGGCAGCGCCACATCTGGGAGGCGCACGACCCCGCGTATCTGACCCGTCGGCTGGCCGGCGTCCCGGTCCACCTGTCCTGCGGTGACGGTCGACTCGGCCCGCTCGATCCCCCGGACAGCCTGCCCGACGAGCACATACCGGGCCTGGAGGATCCCGAGGACCCCTTCCCCGCCGATGTGCTCTCCCCCACCGAGGCCGTCATGCGGGCGGAGAACGAGATCCTGGCCCCGCGCCTACGGGCGGCCGGCGCCCGGGTGGCGACCCACTTCCACTCCGGCACGCACGACCCGCCCTACTGGTCCCGGGAGTTCCGCCGCTCGTTGCCGATGCTCCTCGCGGCCCTACACACCTGACGAGCCGCCGGCGTTGGTCGCGGTGGTGCGGCGCGGCAGCCACAGCAGCATCAGGACCGCACCGACCAGCAGCACCCCCGCGCCCACCCGGAAGGCCAGCGCGTAGCCGGCCGTCAGTTCCTCCGGGGAGGTGCCGCCCGCGGTCCTCGCCGCCGCCACCGTCGCCAGGACGGCGAGGCCGAGCGCACCGCCCATGGTGCGGGAGGTGTTGATGAGGCCGGAGACCAGGCCCGCGTCCGAGGGGTTGGCGCCGGAGGTGGCGAGGATGGAGAGCGGGGTCGCGACCAGGCCGATCCCCGTCATCATCACGATGCCCGGGCCGAGCACGTCGGTGAGATAGCTCCCGTCCGCCGTCATCATCGACTGCCAGCCGAAGCCGGTGGCCGCCATCAGGGCGCCGACGACGGCGACCGTCAGCGCGCCCGCCCGCGCCATCAGGGGTGGCGCCACCTTGGAGCCGAGGACGACCGCGACGGAGCTGGGGATCAGCGCGAGACCCGCCTCCATCGGCTCGTAGCCCAGGACGTTCTGGACGTACACCGTCATGAAGAACCAGCTTGAGAAGGAGGCCGAACCAGTGACCAGCATCGTGACGTTGGCCGCGGAGACGGCCCGGGTGCGAAAGAGCTGCAGCGGCATCAGCGGGGCCGCGGAGCGCGCCTCCACCACGACGAACAGCCCGAGCAGCGCCAGCCCGCCGAGCAGCGGCAGCAAGGTCGACGGCGCGGCCCAGCCGGCTTCCTCGGTCTCGACGATGCCGTAC
The DNA here is from genome assembly GCF_040643215.1 of Streptomyces sp. NPDC047315. Lineage (NCBI taxonomy): Bacteria > Bacillati > Actinomycetota > Actinomycetes > Kitasatosporales > Streptomycetaceae > Streptomyces > Streptomyces sp. NPDC047315. The sequence continues at coordinate 76,233 of NZ_JBEYTZ010000037.1, read as the reverse complement.
GCGACGGCCGCGAGCCCGACGGTGACCAGCACCGCGCCGGGCAGGTCGAGCCGGCGCCCCTCGCCCCCGCGGCTCTCGGTGAGCCAGATCGCCGCCCCCAGCAGCACGAGCACGCCGACGGGGACGTTGATCAGCAGCACCCAGCGCCACGACAGCAGATCGGTGAGGATCCCGCCGACCAGTCCACCGGCGGCGCCGCCGGCGCCGCCCACCGCGGCCCAGGTGCCGATCGCCCGGGTGCGCGCCGGCCCGGGCGGCACGGCGGAGGTGACGATGGTCAGCGTGGCCGGAGCGAGCACGGCGGCGCCGAGCCCCTGCCCCGCGCGCGCCGCCAGCAGTTGCCAGCCCTCCTGCGCCAGGCCGCCGGCGAGCGACATGACCGTGAAGAGCCCCAGCCCGGCGAGGAAGGTCCGCTTGCGGCCGAAGAGGTCCGCGGCCCGCCCGCCGAGCAGCATGAAGCCGGCGAAGGCGATGGAGTACGTGTTGAGCACCCACTGCAGGCCGGCCGGGGACAGGCCGAGGTCCGAACGCAGCGACGGCAGGGCCACGTTCACCACAGAGACGTCGAGGACGACGAGGAACTGCCCCGCGCACGCGGCGAACAGCACCAGCCAGGTGCGTCCTGGCGGCGCGGAGCCGGTGGATATGACGGGGTCGGACGGACCGTCGGCGGGGGCTTTCACGGGCTGCTGGACCATGTCCGTCATGGTCGCAGCCGCCATCGGGCCCGTACATCCGGATATCGACGTACGGGGCAGCGCGGTCCGCCGCCGCCACGGCGGTGCGCGCTACGGCACGAGCAGCAGGCGGGCCGTCGCCCCCGTCTCCGGCGGGCTACGGCGCGCGCAGCAGGGTGACGACCGCGGCCCCGCCCAGCCCGATGTTGTGTGCGAGCCCGACGCGGGCGCCCGCCACCTGGCGTTCCGCCGCCTCCCCGCGGAGCTGCCACACCAGTTCCGCGGCCTGGGCGAGCCCGGTCGCGCCCAGCGGGTGGCCCTTGGAGATCAGACCGCCCGACGGGTTGACCACCCAGCGTCCGCCGTAGGTGGTGGCGCCGTCCTCGACCAGCTTCCCCGACTCGCCGGCCGCGCACATGCCCAGCGCCTCGTACGTCAGCAGTTCGTTGACGGAGAAGCAGTCGTGCAGCTCGATCACGTCGACGTCCTCGATGCCGAGGCCGGACCGTTCGTACGCCCCGCGGGCCGCGGCGCGGGAGACGGGCGCGCCGACGACGTCGATGCACGACCCGGAGGCGAAGGTCTCTTCGGTGTCCGTCGCCATCGTCTGGGCGGCGATCTCCACGGCCCGGCCCTTCAGCCCGTGCCGTGCCACGAACCGCTCGGACACGACGACGGCCGCCGCAGCGCCGTCCGAGGTCGGCGAGCACTGGAGCTTGGTCAGCGGACGGTGGACGGTCCGCGTGGTGAGGATCTCCTCGACCGTGTACACGTCCTGGAACTGCGCCCGCGGGTTGTGGGCCGAGTGGCGGTGGTTCTTGGCGGCGACGGCCGCGAGCTGTGTCGGCGTCGTGCCGTACCGGTCCATGTGCTCCCGGGCCGCGTTGCCGAAGATCTGGGCGGTCGGCGGGGACTTCTCGAAGCCGTGCCGGGCGGCCATGACGCCGTAGTGGCGGGCGACGGGCGAGGTCGCGAAGTCCTCGGCGGCGCCCGCGCCGCTGCTGCCGGCGCCCAGCGGGCCCTTGCGCATCTTCTCGAAGCCGAGGGCGAGCACGCAGTCGCTGAGACCGCCCTCGACGAACTGCCGCGCCATCATCAGCGCGGTGGCGCCGGTGGCGCAGTTGTTGTTGACGTTGTAGACGGGGACACCGGTGAGGCCCAGCGAGTAGGCGGCGCGCTGGCCGGCCGTGGAGGGCTGGAAGCAGTAGCCGACGGGCACTTGCTCCACGTCGGCGTACGTCACCCCGGCGTCGACGAGTGCCTGGGTGCCGGCCTCGCGCGCCATGTCCCAGTACTGCCAGTCCCGGGTTTCGGGCTTCTCGAACGGCGTCATGCCGACGCCCACGATGTAGCTCTTCATGGTGTGCCTGCTCCTTCGTCTCGTTCGTCGGCTTCAGCTGGGTCGTCGGCTTCGTGTCGGTCGTCGGGCCGGCGGCGTTCGGGGCACTCGGGGCGTCCTGGCCGGTCAGTCGCGCGGCAGGCCGAGGATGCGCTCGGCGACGACGTTGAGTTGGACCTGGGTGGTGCCGCCGGCGATGGTCAGGCAGCGCGACATCAGCAGTTCGTGCACGGCCCGCTCCCCCGCGCCCTCCCGGACCGCGCCGTCGGGGCCGAGGAGTTCCAGGGCGAGTTCAGCGGTCCGCTGCTGGTGGCGGGTCTGCACGAGCTTGCGTACGGACGCGCCGGCACCGGGCTCCAGCCCGGACACTTGAAGCAGCGTGGTGCGCTGGTCGATGCAGCCGAGGGCGTGCGCCTCGGCCGCGAGGGCGCCGATCCGGGCGCGGTGCGCGCCGTCCAGGTCGGGTGCGGCGGCCAGCAGCGCGGTGAGCCCGGTGCCGAAGGTGATCTGGTCGGCCATGTGGACGCGTTCGTTGCCGAGGGTGTTGCGGGCGACCCGCCAGCCGTCGTCCACCGCGCCGACGACCGCGTCCGCCGGCAGCAGCGCGCCGTCGAACCAGACCTCGTTGAAGAGGGTCTCCCCGGTGATCTCCTTCAGCGGACGGACGTCGATGCCGGCGGTGTTCTTCATGTCGACGACGAAGTAGGTCAGCCCGCGGTGCTTGGGTGCTTCGGGGTCGGTGCGGGCGAGCAGGATGCCGTAGTCAGCGCGCTGCGCGGCGCTCGTCCACACCTTCTGGCCGGTGATGCGCCAGCCGCCGTCCGGGGTACGTTCGGCGCGGGTGCGCAGGGCTGCGAGGTCGGATCCCGCGCCGGGTTCGCTGAAGAGCTGGCACCACACCAGGTCCCCGCGCAGGGTCGGCGGCACGAAGCGGTCCCGCTGGGCCTCGGTGCCGTGGCGGAGCAGCGAGGGCACGACCCAGGTCGCGATGCCGATGCCGGCGGTGCGTACGTCCGCGTCCGCGAGTTCACGTTGGACGGCGAGCTGTTCGAGGGGGCCGGCGCCCAGGCCGTACGGGGCTGGCAGGTGGGGCGCGGTGAGCCCGTGGGGCGCGAGGGCGCGGCGGGCGGCGGCGGGGTCGAGCCCGCGTGCGGCGGCCACGACGTCCCGTACCGCTTCCCTGTGCGCGGTCGCCTCCGCGGGCAGTTCGGTGCGCAGCAGCCGTCGTGCGCCGCCGGCGCCGAGTTCGGCGGCGCGCGTGCGGTGTTCGTCGCCGGGCCCGAGGAGTTGGCGGGCGACGACGGCGCGGCGCAGGAGAAGGTGGGCGTCGTGCTCCCAGGTGAAGCCGATGCCGCCGAGGATCTGGATGCAGTCCTTGGCGCAGGTGTACGCGGCGTCGAGGGCGGTGGCGGCGGCGAGCGCGGCGGTGAGGCCGCGTTCCGGGGCGGGTGCTGCGGCGTCGGGTGCTGCGGCGTCGGGCGGCCGGGTGCTGGCGGCGGTCGCGGCGTCCCAGGTGAGCGCCCTGGCCTGTTCGAGGCGGACGAGCATCTCGGCGCACAGGTGCTTGACCGCCTGGAACTTTCCGATGGGGCGGCCGAACTGCTCGCGGACCTTGGCGTGTTCGACAGCGGTGTCCAGGGCCCGGGCGGCGACCCCGCAGGACTCGGCCGCCAGGAGCACGGCGGCGAGGTCGCGTACGAGCCAGGGGTCCGCCGACGTCCCGGCTAGGACCCGGTGTGCGGGCACGCGGACGCGTTCGGCGCGGACCTCGGCGGTGGGGCGGGTGGGGTCGGCGCTCTCGTGGACGCGGACGGCGAGGGCATCGGCGTCCACGGCCACCCAAACGGTGCCGGCGTGCCCCGCGTTACCGGTGCGCCCCGCGTTGCCGGGCTCCTCAGCAGCCGTCTGCGGCGTCGTCGCGGCCAGGATCAGGAGGTCGGCCTGGGCGCCGGCGAGGACGGGCGGGGCGGTGCCGTCGAGGACGAGGCCGCCGTCGGCGTCCCGGACGGCGGTGACGCCGCCGGGCCCGAGGGCGACGGCCGCGGTCCTGCTGCCCGTGGCGAGTGCGCTGACCAGGTCGTCGTGCTGGCCGTCGCGCAGCAGGAGTTCGGCGGCGAGGGCGTTCATCGGATACGGGCCGGGCAGCAGCGCGCGTCCGGTCTCCTCCAGCACCACGACGAGGTCCAGGAGGGTGCCGCCACCGCCGCGGTGCGCTTCGGGCAGGTGCAGCCCGAGGAGCCCTTGGGCCGCGGCGCCGTCCCAGTACGGGGGCCGGCCCAGCCCCGCGGAGGGCACGTCGAGCAGCTTGCGAACGGCGTCGGGCGCGACGGCGCGGGCGAGCCAGCGGCGGACGGAGGCGGCCAGCTGCTGGTGTTCGGGCGTGATTCCGATGGCCATGGGGCGCAGAGTAGAACGTGTTCCAATCTGACGGAAGGTCAGCCGCGGGTGAGATTCGGCGAGCGGGGTCGGGCCGCGCCCGTTCTTGGATCGTGGGGCACCATGGGGACGCGGGCCGCCGGACGGGCGGCCGGCCGCACAGGGCACCACCAGGAAGGACCCGACATGAACCAGGCACCGGCCGTCGCGACGGCGCGCCCCGGAGGCGACGTGCTCGCCGCGTTCGAGGCGGCCAAGGGGTTCATGCCGAAGGACGAAGGGCTGGCGCTGTACGCCGCGGCGGTGCAAGCCGCGGCGCTGGGGCTGCCGTTGCTGGAGGTGGGGACGTACTGCGGGCGCTCCACGGTGCTGCTCGCCGACGCCGCGCGGCGCAGCGGGACGACGGCCGTCACCGTGGACCACCACCGGGGCAGCGAGGAGCAGCAGCCGGGGTGGGAGTACCACGACGCGTCCGTCGTCGACCCGGAGGTCGGCCGGATGGACACGCTGCCGACGTTCCGCCGCACCTTGCACCGCGCCGGGCTGGAGGAGCACGTCATCGCCGTCGTCGGGCGTTCGCCGCAGGTCGCGCGGGTGTGGGGCAGCCCGCTGGGGCTGGTCTTCATAGACGGCGGCCACACGGACGAGCACGCGACGGGCGACTACGAGGGGTGGGCGCCGCACCTGGCGCAGGACGGCCTGCTGGTGATCCACGACGTCTTCCCCGACCCGGCCGACGGCGGCCAGGCGCCGTACCGCATCTACCGGCGCGCGTTGGATTCGGGCGCCTTCGTCGAGGTGTCGGCCACCGACTCGCTGCGCGTCCTGCGCCGCGTCGCGCCGGGAACGTGACGACTCCGGATTAGGCTCCGCACGTGTCGTACGACGAGCAGCAGCCCCCGCACCCCGAGCCCGGCGACCGCAGCGGGGACGGGGGCGAACGGCGTCCGCGGCGGGCGCGCCGGACCGCCGTGCTCGTCGCGTGCGTCGCGACGCTCGCGCCCGCCGCGTTCGTCGGCTGGCTGCTGTGGCAGGACATGAATGAGGGCCGGGCCGACCGGCCGACGACCCCGCAGGCGCACGCCTCCGACGCCCACGGCCGCGGCGACGTCACCGACGACAAGCCCGCCGGCGGGACGCCTTCCCACGGCATGCCTTCCAACGGCACGCCCTCCGGCGGCAAGCCCGCCGCCCTCGCGGGCGCGGTCATCGTGATCGACCCCGGCCACAATCCCGGTAACTTCCAGCACACCGCAGAGATCAATAAGCTCGTCGACATCGGAACCAACCGCAAGGAATGCGACACAACGGGTACGGCCACCGCGGACGGTTACAAGGAAGCCGCATTCACCCGCGACGTTTCACAACGTCTTCGCACTCTGCTGGAAAAGGAAGGGGCCGAGGTCACCTTCACCCACGACGCCGATCGCGCGTTCGGCCCGTGTATCGACGAACGGGCGCGGATCGGGAACAACGCGAAGGCGGACGCGGTCATTTCCGTGCACGCCGACGGTTCGGCGAAGGGCAACCGCGGATTCCACGTGATCCTGCCGGGCCCGGTCAAGGCGGGCTCCGCCGACACCGCCCCGATCGTCGCCCCCTCGCGCGATCTGGGCGGGCGCATCGCCGACGGCTTCGCGGCGGCGACCGGCAGCGCCCGCGCCAACTACATCGGCGCCGGCACCGGACTGGACGTGCGCACCGACCTGGGGGGCCTCAATCTCTCCACCGTGCCGAAGGTCTTCGTCGAGTGCGGCAATATGCAGGACCCGCAGGACGCCGCGCTGCTCAAGAACGCCGACTGGCGGCAGAAAGCGGCGCGCGGATTGGCCGACGGGCTGCGCGCGTACCTGACGGCCCGCAATAGCTGACGGTCCGCGTTTCCCGGGCCCGCGCACGATTCCCGGTGCCCCGCACGTTTCCCGACCTCCCGCCCGTTTCCCGACGCCGCGCACGATTCTCGGCGCCCGCCCGCCCGTTTCCCGGTGCCGCGCGCTCCCGTCCCCGTCGATTCACGAACAGGCGTCCGAAGGCCGCCCGGCACGGTGATTCCCGACGAATCCCCCGGAACAAGATCCCGATCTGATTCCGATCAGGTTTCCATCGGGTCCATTTCCCCCGTGCGCCGGGGGTGACTGAGCGCACCCGGCAGACGACACGAACGGTCAGACGATAGATTCACTCCTACGACGGGGAGTCACCCCCGAACTCCCCGCCGCACACACTGCCGCACCCCGGCGGCGGCTACCACCCCCGATGAGACGACCCGAGACAACCGACGAAGGATTCATACGTGAACATCCGCTCCCTCACTAGAGGCGATAGCGTGGTGATCGGAGCAGCGGTGGTGCTGTTCATCGCCTCGTTCCTCGACACGTTCGACTGCACCGGCAGCGGCTGTGACGACGTGCCGACCGCCTGGGACAACGGGTCCCTGCTCCTCGGGGTCTATCTCGCGGGCATCATCGGCGCCCTGCTGATCGTGCTGTCGCACGTGCTCCCCCGCGCGCCCCGGGTCCTCGGGATCGAGTTGGGCCACATCGGCGTCATCGCGACGGTCTTCGCCGCGTGGACCGGGCTCGGCATGATCTTCGACCCGGCGGGCTCGCTGGAAATGGGCGAGTTCAGCCCGGACGCCGGTACGGGCCTGATCCTCGGCTTCATCGCCACGCTGGTGCTCGCCGCCGGCGCGATCTGCGGCCAGGTCGTGCCCGCGTTCAAGGCTCCGCTGCTCGGTGCGCCGCGACCGGCCGCGCCGGCGACCCCGTACGGCGGCCAGCCGCAGGGCGGCTACGGCTACCCGGGCGCCCAGCAGCCCCCGTTCGGTGCACAGCAGGCCGGGCCGCCGTCGTTCGGCGGTCCGCAGCCGGCGCAGCCCGGCCCGGCCGTGGCGCCGCAGGCCGGCGGAGCCCCGGCGGCCGGTGGCGCGCCGGAGTTCGCGCCGTTCTGGTTCGCGGTGCCGGTGGCGCGTCCGCTGTACGGGGAGGACGGCTCGCCGACCCCGATCGCCGAACTCGCCCCGGGCACCTGGTACCTGGCGGTCGAGCAGCGCGGCCAGAGCCTGGTCGCGCAGACGCAGGACGGCCGCAGGGGCGTCCTCCAGGACACCTCGGGCATCCAGCGCGGCTGATCCGTCGACCGCCGGTCCGCTTCCGCTGCGGCCCTCCACCCCTTCCGGGTGGGGGGCCGCTGCCCTATCCTGACGCCTCGTCAGATTTACTGCGGGCCCTCGGCGGACCGTGCGTACGTCGGAAGGGACGGGTGGTGCGACCGTGCGACTGGGACTCGCCCTCGGCTATTGGGGCCGCGGCCCCGACCCGTCCCACCTGGCGCTGGCCCAGGAGGCGGAGCGGCTGGGCTACGACTCGGTGTGGACGTCGGAAGCCTGGGGCTCCGACGCCTTCACCCCGCTGACCTGGATCGCCGCGCACACCTCGCGGATCCGGTTGGGCACCGCGATCGCCCAGATGTCCGCGCGCACCCCGACCGCGACGGCGATGCACGCGCTCACCCTCGACCACCTCTCCGGCGGCCGGATGATGCTGGGCCTCGGACTGTCCGGCCCCCAGGTGGTGGAGGGTTGGTACGGCCGCCCCTTCCCCGCGAGTCCGCTGGCGGCGACGCGGGAGTACGTCGACGTCGTCCGCCAGGTGCTGCGGCGCCGGGCACCGGTCGCGCTCGACGGACGCTTCCACGCCCTGCCGTACGACGGCGCCGACGGCACGGGCCTCGGCCGCCCCCTCAAGCCCATCACGCACCCGCTCCGTTCGGACCTGCCGGTGCTCCTCGGCGCTGAGGGGCCGAAGAACGTGGCGCAGACGATGCGGATCGCGGACGGCTGGCTGCCGTTGTACTGGTCGCCGCTGCGGGACGACGCGTACGCGGCGGCACTCGCCGAACTCCCCGTAGGCCCGGCGGGCTTCGTGGTCGCACCGCTGGTGCGCGCCCACGTCTGCGACGACGTCGCGGAGGGGTTGCGTCCGGTGAAGGCGATGCTCGGCTTCTACGTCGGCGGCATGGGGCACGCCACCCGCAACTTCCACGCGGACTTGATGGCCCGCATGGGGTACGAGGCGGAGGCTCGGCGCGTGCAGGCGCTCTTCGCGGAGGGCCGCCGCGAGGAGGCGGTGCGGGCGGTCCCGGACGCCTTCGCCGACGAGATCTCCCTCGTCGGTCCGAGGTCCCGCATAGCCGACCGCCTCCACGCCTGGCGCCGGGGCCCCGTGACGGACCTCCTCATCACGTCCCCGGACGAGCAGACGCTGAGGGTGCTGGCGGAGTTGGTCTTGTAGGGGTCGGGGAGTCGGGGGAGGTGCCCGCCGCGCCCCGGTGGGCCTTGCTCACGTAGTTCCGCCCCCTGTGCCGTGGGCCACGGGGGCACCCCAGCGCCCCTGGGCTCCCTCGCCGTAGCCCTTCGGGCCGTCTGGTCCCTGCGGGCACATCGTGGTTGCTCGCGCAGTTCCCCGCGCCCCTGATTCGCTGCCCCGGCACTTGCCTGCGGGCTGGAGGCGGAGGTTTTTAGGGGCGCTGGGGGTCCCCCAGGCCCTCTGGGGCCGAGGGGGCGGAACTGCGCGAACAACCACAGCGGACCTGTGGAGACCAGACGGCCCGCAGGGCTACGGCGCGGATGTCAGCCCGCACAACGCAACGCGCACAGCGCAGCGTCCCGGCCCCGGCTACCGGACGCCGCAGCAGTCCGGCGGCAGGCCCGTCGGGAGGCGGTCGGGCGCGAAGACCGTGCACGTCGGCTCGTCGCCGCCGAGCGCCGCGACCGCCAGCAGCAGGGAGCCCGCCGTCCACGTCGTGCGTTCGCGCGGCCAGATCGCGTCGTCGTCGAAGACGTAGCCCGTCCAGTACATGCCGCCGTCGGCGCGCAGATGGGTGATGGACTTGAGGACGTCGAGCGCGCGGTCGGACTCCCCCGCGGCCCACAGCGCGAGGGCCAACTCGCAGCTCTCGCCGCCCGTCACCCACGGGTTCGGCGAGACGCAGCGCACCCCGAGGCCGGGGACCACGAAGTCGTCCCAGCGTTCGGCGATGCGCGCCTTCGCCGCCGCGCCCGTGACCGCGCCGGCGAGGACGGGGTAGTACCAGTCCATGGAGTAGCGGGACTTGTCGAGGAAGCGTTCGGGGTGGTGGCGTATCGCGTGGGCGAGGGCGCCGGTGGCGAGTTCCCAGTCGGGCTGGGGCTCATCGCGCTCCGCCGCGATCGCCAGGGCGCAGCGCAGGGCCTGGTGGATCGAGGAGGAGCCGGTGAGCAGGGCGTCGGTGACGGGGGTGCCGTCGGGCTCCCGCTTCCAGCCGATCTGGCCGCCCGGCTGTTGCAGTTCCAGCACGAAGGCGATCGCGGCGCGCACCACGGGCCACATCCGGTCGAGGAAGGACTCGTCGCCGGTGGCCAGGTAGTGGTGCCAGACGCCGACGGCGACGTACGCGGTGAAGTTCGTCTCGGCGCCGCGGTCCGTGGGGCGGTCGGCGTCGCCGTCGTCGTACGCGGCGTACCAGGAGCCGTCGACCCGCTGGTGGGTGCGCAGCCAGTCGTACGCCCGGGCCGCGGCCCCGTGTTCACCGGCCGCGTCCAGCGCCATCGCGGCCTCGGTGTGGTCCCAGGGGTCGAGGTGGTGGCCGCGGAACCACGGGATGGCGCCGTCCGCGCGCTGCTCGGCGCGTATCCCGGCGACGGTCTGCGCCGCCTCGGCCTCGGTGAGCACGCCCGGCAGGACCAGGCGTTCGGTGCGCGGGGTGGTCACGGCTGCGTCCGGGACAGCTGGGGCTTGGTCGCGTACGCCACGAAGCTCTTGCCGATGACCGGGTTCAGCGCCTGCTCGGCGAGGCGCGTGGCCAGCGGCTTCTTCATGATGTCCCAGACGAGCAGTTTGTGGTACGCGCGGACCGGCAGGGCCCGGTCGTTGTCGACGCCGAAGGCGCACTTGAGCCACCAGTAGGGGCTGTGCAGGCCGTGGGCGTGGTGGGTGCCGTACGGGACGAGGCCGGCCTCCGCCAGCTTCGCCAGCAGCTCGTCGGCCTTGTAGATGCGGATGTGTCCGCCCTCGACCTCGTGGTACGCGTCGCTGAGCGTCCAGCAGACCTTCTCGGGGCCGTACCGGGGGACGGTGACCGCGATGCGACCGCCCGGCTTGAGCACCCGCACCATCTCGGCGAGCACGCCCTTGTCGTCAGGGATGTGCTCCATCACCTCGGAGATGATGACGACGTCGAAGGACTCGTCGGGGAAGGGGAGGTTGAGCGCGTCGCCCTCCAGCGCGGTGGCGGTGGCGCCCTCGGGGGCCTCGCCGGCCTCCTTCATCGCGGCGAACCACTTGGCGACCTCGCGGATCTCCTCGCCGTTGCGGTCGAGCGCGACGACCCGGGCGCCGCGCCGGTAGCACTCGAAGGCGTGCCGGCCGGCGCCGCAGCCCAGGTCCAGGACGCGGTCGCCCGCGGCGAGCGGGAAGCGGGAGAAGTCGACGGTCAGCACGCGTTCCTGCTTTCACGGTGGGGGTGGTTCGGGGTGGACGGGAAGGTCGTCACCGGGTCGCCTCCGTCGCCTGCGTTGTCTGCGTTGTCTGCGTTGTCTGTGTCGTCGGCGTCGTCTGTGTCGTCTGTGTCGTCGGCGTCGTCGGCGTCGTCACAGGGGCGATCGGGCGGACACCGGTTCCGTTCGGGCGGTCGCCCTGGGCGCCTCGGTCGTCACCGCTTCGCCGCCCGGGCGACCGCCGCGTAGTACAGCTCCGCCGTCCCCTGCGCGGCCCGGGCCCAGGTGAATCGTTCCAGCACGCGTTGCCGGCCCGCCTCGCCCAACCGGGCCCGCAGGTCAGGATCGTCGAGAAGCCGTCCGAGCGCCGCGGCGAGCGCGCCCGCGTCCCCGGGCGGGACCGCGAGGCACGTCTCGCCGTCGGGTCCTGCGACTTCGGGGATGGCCCCGCCGGTGGTGGCGACCAGCGGCGTCCCGGTGGCCATCGCCTCCGCCGCGGGCAGCGAGAACCCCTCGTAAAGCGACGGCACGCAGGCGATCTGCGCGCCGCGCACCAGGTCGACCAGTTCCGCGTCGGAGATGCCCTTGACGAACTCGACCGCGCCGCCCAGCCCGTACCGTTCGATCGCCCGGGCGACGGGGCCGTCCTCGGCGCGCTTGCCGACGACGACGAGATGGGCGCCGGGGTGCTCGGTGCGGAGCTTGGCGAGCGCCTCCACCAGGTGGATGAGGCCCTTGAGCGGGACGTCGGCGCTGGAGGTGGTGACGATACGGCCGGGGACCTCGGGGACTGCGGGGTCGGGCGCGAAGAGTCCGGTGTCGGCGCCGATGTGGACGACGTGGATGCGGTCGGGGCGCACGCCGAGGTCGTCCACGATCTCCTGGCGGGAGGAGCCGGAGACGGTGAGCACGGACGGGAGGCGGCGGGCCACCCGCCGCTGCATCCGGGTGAAGCCGTACCAGCGGCGTACGGAGTGGCGCCGCTGCCAGCCGTCCGCCGCCGCCAGGTCCAGGCGCCGGTCGACGGTGATGGGGTGGTGGACGGTGGTGACCAGGGGCGCGCCGACGTCACCCAAGAGCCCGTACCCGAGGGTCTGGTTGTCGTGCACGACGTCGAACTCGCCGCGGCGGGCGCGCAGATGGCGCCGGGCGCGCAGGGAGAAGGTCAGCGGCTCGGGGAAGCCGCCGGTCCACATGGTGGCGACTTCGAGGGCGTCGACCCAGTCGCGGTACTCCTCGCGGCGCGGGGTCCGGAAGGGGTCCGGGCTGCGGTAGAGGTCGAGGCTGGGCAGCTCGGTGAGGGGGACGCCGTCGTCGAGCACGGGGTAGGGCTGGGCGCCGATCACCTCGACCTGGTGGCCCAGGCGGGCGAGTTCGCGCGAGAGGTGGCGTACGTACACGCCCTGGCCGCCGCAGAAGGGGTTGCCCTTGTACGTGAGGAGCGCGATGCGCAACGGCCGGTCCGGGGCGCCGGCTTCGACGGGCGCGGCTGCCGCGGGGGTGACCGGTCCGGTGCCCTGCGGCCGGGGCTCGGGGTCACGGGGACCGGCTTCGATGGCCTCAGCGGTCACTCACGGCCCCCTTCTCCCCATACGTTTCGCCGGAGCGTAACCGCTCGCGCTAATCTAGAACAAGTTTCAGACTTGGTGGCTCAAGGAGCTTCGAATCTACCCGCAGGTAGCTCCGGTGTGACGGCCGGATCAGGTGATTCGCGCCACCACGGGGGACGGACAGGAACGGGGACGACGGGGACTATGACAGCCGAAGCCCAGCCGGCACGGCAGGCGTCCGGAGCGCAGTCCGGAGCGCAGTCCGGAGCGCGATCCGATGCGCGATCCGGTGCGCGTTCCGAAGCACAGCCCGGCGCACGGTCTGGAACACAGCCCGGTGCACGGTCCGGCGCGCGGTCCGGACCCGGTGCGCGAGCGGGTGCGGGGGCACGGGCGGGCGCGGGGGCCGGGCGTCCCGATCCGGCGCGGCGCCCCGGTCAGGTCCCGGGCGCACCGCCCCTGACGGAGCGCCAGGAGGCCCGCCGCCGCCGCATCCTGCACGCCAGTGCGCAACTCGCCGGCCGCGGCGGCTTCGACGCGGTGCAGATGCGGGAGGTCGCCGAGGCCGCCGAGGTCGCCCTCGGCACCCTGTACCGCTACTTCCCCTCCAAGATCCATCTGCTCGTCGCCACCATGCAGGACCAGCTCCAGCACCTGCACGCGACCCTGCGCAAGCGCCCCCCGGGCGGGGCGGACGCCGCCGAGCGGGTGGCCGAGACGCTGATGCGGGCCTTCCGCGCGCTCCAGCGGGAGCCGCACCTCGCGGACGCGATGGTGCGGGCGCTGACCTTCGCGGACCGCAGCGTCAGCCCCGAGGTGGACACGGTGTCCCGGCAGACGACGGCGATCATCCTGGACGCGATGGGGCTCGAAGACCCCACGCCCGAGCAGCTGTCGGCGGTGCGGGTGATCGAGCACACCTGGCACTCGGCGCTGATCACCTGGCTGTCGGGGCGGGCGTCGATCGCCCAGGTGAAGATCGACATCGAGACGGTGTGCCGACTGATCGACGTGGTGGACGACCCGGGAGGCGTGGGCGCGGAGCCCGCGCGCAGGACGCGACGCCTGTGACACCCGCCGTACAGGAGCCCCGCCCACCGGCTTCGACGTCTCCGCGGCGCACTCGCCGAGCCGGCTGGGCGCACTAGGGGGTGTCTTCAAGGTCCCGCGCACGTTCCTGCGTCTCTGGACGTAGCCGGCGTTTCCCTGCGGGAGCGTTGGTCTCCCCCGGCTGGTGGTGGGCTTGTCGCGCAGTTCCTCGCGCCCCTAAACACCTCCACCTCCAGCCCGCAGGCGAATGACGGGGGAAGCGAGTAGGGGCGCTGGGGTCCCCCCACGCCCTCTGGGCGTAGGGGGCGGAACTGCGCGAACGGCCGCAGACGCCACACCGCAGCACGCCGCACGGCGAAACCGCGCCAGCCAAGGCGCGGCACTGCCGCACGGGACCTCGCGGGACTTTGCGGACACGACCTGGGCTCGCTCTCCTCACTGCGCTCTCACTCCTCCGGCGGGAAGACCGGCTCGCCGCTGCCCAGCAGGGTGATCGCGATCGCCTCCACCGGACAGCCCTCCGCCGCCGCCAACACCGGCTCGCTCGCGTCCGTCTCCGAGTCCTTGGGGTGCGACTGCCGGGCCGAGTCGAGCACGAAGCCGTCGGGCGCCAGGCCCGCGCACATCCCGGAGCCGATGCACACGCCCCGGTCGACCTCGACGTGCCAGCGGTCGCCCATCAGCCCTCGCCCCCGTGCCCCGCCGGCAGGTGGATCATCTTGTGCTCCAGGTACGCGGCGTACCCCTCAGGACCGAACTCGCGCCCGATGCCGGAGTTCTTGTAGCCGCCGAAGGGTCCGTACATGTCCAGGCTGAAGGTGTTGACGTTGTACGTGCCCGTCCGCACCCGCCGCGCGAAGTCGATGCCGCGCTCCACGTCCGCCGTCCACACGCTGCCGCTGAGCCCGTAGTCGGAGTCGTTGGCGATCTTCTCCGCCTCGTCCTCGTCCCCGTAGGGCAGCAGACAGACCACCGGTCCGAAGATCTCCTCGCGGGCCACCCGCATGGAGTTGTCGACGTCGCCGAGCAGGGTGGGCTCCACGTACCAGCCCCGCTCCAGGCCCGCGGGGCGACCGCCGCCGAAGAGGACCTTGGCGCCCTCCTCCCGGCCGCTGCGCACGTAGTCGAACGAGCGCCGCTGCTGGCGCTCGGCCACCAGCGGGCCGACCTGGGTGGCGGCGTCGAGCGGGTCCCCCACCACCAGCGCGGCGGCGGCTGCGGCCAGCGCGTCGGCGACCTCGTCGTAGCGGCTGCGCGGCGCGAGCACCCGCGTCTGGGCCACGCACGCCTGCCCGTTGTTCATCCACGCGGCCGGGACGATGCCGGCGATGGTGGACTCCAGGTCGGCGTCCGGCAGGATCACCGCGGCCGACTTCCCGCCGAGTTCGAGGGTGACGCGGGTCAGGTTGCGGGCGGCGACCTCCATGACGCGCTTGCCGGCCGCGACCGAGCCCGTGAAGGACACCTTGTCCACGTCGGGGTGGCCCACCAGGTACTCGCTGACCTCCCGGTCCGCCGGCAGGATCGACAGCACGCCTTCCGGCAGCCCGGCCTGCTGCGCCATCTCGGCCAGGACGTACGCGTCCAGCGGCGTCTCGGGCGACGGCTTGAGCACCACGGTGCAGCCGGCGAGCAGGGCGGGGCCGAGCTTGGCCGCGGTGGTGAACTGGGGGACGTTCCACGGCACCACGGCGGCGACGACCCCGACCGGCTCGCGCCGTACGAGGATGGGCCCCAACGCGCCCGCGCGCGGCTCCTCGTGCTCGAAGTCCCGGGCGACCGCGATCGCCGAGTCCCACGTCATCATCGCGCCGAGCGCCTGCGCGAACACGCTCCACGAGTACGGGGAACCGTTCTGGGAGCTGATCAGCCGGGCCAACTCGTCGTGGCGCGCGGCAACCGCGTCCTTGATCCGGGCGACGACCTCGATCCGCTCCGCCAGGGTCATCCGGGGCCAGGGCCCCTCGTCGAAGGCCCGGCGGGCGGCGGCCACGGCGCGGTCCACGTCCGCGCGCGAGGCGTGCGGGACGCGCCCGATGACCTGCTCGGTGTGGGGGGAGACGACCTCGATCGCTTCGGTGCCCGCGGGGTCGGTCCACTCACCGCCGATGAAGAGCTTCCGGTGTTCCACGAGCTCGGTCATGGCCGCTGCCTCCTGTGGCGCTGGGCGGTATCTGACGCTACCTCAGAACTGATACCAGTTCTAGTTGGAGTACGCCAGAGCCGGTACCGAATCCGCTCTCACCAGCGGGTTTCCACTGCGGATGCGGTCGGCTCCGGTGCCGCCGCGGTCCGTGCCGACGCGGAGCGCACCGGCGCGGGTTCCGATTGCGCGGACCTTGCGGGCGACGGAAGATGGCGGTGCACCCTCATGATTGCGAGGAGGGGCCGTGAGCGACGAAAACCTCGACGGGGGCCTGCCCGGCGGAGCGCCGGCACAGGTCCCGTGCAACCTCGGACCGTGTCCCACCTGCAGCTCGGAGCGACAGCAGTCGAGCCCCTGCACGCTCTTGCTGGGGCACGACGGTGACCACGTGTGCGCCTTCCAGGACGCCTGGTCGCAGGCCAGCGCCTCCGACGTACCCATACCGAAGCCGCCTCCGGTGCCGAAGTGCCGGATGGTGTGCCCGCAGGACAACACCACGTGCATGCTGGTGCTGGGGCACGACGGAGCCCACCAGTGCGGGCACAGCTTCTGACGGACGCCCCTGATGGACGCGGAGGCTGCGCCGGCCGGCGGAAGAAGGTGAGTTGGCCACCCCTGAGCGTCCTGTCCCCATCCCCATGGTCGCGGACCGCTCCACCACCACACGCCCCCGCCTGGTCTGGTACGCGTCGTACGGATCGAACACCGACCCGCAGCGGCTGCACCACTACATCGCCGGAGGCCGTCCGCCGGGCGCGGCGCGCGGGCACCCGGGGTGTCGGGACCGCACGCCGCCCCGGGCGTCCGTCCCCCTCGAACTGCCCGGCGCCCTGTACTTCGCGACCTGGTCGGAGCTCTGGTCCGGCGGCCGGGCCTTCCATGATCCCGACGCCCCGGGCACCACCTGGGCGCACGCACACCTGGTCACGGCCGAGCAGTTCGACGACATCGCCGCGCAGGAGATGTACCGGACGCCGGGCAGCGGCCCCGAGTTGGACCTGGGCGCGGCGATCGCCCTCGGGCGGGTGGCGACCGGACCCGGGCGTTACGAGACGCTGGTGCACCCGGGGTACGTCGCGGGACTGCCCGTACTGACGTTCACGGCGCCGTGGCACCTGGGGGATGTGCCCACGGTGAGTCCGTCCGCGGCCTATCTCAGACACCTGGCGCTCGGTCTGCGCACCGCGGACGCCTGGGACGCGACGGCCGTCGCCCGCTACTTGGCGGGCGCGCCGGGGGCGGCGCCCTGGACCGCGGAGGAGGTCGCCGAGCTGTTGGCGGAGCCCGGCTGAGCAAGGACGCCGAGCCAGGACGGATCGCCGACAGCATCTGACGTTCCGTCAGTTCTCGCTCTATAGTGACGGCTGATCCATCCCGCGCGGCGCCGTTCGCGTGCGGCGGCGGCGAGCCGAGGGGGCGTGGCATGTCACAGGTGATCGACCACGGCGGGGGCGTCTGGTCCGTCGAAGTCCCCATCCCCGACAACCCCCTCGGCCACACCCTCGTCCACCTCGTCGACACCGACCGCGGCCCCGTACTCGTCGACACCGGTTGGGACGACCCCGCGTCCTGGGCCGCGCTCGTGACCGGCCTGGGCGCCGTGGGCGTCGCCGTCGCCGACGTCCACGGCGTCGTGATCACCCACCACCACCCGGACCACCACGGGCTGTCCGGCCGGGTGCGGGAGGCGTCCGGCGCGTGGATCGCGATGCACCCCGCGGACACGGCGGTCGTCCGCCGCTCGCGCAGCTCCGAGCCGGCGGACTGGCTCGGCTACCTCGCCGACAAGCTCGAACGCGCCGGTGCGCCCGCGGAGCACACCGCACCCCTGCGGGCGGCGCGGGCCGCGGGCCGGACGCGCACGCTGCCGGGCCTGGGGGCGGCGCTGCCGGACCGGGAGATCGTGCCGGACGAGCTGCTGCCGCTGGCCGGCCGCCGGCTGCGCGCGATCTGGACGCCGGGGCACACGCCCGGGCACGTCTGCCTCCACCTGGAGGAGGCCCACCCGGCGAACCTGCCGGGCCGCGGGCGGCTGTTCTCCGGGGATCACCTGCTGCCGGGCATCACGCCGCACATCGGGCTGTACGAGGACCCCGACGCGGGCGACGGCGACGGCTCCGCGCTCGACCCGCTCGGCGACTACCTCGCCTCGCTGGAGCGCGTCGGGAAGCTGGCCCCGGCCGAGGTGCTGCCCGCGCACCAACACGCCTTCACCACGGCGGGCGCGCGGGTGCGGGAGCTGCTGGCCCACCACGAGCAGCGGCTGCGCCATCTGTTGGCGCTGCTGACGGTGGCGCGGACGCCGTGGGAGGCGGCGGAGCGGATGGAGTGGAACCGTCCGTGGGCGGAGATCCCGCATGCGTCGCGCACGATCGCGGTCTCGGAGGCGGAGTCCCACCTGCGACGCCTGGTGACCCGGGGCGAAGCAGCCCCCCTGGGCCCCGCACCAACGCGCTACGTCGCACTGTGAGCCCCCGCGCCACCCGCGCCCCTCGACGCCACCGCCGCGCCTCTGCGGGCCCATTGGCCACCGCGGCCCGGTGGTGGGCTGATCGCGCAGTTCCGCCCCCTACGCCCGAAGGGCGTGGTGGTACCCCCAGCCCCCAAACACCCTGCCCTCAGCCCGCAGACGGATGACGGGGGAAGCGAATCAGGGGCGCGGGGAACTGCGCGACAAGGCACAGACGGGCCGCAGACGCCATCGCCGCACACACGCCACGGCGGCACCGCGGCACGCCGCACCGCAGGGAGCGTGGAGGGGCTACGCGACCGCGGTTGCCTCCAGTTCGACCAGCTGGCCGGGGACGGCCAGCCGGGTCACGCCGAGCATCGTGGTCGCCGGCGCCACACCCGCCGCGGCGAGGCGGGACACCAGGACCCCGTAGTGCGGGAAGAGGAGGTCGACGTCCGTCGTGTAGACGTTGAGGCGGACGACGTTCGCCAGGGACATGTCCGCCCCGGCGAGCACGGCCTCGACGTTGTCGACGCTCAGGGACAGCTGCGCCGCCATGTCGCCGTCGTGTTGGGGCTCGCCGGCCGCGTCCGTCGCGGTCTGGCCCGACACGTACAGGGTCCGGGTGTGGCCGGAGACGACCTCGCCCTGGTTGAAGCCCAACGCCGTCGACCACGCCACCGGGTTGACCGCGGTTCGTTCCATTGCCACAACAGCTCGATTCGTTCGATGCCTTCGGGTACGCACACGAGCCTCCCGGCAAAACACGACACCCTTCGTCATGTATTCGGTACGGTGCCCGCATGCGCGCCGATCGGCTGGTCTCGCTGGTGCTCCTGCTGCGTCAGCGCGGTCGGCTGACCGCGGACGTGCTCGCGCGCGAGCTGGAGGTGTCCACCCGGACCGTGCTGCGGGACATCGAGGCGCTGTCCGCGGCCGGGGTCCCGGTGTACGCGGAACGGGGACGGCACGGCGGCTTCGCGCTCCTGCCCGGGTTCCGGACCGAGCTCACCGGGCTGAACCACGACGAGGCCCTGGCGCTGCTGGCCGCCGCGTCGGGCCGCGGTGAGCAGGTGTTCGGGCTCGGCTCGGCGCTCGCGTCGGCCATGCGGAAGGTGGTCGACGCGCTGCCCGAGGGGCACCGGGTCACCGCGAGCGACGCGGCGCAGCGCCTTCTCGTCGAGCCGGAGAGCGATCTGCTCTCCCGCCGGCTGGTTGCCGACGAGGTGCCCGGCGCCGCGATGGTCGAGGTGCGGCGCGCGGTGCTCGCCGGGCGCAAGCTGCGCATCCACTACGCGGCGGCGGGCGGGTCGCCGCGGTGGCGCACGGTGGACCCGATCGGTCTGGTCACCGTGCGCGGGCAGGGCTATCTGCTGGCCACGAGGTCCGGCGCGGACCGCACCTACCGGCTGTCGCGGGTGCTGGCCGCCGAAGGGCTGTCCGAGGCGGCGGTACGACCGGGCCGGGTCGACCTGGACCGGATCTGGCGGGAGCGCTCCGCGCAGTTCCTCTCCGGCAGCGACCACGTCACCGCGCTGGTGCGGGTGGCCCCGGCGCGGCGGGAGGAGCTGGTGGACAGCGCGCTGGCCGTACGCGCGGAAGAGCCGGAGGATTCCGAGGCACCGGAGGAGTCCGAAGCACCAGAGGAGGAGCCGGGCGCGGGCGGCTGGCTGCGGCTGGAGGTGACCTTCCAGGACGCGCGTCACGCGGAATGGGCGCTCTGGCAGCTCGGCACGGACGCGGAGGTCCTGGCCCCGCAGTCGTTGCGCGCCCGGCTGCGCGACCGTGCCGCCGAGATCGTCGCCCGTTACGCAAACACAAACCCAGACGCAGACCCGTCGCGCTGACCAGCGCAGGCCATCGCACCGCCACCCGACCCGGCCCCGGCGCCGCAGGGGCGCGGCAAGGGCGTCCGCGGGGCGTCGGTAAGGTAGGTGGGTCGTATCACGCCCGTACGGGGGGAAGCCGGTGGAAATCCGGCGCTGACCCGCAACCGTGAGCCCCGGCCGTCCGGGGCGCAGCCGGAACGCCCCGTACGCGGCCGTGACCGCTCAAGCCGTCGGCACCCCGCCGGCGGTCGGCGCCGTCGAGGAAAGCGGGCCGGAGCCCGGTGCGTCGCCGTATCCGCGCCCCTGCCCCGCACCCCACGAGCGCCCCGCAGGGAACCCGCAGGGAAGAGGCAGCACCCGTCATGACCACCGTTCGCCGCGGCACCACCGCGCTCGCCCTCTCCGCGGCGCTCGGCGCCGCCGCCCTGCTCGGCGCCCCCGCGGCGCACGCCGCCCCGGCGACCGCGCCGGCCGCGTCCCCCTCCCCCGCCCCGCTGCCCTCGGGGCTCTTCGGCACCGCCGACCCGGCGTACGACGGCGTCTGGCGGCAGTCGCTGGCGCTGCTGGCGCAGGACGCCGCGGGGCTGAAGCCGGCCGCGAAGGCGGTGGACTGGCTGACGGGCCAGCAGTGCGCGGACGGCGCGTTCTCCGCGTACCGCGCGGACGTCTCCGCCGACTGCGCCGCCAAGCTGCCCCGGGACTCGAACGCGACCGCCGCCGCCGTCCAGGCCCTGACCGCCACCGGCGGCCAGGACAAGACGGTGACCAAGGCGGTGGGCTGGCTGAAGTCCGTGCAGAACGAGGACGGCGGCTGGAGCTACAACCCGGGCGGCGCCAGCGACGCGAACTCCACCTCGGTGGTGATCGGTGCCCTGGCCGCGGCCGGTGAGCAGCCGCAGTCCGTGCGGTCGAAGGGCGGCAAGTCGCCGTACGACGCCCTGCTGACGTTCGCGCAGCCCTGCGGCGGCAAGGACGGCGGCGCGTTCGTCTACCAGCCGGGGCAGCCCGGCGTCGTCGCCGACTCGACCGCCGCCGCCGTGCTCGCCGCCCAGGGCAAGGGCCTGGTGACCAAGCCGGGCGCCGCCCACGCCGGGGCCACGACCTGCGCGAAGGCCACGGACCTGAAGGGCGCGGCCCACAACGGCGCCGCGTACCTCGCGGGCGCGCTCGCCAAGACCGGGCACCTGCTCGCCCCGCCGATGCCGGGCGCCGAGGACACCGCCCCGAAGCCGGACTTCGGCAACACCGCGGACGCGGTCGTCGCGCTCTCCGCCCAGGGCCTGGCCGAGCCGGCGAAGAACTCCCTGACCTGGCTGCAGAAGAACGCACCGGCCTGGGCCAAGGAGTCCGGACCTGCCGCGTACGCACAGCTGATCCTCGCCGCGCACGCCACCGGCGCGGACTCGAAGGACTTCGGCGGCACCGACCTGGTGGCCGGGCTGAACGCGACCGGCCCGGCCCCGCAGAGCGCCGACTCCGACGCGTCGAAGAAGCAGGACGAGAAGAAGGACGAGAAGGACGGCGGGGCCGGCACGTGGTGGATCGTCGGTGCCTTCTTCGCGGCGAGCGTCGGCGCGGGCATCCTGTTCAGCGGCCGACGCAAGTCCCAGTCGTGACCCGCACCCGAACCCGGCCCCTCGCCGCCGCCTTCACCGCCGTCCTCGCGCTGTTCGGCGCCGCGCTGCTGGTCGTGCTCGCCGGCGCCGCCCCCGCGCAGGCGGCCGGCTACCGCTACTGGTCCTTCTGGCAGGCCGACGGTGCGACGTGGACGTACGCCACCGAGGGCCCGGCCACCGCCCGCCCCGCCGACGGCGCGGTCCACGGCTTCCGCTTCGCGGTCAGCCAGGACTCGGCCGACGCGACGCAGCCGCGCCCCGCACCCGACTTCGCCGCGGTCTGCGGCAGCACGCCCGCGGAGGCCGGGAAGAAACGCGTCGCCCTGGTCATCGACCCCGGGACGACGACGGACGCCCCCTCCGGCGAGACTCCGCCGGCCCAGCGCACCGCCTGCGCCCGGGTCGCCGGTGACGCGACGACCGCGGAGGCCCTGGCCCAGGTGGCGAAGCCGCTGCGGTACGACGGGAACGCGCTGCTCTGCGCGATCTCCGGCTACCCCGCGAAGGGCTGCGGCGAGCAGGTCTCGAACACCAAGAAGGACACCGAGAACGAGACCGGGCAGGACGCCAAGGAGGAGCCGGCGAGCGCCGGGAAGACGCAGGAGGGCTCCGACGGCGGGCCGTCGCTCGGCACCGTCGCCGGCCTCGCGGTCTTCCTCGTCCTGGGCGCCGCCACGTTCTGGCAGATCCGCCGCCGACGCCCCTGATGGCCGCCCGCCCCCTCCCCGCCACCGACGCCGCTCCCCCGGCCCCGGCCCCGTCCGCCTGGGTTCGGTGGCGGGCGCCCGAGGCGAACCGTTCCAACGCGGTGCACCCGGGCGCCTGGTGGCTGTGGGCCGTCGGGCTGGCCGCCGCCGCGTCCCGCACCACCAACCCGTGGCTCCTCGGGCTGATCGTCGCCGTCGCCGGCTACGTCGTCGCGGCCCGCCGCACCGACGCCCCCTGGGCCCGCGCGTACGTCGCCTTCCTCAAGCTGGGCCTGCTGGTGCTGGCGATCAGGGTGCTGTTCTCCGTCCTCCTCGGCGCCCCGATCCCCGGGACGCACCTGCTGGTGACGCTGCCGGAAGTGCCGCTGCCGGAGTGGGCGAAGGGCATCCGGATCGGCGGTCGGGTGTACGCGGAACAGTTGGTGTTCGCGCTCTACCAGGGCGCGAAGCTGGCGACGCTGCTGATCTGCGTGGGCGCGGCGAACGCGCTCGCGAACCCGGCCCGGCTGCTGAAGTCGCTGCCAGGAGCCCTGTACGAGGCGGGCGTGGCCGTCGTCGTCGCCATGACCTTCGCGCCGAACCTGGTCGCCGACGTGGCCCGGCTGCGCACGGCCCGTCGGCTGCGCGGCCGGCGCACGGGCGGGCTGCGGGCGATGACGCAGATCGGGCTGCCGGTGCTGGAGGGCGCTCTGGAGCGTTCGATCGCGGTGGCGGCGTCGATGGACGCTCGCGGCTACGGCCGCACCGCTGAGGTGCCGCGCGCCGTGCGGCACACGACCACCGCGCTGACCCTCGGCGGGCTGCTCGGGGTGTGCGCCGGCACGTACGCCCTGCTCGCCGCCGAAGGCGGGACGTACGGGCTGCCGCTGCTGGCCGCCGGGGTCGCCGCCGCCGTCGGCGGGCTGCGGCTCGGCGGCCGGCGCACCGTGCGCACCCGCTACCGGCCCGACCGGTTCGGGGCGCGGTCCTGGCTGATCGCCGGATCGGGCGCGGCCGTGGGCGGGCTGCTGGCGTGTGCCGCGAACGCCTCCCCCGGGGCGCTGGAGCCCGGGGTCCTGCCCCTGGTCGCGCCGACCCTGCCGGTGTGGCCGGCGCTGGCGGTGCTGATCGGGTTGCTGCCGGCGTTCGTCGCCCCCGTACCCCGCCGTCCGGTCGCCCCCGCGCCCCGCAGCCAGGCTCCCGCGCCCCGCATCCCGAAGGAACAGTCGTGATCCGGTTCGAGAACGTGTCCGTCACCTACGACGGGGCCGCGGCGCCCACGATCGAAGGGGTGGACCTGACCGTCCCGGAGGGCGAGTTGGTGCTGCTCGTCGGCCCGTCCGGGGTCGGCAAGTCGACATTGCTCGGTACGGTCTCCGGTCTGGTGCCGCACTTCACCGGCGGGGCGCTGGGCGGTCGCGTCACGGTCGACGGCCGGGACACCCGCACGCACCGGCCGCGGGAGCTCGCCGACGTCGTCGGCACCGTGGGCCAGGACCCGCTGGCGCACTTCGTCACCGACACCCTCGAGGACGAGTTGGCTTACGGCATGGAGTCGTTGGGCGTCGCGCCGGACGTGATGCGCCGCCGCGTCGAGGAGACCCTTGACCTGCTGGGCCTCGCGGACCTGCGGGAGCGGCCGATCGCGACGCTGTCGGGCGGCCAGCAGCAGCGGGTGGCGATCGGTTCGGTGCTGGCCGCGCACCCCAAGGTGCTGGTGCTCGACGAGCCGACGTCGGCGCTGGATCCGGCGGCGGCAGAGGAGGTGCTCGCGGTGTTGCAGCGGCTCGTCCACGACCTGGGGACGACCGTGCTGATGGCCGAGCACCGGCTGGAGCGGGTGGTGCAGTACGCGGACCAGGTCGTCCTGCTGCCGGCGCCGGGCCGCCCGCCCGTGCTGGGCGCGCCGGACGAGGTGATGGCGATCTCTCCGGTCCGCCCGCCGGTGGTGGCGCTGGGCCGGCTGGCCGGCTGGGACCCGCTGCCGCTGTCCGTACGCGACGCCCGACGGCGGGCGGCCGGGCTGCGGGAACGGCTCGGGGACCCGGTGTCGGTGCCCGCGCCCGCGGCCGGCGAGCCGCTGGCCGAGGTCACCGGGCTCCGGGTGCTCCGCGGGCGCACCGAGGCGCTGCGGCGGGTGGACCTGACGGTGGCGGCCGGGGAGACGGTGGCGCTGATGGGCCGCAACGGCGCCGGGAAGTCCACGCTGCTGGCGGCGCTCACCGGCCTGGTGCCGCCCGCGGCGGGCTCGGTCTCCGTCGGCGGCGCCGCACCGCACCGGGTGCGCCCCCGCGACCTGGTGCGCCGCGTCGGTCTCGTACCGCAGGACCCCCGGGACCTGCTGTACGCGGAGACCGTGGCCGCGGAGTGCGCGGCGGCGGACCAGGACGCGGGCGCGGCGCCGGGCTCCTGTCGGGCGCTGGTGGCCGAGTTGCTGCCGGGCGTGGCGGGCGACACGCACCCGCGCGATCTGTCGGAGGGGCAGCGGTTGGCGCTGGCGCTGGCGGTGGTGCTGACCGCGCGGCCCCCGCTGATCCTGCTCGACGAGCCGACGCGGGGGCTCGACTACGCGGCGAAGGCCCGGCTGGTCGGCGTGCTCAAGGGGCTCGCCACCGACGGTCACGCCATCGTGCTCGCCACGCACGACGTGGAACTCGCGGCGGACCTGGCGCACCGGGTGGTGATCCTCGCGGAGGGCGAGGTCGTCGCGGACGGCCCCACCCCGGAGGTCGTGGTGGCGTCCCCCGCGTTCGCTCCGCAGGTCAGCAAGGTGTTGGCGCCGCTGCGATGGCTGACGGTGGCCCAGGTGGAGGCGGCGCTGTGAGCCCGGTGAGCGGCAAGGCTCTTCGTGGTGGAGCCGCCCGTCCGGTCCGGCTGGGGCCGCGCTCGGTGGTGGCCCTCGGGCTGGTGAGCGCGATCGGTCTGGCCTTCTTCGGCTGGCCGCTGCTCGCCGACGAGCGCTCCGAGGTCGTCGCCCACGCCCAGGACGCGCCCTGGCTCTTCGCCCTGCTGCTGCCGCTGCTGGTGGGGGTCGTCGTGGCGACGGTCGCCGACACCGGGATGGGTGCGAAGGCGGTGGCGATGCTGGGGGTGCTGGCCGCGGTGGGCGCCGCGATGCGCCCGCTCGGCGCGGGCACGGCCGGCCTGGAGCCGATGTTCTTCCTGATGGTGCTCGCCGGCCGGGTGCTGGGGCCGGGCTTCGGCTTCGTCCTCGGCTCGGTGACGATGTTCGCGTCCGCGCTGCTGACGGGCGGGGTGGGCCCGTGGATGCCGTTCCAGATGCTGGCGATGGGCTGGTTCGCGATGGGCGCGGGCCTGTTGCCGGGGTCGGAGCGGATCCGCGGGCGCGCGGAGGCGCTTTTGTTGGCGGCGTACGGCGCGGTCGCCGCGTTCGGCTACGGCACGGTGATGAACCTCCAGGGCTGGACGATCATCCCGGGGATGGCGTCCAGCATCTCCTTCCAGCCCGGCGATCCGCTCCTGGACAACCTGGTGCGGTTCTTCGCGTACGTGACGGCGACGTCACTGGGCTGGGACCTGGGCCGCGCGATCCTCACGGTGGCCCTGACGCTGACGGTGGGCCCGGCGGTGCTACGGGTGCTGCGACGGGCTACGCGCAGGGCGTCGTTCGACGCGGCCGTACGGTTCGAGGCGGCCGAGCCGGGCGGGCGACCGGACGGCACGGCGTAGGCCGGTCCGACGCGGTCCGGGGTCACATCTCGCGGGGAAGCTCTACGGGCGCTCCGCCGCCGAAGCCCTCGCCGCCTCCGCCACCACCGTCTCCGCCACCACCGCCGTCCCCTCCACCACCGCCGTCTCCGCCACCACCGCCGTCCCCTCCACCACCGCCGTCTCCACCGCCACCGCCGTCTCCACCGCCACCATTCCCACCACCGCTATCCCCGCCGTTCCCACCGTCCCCGCTATCCCCGCCGTCCCCGCTATCCCCGCCGTTCCCTCCGTTCCCGCTGTCTCCACCATCCCCGCTATCTCCCCCGTTCCCCCCGTTCCCGCTGTCTCCACCATCCCCGCTATCTCCCCCGTTCCCCCCGTTCCCGCTGTCTCCACCATCCCCGCTGTCTCCGCCATCCCCACCGTCCGTACCTCCGCTCCCTCCGCCGGAACCGGTTCCCTTGATGTCCGACGAGCTCTCCCGGACGACGTTCCCGCCGGAGTCGACGACCTCGGTGTGGGAGGTTCCGTCGCCGGCCGCGTCTGTGGTCTGGGTGGTCAGCGTCCGCTCTCCCGTCGTCGGGTCGAGCGTGGACTCGCTGAAGGTCCTGTTGCCGTCGGCGTCCGTCCCCTCAGCCCGTCGCTCGTCCTCAAGGACGTTGCCGGAGCTGTCGGTTCGCTCGGTGTTCTCCAGGTGCGACGTCGCACCCGTGTCCTTGTTCACGGTGTCGGTGGTGCTCGACGTCGTGCTCTCCCCGGTCTGCGGATCGTTGAACACGTTGTTCTCGTCCGTGGTTTCAACCGGGTGGCCGTCGGCGTCGGTCGTTGTGGTGTTCGTCATGGTCCGTTCACGGATGAGGGCCCCGGTCGCGTCGTCCGTGATGACCATGTGCTGGCGCACGATCGACCCGTCCTGCCGGGTCACCGTTTCGGTGACCTTCGTCTGCCCCTGGCTCCTCTGCGTGTCAACGGTCGTGACGGTTCCGTCGGGGTTCTGCGTGGTCGTCATGGCGTCGCCTCCGCGGTGCTCACGGACGCACGCGCAACGGCCCTCCGGGAAAGAGTCGGACGCACCCGCCCGTTCGAGTCCCCCTCCCAGGCTATGCCCGGTGCGCCGACGGCGCGCGGCGCCGAGCCCCGCGCCGTCCCGCGGGCGCGGTCACACCCGTTGGATGATCGTCGCCGTCGCCAGCGCGCCGCCCGCGCACATCACCACCAGCGCCACTTCCCCGCCCCGCCGCTCCAACTCGTGCAGCGCCGTCGTGATCAGGCGCGCCCCCGTCGCGCCCACCGGGTGGCCCAGCGCGATCGCTCCCCCGTTCACGTTCACCTTCTCCAGGTCCTGGCCGAAGACCTGCGCCCAGCTCAGCACCACGGACGCGAACGCCTCGTTGACCTCCACCAGGTCGATGTCCTTGAGGGACATCCCCGCCTTCCCGAGCACCGCGCGCGTCGCGTCGATCGGGCCGTCGAGGTGGAAGCGGGGGTCCGCGCCGACGAGGGCCTGGGCGAGGACGCGGGCCCGCGGCTTGAGCTTCAGCGCGCGGGCCATCCGGCGCGACGCCCACATGATCGCCGCCGCGCCGTCGGAGATCTGCGAGCAGTTGCCCGCGGTGTGGACCGCCGTCGGCATCACGGGCTTGAGGGCGCCCAGCGCCTCCATGCTGGTGTCGCGCAGCCCCTCGTCGCGGTCGACGAGCCGCCACATGCCCTGGCCGGCGGCCTGCTCGTCCTCCGTGGTGGGCACCTGGACCGCGAACGTCTCGCGCTTGAAGCGCTCTTCGGCCCACGCGGTCGCGGCGCGCTCCTGGGACAGCAGCCCGAGCGAGTCGACGCGCTCGCGGCTCAGGTCGCGGCGGCGGGCTATCCGCTCGGCCGCCTCGAACTGGTTGGGGAGGTCGACGTTCCACTCGTCGGGGACGGGCTTGCCCGGGCCGTTCTTGGACGCGCTGCCCAGCGGCACCCGGGACATCGCCTCCACGCCGCAGCTGATGCCGACGTCGATGACGCCCGCGGAGATCATGTTGGCGACCATGTGGGACGCCTGCTGGGACGAGCCGCACTGACAGTTCACCGTCGTCGCCGCCGTCTCGTACGGCAGCCCCATCGCCAGCCAGGCGGTGCGCGTGGGGTTCATGGACTGCTCGCCGGCCTGGGTCACCGCGCCGCCGACGACCTGTTCGACGCAGTCGGGTTGGATGCCGGTACGGCCGAGGAGTTCCCGGTAGGTCTCCCCCAGCAGGTACGCGGGGTGCAGATTGGCGAGGGCGCCCCCGC
This sequence comes from Streptomyces sp. NPDC047315, assembly GCF_040643215.1. Classification (NCBI taxonomy): domain Bacteria; kingdom Bacillati; phylum Actinomycetota; class Actinomycetes; order Kitasatosporales; family Streptomycetaceae; genus Streptomyces; species Streptomyces sp. NPDC047315. Next base: position 48,088 of record NZ_JBEYTZ010000037.1, on the reverse strand, counting down.
GCTTGCCGATGGGGGTGCGTACGGCTTCGACGATGACGGGTTCGGCGGCCATGACTCGTCCTCTCCTTGAACTGCGCGGGCGGGCGTCCCGGCCCCGGCGCTCCGCAGGAGAACTAGTACGCGTTCTAGTTCCACCGTCAGTCTGATGAGAGTTACCGTCAGTACGCAAGGGTCTTGCACACCCTTGCCGCACGCACTGCGCGCAACGGATCCGGCCGCGCCCCTTGCCACTTGTAGAACTCGTTACTAACTTTCGGTCGAATCTGATGGGTCATCAGAGAACCGGAGTTGCCGATGTCCTGCCCCCGCCATCTGACGACGGAGGGGTTCGACCCCACCGACCCCGACCTGTTGCAATCCCGAGTGCCGCTCCCCGAGTTCGCCCGGCTGCGCGAGACCGCACCGGTGTCGTGGTGCCCGCAGCGGCGGGGCGCGTCCGGCTACGACGACGAGGGCTACTGGGCGGTGACCCGGCACGCGGACGTCAAGTACGTCTCGACCCAGCCCGAGTTGTTCTCGTCCTGGACCAACACCGCGATCATCCGCTTCGACGAGTCCATCGAGCGCGACCAGATCGACGTACAGCGGCTGATCATGCTGAACATGGACCCGCCCGAGCACACCCGGGTGCGGCAGATCGTGCAGCGCGGCTTCACTCCCCGCGCCGTCAACTCGCTGCGGGACGCGCTGCGCGAGCGGGCGTTGAAGATCGTCGCCGAGGCGGCCGAGCGGTCCCGGGCCGAGGGCTCGTTCGACTTCGTCTCCGACATCGCGGTGGAACTGCCGCTCCAGGCCATCGCCGAGCTGATCGGCGTCCCCCAGGAGGACCGGGCCAAGATCTTCGACTGGTCCAACACCATGGCCGGTTACCACGATCCGGAGTACGCGGTCACGAAGGAGGCGGGCGTCGAGGCGTCCATGGACTTCCTGGCGTACTCGATGAACCTCGCCGCCGCCCGCAAGGAGTGTCCGGCCAAGGACATCGTGACCCAACTCGTCGCGGCGGAGGACCTGGGCAACTTGTCGAACGACGAGTTCGGCTTCTTCGTCATCCTGCTCGCGGTCGCCGGCAACGAGACGACGCGCAACGCGATCACGCACGGGATGCACGCCCTGCTCACCCACCCCGAGCAGTGGGAGCGGTACAAGAGCGAGCGCCCGCCGACCGCGGCGGAGGAGATCGTGCGCTGGGCCACGCCCGTGGTCGCCTTCCAGCGCACCGCGACGCAGGACCTGGTCCTCGGCGGCCAGGAGGTCAAGAAGGGCGACCGGGTGGGGATGTTCTACGCGTCCGCCAACAACGACCCCGAGGTCTTCACCGACCCCGAGACCTTCGACGTCGGCCGCGACCCCAACCCCCACCTCGGCTTCGGGGGCGGCGGCCCGCACTTCTGCCTCGGCAAGTCGCTGGCGGTGATGGAGATCGACCTGATCTTCAACGCGATCGCGGACGCCCTCCCCGACCTGCGGCTCGTCGGCGAGCCGCGCCGACTGCGCTCGGCGTGGCTCAACGGCGTCAAGGAGCTGAGGGTTACGGCGTAGCGATCCGGCGGCTCCGCTCGCGCAAGCCGCCGCACGGCGAAACCGCGCCAGCCAAGGCGCGGCACTGCCGCACGGGACCTCGCGGGACTGACCGAGGACGGCTCGATCGGTGCAGGGCATCGGCTGAAGGTCGACTCCACTGAAGCGCCCGAAGCGCACGCACAACGCCCCCGAGTGGCGGAACGCGGCGTGCTGAAGGATCCTGACGTCACGCGGCGATCCACCCCGGGGGGCACGGGCGGCATACCGTCCGTGTCCTCCGGGGCCGTTGCAATGCTCCCGTGCCTCCGGTGTTCCGGGTACGAGCGGGCCGGCTACTTCGGCGCCGCCGGTGCGACGGGCTCGGCCGCGCCCCCGCTCGACGCGTCCGGAGCGTCCGACGCGTCCATCTCATTCGACGGGCCCGACGAAGCCGGCGCGTCCTCGGACTTGCGCGCCGCCGGGACCGTACCCGCACCCGCGCCCGCACCCGTAGTCGCGCTCGTATCCACGCCCACCGTCGGCTTCGGTGTCGCGCCGGCGCCGCGCGGCAGCAGGTGCCGGCGGCCGGACAGGACGTACGTCAGGGCGAAGCCCGCGCCGACGACGACCGCGCCGCCGACCGCGTCGAGCAGCCAGTGGTTCGCCGACGCCACGATCACGTACAGCGTGATCAGCGGGTGGATCAGGCCCAGCGCCTTCATCCACATCTTCGGCGCGAGCACCACCACCACGACCCCGCACCACAGCGACCAGCCGAAGTGCAGCGACGGCATCGCCGCGTACTGGTTGGTGACGGCGGTCAGCGCGCCGAAGTCCGGGTTCGTGAGGTCCTGCGGGCCGTGCACGAGGTCCGTGAAGCCCATGCCGGGCATCAGGCGCGGCGGGGCCAGCGGATAGAGCCAGAAGCCCACCAGGGCGAGCACCGTGGCGAAGGCCAGCGAGGCGCGCGCCCAGCGGTAGTCCGTCGGCCGCCAGATGTAGAGGATCGCGAGGATCGTCAGCGGCACCGGGAAGTGGAACGAGGTGTAGTAGAAGGCGAGGAAGTCCGTCAGCCACTCCGACTTCGCCGCAGCCTCGTTGATCGCCAGCTCGACGTCGATGCCGATCGCCTGCTCGATGGAGGAGATCTGCCGCCCGTGCGCCTCGGCGTCCGCGGTCGACGCGGTCGCGGCGAGTCGGATCTTGGAGTAGATGGAGTAGCCGACGCGGATCGCCAGCAGCTCCAGCAGCAGGTTGGGGCGGCTGAGCGCACGCCGCCACACCGGCAGCAGCGGGACCCAGCTCCAGCGGGAGGCGACGGGGGTGGCGTACTCGGTCGGCACCGGCTTGCGGAAGTGCGGGTCGGTGCGGGAGAGGAAGGGCACCACACAGGCGGCGCAGAGCGCGGCGATGAGGACGGCGTTGTCCCGCACGGTGTCCAGGAACGCCATGTTCGGCAGCAGCATCTTGCCCGGCAGGGTCATCGCGAGGACGACGAAGACGGGCCACAGCAGGCGGTCGGCGGCCTTGCGGCCGACCCGTCCGACGACCGCGAGCAGCACCCACAGGAGCTGGTGCTGCCAGGTGGTGGGCGATATGGCGACGGCGACGCAGCCGGTGACGGCGACGGCGAGCAGGAGCTGGCCGTCCTTGGCGTAGCGGATCGCGCGGCCCAGGCCGAACCAGGCGACGAGCGCGGCGAGGCTCAGATAGAGGGCGATCTCCAGCGGGCCTTCCAGCCCGAAGCGGAGCAGGGCGCCGTGCAGGGACTGGTTGGCGAGGCTGTCCGCGCTGTTGCCTAGGCCCGCGCCCACGGCGTGGTGGATCCAGTACGTCCAGGAGTCGCCGGGCATCGCGGCCCAGGCCAGGGCCGTACAGGCGGCGAAGGTGGCGGCGGTGCTGACGGCCGCGCGTCTGCGTCCGGTGAACCAGAGCAGCGGGATGAACAGGAGCACGGTGGGCTGGAGGGCCGCGCCGATGCCGATGAGGACGCCGGAGGCCCGTTCGCCGCGGACGACGAGGGCGCCGACGAGGACCAGCAGCACCGGGATGATGCTGGTCTGCCCCAGGTAGAAGCTGTTGCGCACCGGGAGGGAGAGCATCAGCAGGCTGATGGCGATGGGCGCGGCGAGGAGCTGCGTGCGGCGCGATGCGGGGCCGGGCACGGAGCGGGCCGCCACCAGGCCGATCCCGACGACCAGCAGCAGCGTGGCGAAGGTCCAGGCGACGCCCAGGCTCTGCTCGGCGGAGCGGGTGAGCGGCTTGAGCACCAGACCGGCGAAGGGCGTGCCGGTGAACTTGTCCGTGTCGTACAGCGAGCCGTTCACGTGCAGGACGCCGTCGGGACCGATCCAGGTCTCCAGGTCCATCAGCCGCTCGCCGGGCGGCTGGCGCAGCACAGCCGCCAGCTGCCGTATTGCGAGGACGGCGGCCACGAGCCAGAGCGCGGCCCTCGCCGCGCTCGTCTTCGTGGCGGTCCCCCTCGCCGCATCACTCCCGCGCACGCTGTGCTCCGCGTTCGCCACGTCGCGCCGCGCCTCCCCTACATCCCGTTTTGCCTGTTGATCCGGTCGCCCGGGCCGTCACCGACCGGTGAAAACCTGGTGAAGCCCCTGAGAAGCCTCGCATTGCCCGCTGAAAGAGACTCGGGCAACCCCCTCTTTGCCTGACTGTCGCCCGGTTTTGTTCGGATGTCCGGCCAGATACGTGCGGAGGGCACGTCCGGGAACATACAAGAACGAGCGCTCGGGCACCCGTGCGTTCCACCCTGGGATCGCGCCGCGATGACCCACCGAACGGGCCCGGTCGGCATAGGTTGGGCGGATGACCGAGGAAAACCGTCAGGACCCACAGCAGCTCTGGAACGCCGTCGACGGCTATGTGAACGAGCGGCTCGTTCCGGCCGACGACGCACTCACGGGCGCGCTCGCGGCCAGCGACGCGGCGGGGCTGCCCGCGATCGCGGTGGCGCCGAACCAGGGGAAGTTCCTGCATCTGCTGGCGCGCACGCTGGGCGCCCGTACGGTGCTGGAGATCGGCACCCTGGGCGGGTACAGCACGATCTGGCTGGCCAGGGCGCTGCCGTCGGGCGGGCGGCTGATCTCGCTGGAGTACAGCGAGGAGCACGCGGAGGTGGCGCGGGCGAGCCTGGCCCGGGCCGGGCTCGACGCGATCGCCGAGGTGCGCACGGGGCCGGCGCTGGAGACCCTGCCCAAGCTTGAGGCGGAGCCGGGGGCGGGCCCGTTCGACCTGTTCTTCATCGACGCGGACAAGGTCAACAATCCGCGGTACGTGGAATGGGCGCTGCGGCTGTCCCGCCCGGGGAGCCTGATCGTCGTCGACAACGTGGTCCGCAGCGGGAAGATCACCGAGGAGAGCGAGGACCCGGCGGTGCGGGGCACCCGGGAGATGTTCGACGCGATCGCGCGCGAGCCGCGGCTGGACGCGACCGCGGTCCAGACGGTGGGCACGAAGGGGTACGACGGCTTCCTGCTGGCGCGGGTCGTCGACTGACGCGGCCCGCGGGCGTCACCCCGATTGGGTACGGGCGCGCTGGGCGGCGATCCGCCGCTCGGCGTCGTCCCAGGCGAGTGGCAGTTCCTCCGTCTTCACCTCCCAGAAGGTGAAGACGGAGTCCTTCATGGTGGGTGCCAGCTCGCGCATGATCCCCCGGTGCGGCTCGGCGCTGGCGAAGGCGTTCAGGGCGTCCTTGTCCTCCCAGGCGGAGAGCGTGAGGAACACCCGCTTCAGCGGGTGCGCCTGCAACGAGGCCCCGAGCGCTCCGGGCGCGCTGCGCACCTGCTTCCAGACGGCGAGCGACCTCAGGAAGAAGCGCGGGACGTCGGCGAGCGAGGCGACCTCGAACCGGGACGCCATCACGACGGCGGTGCTGCCGGGCGCGGCGGGGTTCGGCGTCGTCCAGGGAATGGTGGGCACGGTGTCCTCCTGTGACGGATCGACGGTTCCCCTCCACGATAATGGAGAGTGGCACTATCCGCTACCTGTAAAGCCGGTAGGGGTGGGCCACTCCGAGCACCCCCGCGAGGGCGCGATACGGTCGAGGTCCCTCTATGCGAAGGATGTCCTCGTGGCCAGTGTGGTGAAGATCAACGTCCTGACCGTCCCCGCGGAGCAGCGCGAGGTCCTGGAGCAGCGGTTCGCGGCCCGCGCCGGTTCGGTGGAGAGCTCCGACGGCTTCGAGTGGTTCGAGCTGCTGCGCCCGCTGGAGGGCACCGACCAGTACCTCGTCTACACCCGCTGGCGCAGCGAGGCGGACTTCGAGGCGTGGATGGCCGGCTCGATGCGCGGCGCCCACAAGCCGTCCGAGGGCGAGGGCGACGGTGGCGAGAAGCCGAAGCCCGCGGCGACCGGCTCGACGCTCTGGTCGTTCGAGGTCGTCCAGTCCACCGGCCCCAAGGCGTCGGACGCGAGCTGAGGCGCTGCGCCTTCCGTTTTGACGGGTGGAGGCCCCGGTCACCGCGAGTGTGAGTGGGTGCTGACCGGGGCAGGGGAACGGGGCGACCAAGCCCGCTCCCCTGCCACGTTCGTGGCAGGCATCAAGCACGGCACGGCCTGACGACCGACACCGCAACACCGCAACACCGCAACACCGCAACACCGCAACACCGCAAGGGTGCCCCGCCGAGTCCCGTTCTCCGGCTCGATGGGCACCCTTTGCGCTTGCCCGCGCGCAGCGCACCCGCGGTTCAGCGGGTGCGGTAGTGCGCGTATATCAGTCCGCTGGCGAAGGCGCGTTGCTCGACCAGGTCGAGGTCGAGGCGCACGTAGTCGGGGAAGAACCGCTTGCCGCCGCCGACCACGCTCGTGGTGATGAACATGTGGTACTCGTCCACCAGGCCGGCCGCGATCGCCTGGGCCGCCAGGTTGGGGCCGTCGACTGTGAGGTCACTGTCGGCCTCGGCCTTGAGCTTGCGCACCGCGTCCGGGTCGAAGCTGCGCTCGATCCTGGTCTTCGCGCTGGACACCGAGTCGAGCGTCGTGGAGTACACGACCTTCTCCGCGGCCTGCCAGTCGCTGGCGTACTGGAGGATGTGCGGCGGCTGGTCGGGCTCGTTGTGCGCGGTCTCCCAGTAGAGCATCGTCTCGTACATCCGGCGGCCGTAGAGGTAGGTGCCGACGGGGCGGAAGAGGTCGTTGATGAACGTGTGCACCTCCTCGTCGTCGGCCCCGGTGCCGAGGCCGCCCTCCGCCGCCTCCGCGTAGCCGTCGAGCGAGGTGATCATCGAGTAGATGAGCTTTGCCATGCGTCTCCCTACAGGTACGGGCCCGTCAGCCGGTGATCGGTCCCGCAGGTGATGACCTTCGCACGACCTGGAACTCATCGGTCGGCCGGGCGGTGCGGCACTGGGAGGCTGCCGCGCCGCGGTTCAGTCGCCCCTGCCCGGCGGCGCGTGGTCGCCGCGGGCGCGGCCGTGGCCGTTGGGGCGTTCCTGGTCGGAGCCGCACAGCTCCGCGTTCAGCTCCTCCACCAACTGCACGAGGTCGGTGGGGCGGTCGGGGCCCCACCAGTCGCCCAGGAGCTCGGCCAGTGATTCCTCGCGCGCCTTCGCGAGGTGTACCGCCGTCGTCAATCCGGTCTCCGTGAGGACGAGTTGCAGCCCCTCTCGGCTGGCCAGGCCGCGTTCCTCGACCTGGCGGGCCGCGTCCGTGATCGCCCGGAGCGGTACGGGGGTGGTGTCGGCGAGCAGGGCCGGCTCCACCGTGCCGTGCCGGCGGATCCGCAGCAGGAGCCAACTCGACGCCGGGAGCAGGTCGTACCCCGCCCGCGCGGTGATCTTCTCGTAGATCTGGCGCCGGCCCTCGCGCGAGCCGAGCACGGAGAGCGCGCGCGCCGCCTCCTCGCGGGAGGAGCGCTCCACCGGGTTGGACGCCAGGGTCTGGCTGGTGTCGGGCGCGGTGACCGAGCCGCGGAGGCGGTCCTCCTTGAGGAACCAGGACACGGCGAAGGCGAGGAGCACGACGGGCACGGCGTACAGGAAGACGTCGGTGATGGCGGAGGCGAAGGCGTGCACGACCGACCCGCGCAGCGCCGGCGGGAGTTTGGCGATCGCCTGCGGGTCGGCGGCGAGGGCGCCGGCGTCGGCGCCCGGTGGCACGGGGCGCCCGGCGAGCGCGCTGGCGAGGCGGTCCTTGAGGCCGTTCGCGAAGATCGTGCCGAAGACGGCGACGCCGAAGGACGCTCCGATGGAGCGGAAGAACGTGGCGCCGGAGGTGGCCACGCCCAGGTCCTCGTACCGGACGGAGTTCTGCACGACCAGGACGAGCACCTGCATGACCAGGCCGAGGCCGAAGCCGAAGACGAAGAAGCTGGCGCTCATCTGCCAGGTGGAGCTGTTCTCGGTGAGGCGGTGGAGCAGCACCAGCCCGATCGCGGTGATCCCGGTGCCGAGGATGGGGAAGACCTTCCAGCGGCCGGTGCGGCTGACGAGTTGCCCGGACGCGGTGGAGGCGATCAGCAGCCCGAGCACCATCGGCAGCATGTACACGCCCGAAAGGGTCGGTGAGATGCCCCGTACGACCTGGAGGAACGTCGGCAGGAAGGTCATCGCGCCGAACATCGCGAAGCCGATGATGAAGCTGATCAGGGAGACGAGCGTGAAGGTGCGGAGCCGGAAGAGGTGCGGCGGCAGCACGGGCTCGGCTGCCCGGCGTTCGACGAGGACGAAGAAGACGAGCAGGACGCCGCCGAGCACGGCGAGGCCGATGATCTGGGCCGAGCCCCAGGGCCAGGTGGTGCCGCCGAGGGAGGCGACCAGCACGAGGCAGGTGGCGACCGAGGCGATGAGGAAGGTGCCGAGGTAGTCGATGGTGTGCCGGGTGGAGCGGGCCGGGATGTGCAGGACCGCGGCGATCACCAGGAGCGCGACGACGCCGATGGGCAGGTTGATGTAGAAGACCCAGCGCCAGGTCAGGTGCTCGGTGAAGAAGCCGCCGAGGAGCGGCCCGAGCACGCTGCTCGCGCCGAAGACGCCGCCGAAGAGCCCTTGGTATCGGCCGCGCTCGCGCGGGGAGACGATGTCGCCCACGATCGCCATGGACAGCACCATCAGCCCGCCGCCGCCTAGGCCCTGGAGCGCGCGGAAGCCGATGAGCTGCGCCATGTTCTGGGCGATGCCACACAGCGCGGAGCCGATCAGGAAGATGACGATGGCGGTCTGGAAGAGCTTCTTGCGGCCGTACTGGTCGCCGAGCTTGCCCCACAGGGGGGTCGCGGCGGTGGAGGCGAGGAGGTACGCGGTCACCACCCACGACAGGTGCTCCAGGCCGCCCAGTTCGCTGACGATGGTGGGCAGCGCGGTGGAGACGATGGTCTGGTCGAGCGCCGCGAGGAGCATGCCGAGCAGCAACGCGCCGATGGCGGCGAGCACGGCCCGCCGGTCCTGGCCCTCACCGGGCTCGGCGTGCGCCGGGGCCAGGGTCGCGCCCGGGGTTCCGCCCCTGGAGGCTCCCCCCTTCGGTCCCCCGTCCGCCCGCGCCCCGTCGTCCTGGGCGCTGCCAGCCTCTTCTCCCTGGGCCATACCGGTCTCCTCGCATCCGGCTACGTCCGGAATGCTTCTATCCTGGGGCGTTTGTCCCGGTACGGCCTGCGGAGACGTCGAGGAAGTGGGCTGGCGTTCACTGCACCCGCTTTGTATGCTCATTAAACAAAAGTGGCTCCGCCCGTCTCCCTGACCGGTGGGCGGAGCCACTCTTGTGCGCTTCGCGCCGTCTCACCCTCACCTGCTCCAGGAGTACGCCATGCAGGCCAGCACGCTCACCGCCCGCGCCCTCCTCCTCGACATGGACGGCACCCTCGTGAATTCCGACGCGGTCGTGGAACGCGTCTGGCGGAGATGGGCCGTCGCCCAGGGGCTCGACCCGGAGGAGACCCTGAAGGTGGTGCACGGGCGCCAGGGGCACGCGACGATGGCGGAGCTGCTGCCGGACCGGCCCATGGAGCAGAACATCGCCGAGAACGCCGACATGCTCGCGCAGGAGACCGCCGATCTGGACGGCGTGGTGCCGGTGCCCGGCGCGCCCGCGTTCCTCGCCGGCATCGCGGAGCTGCCGCACGCGCTGGTCACCTCCGCGGACGCGGCGCTCGCCGAGGCGCGGATGGGCGCGGCCGGGCTGCCGCTGCCGGCCGTGCGCGTCACCGCGGAGTCGGTCGGGGCGAGCAAGCCCGACCCGGAGGGCTTCCTCAAGGGCGCGGCGGAGCTGGGCTTCTCGCCCGCGGAGTGCGTGGCCTTCGAGGACTCGGAGGCGGGGATCGCCGCGGCGCGGGCGGCGGGCTCGCGCGTCGTCGGGATAGGTCCGCGCGCCGCGGCCTACGCGCCCGACCTGCACGTGGACGACCTCACCCAGCTTGAGGTCACGGCGGACCGGCAGGGGCGGATCCTGCTGACGCGCGCCGGCTGACGTCCCTCTCGTACACACCACTCGTACGCACTCGGGCCCGGTCGAGCGACGGACCGGGCCCGACCGTCACTCGACCGGGCCCGGTTGGCGTACGTACGGACGTCGGCCCGTACGGGGGGGGCGCCTGCGGGCGTCAGCCCGTACGGGGGGGCACCTGCGGACGTCAGCCCGTGACCGCCTCGTAGAAGCTGAACCCGGCGAGCACCAGCATCAGCCCCGCCGCGATCTTGGTGATCAGCTTCAGCGGCACGTACTTCATCAGGGTCCGGCCGCCCAGAATGCCGAGGCCGGCGACCGCCCACAGCGCGAGGACCGCCCCGAGGCCGACCGACAGCGGGTTGTCGTACCGCGCGGCGAGGTTCGCCGTCATGATCTGCGTCAGGTCGCCGAACTCGGCCACCAGGATCAGCATGAAGCCCGCGCCGGAGACCTTCCAGAAGGACTGGTCCTCGGGCGCCTTGATGTTCTCCTCGCCGTCGTCGGACTTCCGCAGCAGCAGCACCAGCGCGCCCGCCAGGAACAGCGCGCCCACCACGCCCTGCACCAACCGGTGCGGCAGCAGGGTCAGCACGCTGCCAGCGGCGATCGCGAGCGCCACGTGGACGGCGAAGGCGGCGGCGACGCCGGCGAAGACGTAACTGGCGCGGTAGCGCGTCCCGAGCATCAGCCCGGCGAGCGCGGTCTTGTCGGGGAGTTCGGCCAGGAAGACGACGCCGAAGGTGATCGCCATGACGGTGAAGCTGATCACGGGTGGTTTCCTCAATCGGTCGGGCTGTCCGTACCGAGAGACCGCGGTCCCCGGCCCATTCGGACCGGCGTTCCCGTGAAAAGGGGTCGCTTCGGCACGGCAGCGTCAATGGAACACTGCGGCCGAAGGTCTCGCTGGCCGACCTGAAAAGTCCGCCTCCGGGCGCCGGCCGGGCACGAGGCCCAGCAGTATGTCGACGGTCCGGCGAAGAGCTACTCCCCTTCTGCTCCGACCAGGGTACACAGGCCCGCTCCGGACCGACAGATCCGCACCGCGCCCGGGGCCCGTCCGCACCGTGGGTGCGCAGGGCGTCACGCCCGGTGCAGCCGCCCCCGCAGGTTGGCGGCGCAGGCGTTACGCCCGGTGCAGCCGCCCCCGAGCCACCAGCTCCAGCACCACCGCGACCGCAACGGCCTGCACCGCCATCAGCGCCACCAGCACGAACAGCTGCACCGCCCCCGCGAGCAGCGGCGACGCCCCGCCCAGCAGCATGCCGACGAACGCGCCGGGCAGGGTGACCAGGCCCACGGTCCGGGTCTGGTCGAGCCCGGGCAGCAGCGCGTCCGCCGCGGGCGCCCGGGCCACCTCCAGCCGGGCGTCGCGCTCCAGCAGCCCCAGCGCCAGCCCCGCCTCGACCTCGCCGTGCCGCTGCTTCAGCTCGTCGAGCGCACGCCGCCCGGCGAGCACGGTCGCGGTGAGGGCGCCGCCGATGAGGATGCCGGCGACGGGCACGAGGGCGATGCCCTTGAGCGGCACGAGCCCGGTGAGCAGCAGCGCCGCGAGGACGGGAAAGACGCCGATCGCGATCGGCACCGCCGCCCACCACCAGGTGCCGTTGGGGGTGACGCGGCGGCCCGCGGTGCGCACGGCGACGGCGTACATCAGCAGCACGAAGCAGAAGAGCAGCGGCAGCGAACGCACCACCCAGCCGATGACCAGCGAGACCGCGGCGAGCTGGGCCGCGGCGCGCACGCCGGCGACGACGATCTCCCGGGAGCGGCCCAGGTGCGCGACGGCCGCGACCGCGGCGGCCACGGCGAGGAGGACGGCGAGCACCGCGCCGAAGGTGACGTTGACGGTCAGCAGCACCCGCCAACCCTACGGCCGTACGGCCTCCGCACCCCGGTACCCCGACGATGACGCCAGTCCGACGCGCCAGCCGTCGACGCACCGGCCGGAGGCGGCCCCTGTCGGTCCGTCAGTGCGCTTCCTCGGCCCGCCCCTTGGGAGCCGGCGCACACCGTCACCCCTTGAAATGACGTGTTCATGTCGCCAGGCTGTTACTTGGCGCTCACCTCAACACCACGTGGCGCGCCCAGCATGGCCGTGCCCCGACGGCCCTGCCATCCCGTAGCGAAGGAGCTCCGCACATGTCCGCCTTCTACGCGCGTCATGCCACCACCCGTCACTCCGTGAACCAGGGCGAGCCCATGAGCCCGGCCGGCTCCATAGCCTCTGAAGAATCGATCCGCCCCGCTGCGCCCGCCGGCCGCGGCGGCACCGGGCGTCGCGTCACGGTCCTCGCCGCGGCCTCCGCCCTCGCCGTCACCGGCCTGCTGGCCACCGCCCCCGCCGCCCAGGCCGCCCCGCCCACCCCCATCAGCGCCGCCACCGCCCGCACCTACCTCGGCCAGCTCACCGAGCGCGCCGAAGGCTCGTCGGCCGGCTACAGCCGTGAGCTGTTCCCGCACTGGAGCACCCAGTCCGGCGCCTGCAACACCCGTGAGGTCGTCCTCAAGCGTGACGGCCGCAACGTCGTCCAGGACTCCTCCTGCGCCGCCGTCTCCGGCACCTGGTACTCGGAGTACGACGGGGCGACCTGGTCCGCCGCTTCGGACGTCGACATCGACCACGTCGTCGCGCTCGCCGAAGCCTGGCGCTCCGGCGCCAACTCCTGGACCACCGCGAAGCGCCAGTCGTTCGCCAACGACCTGACCCGTCCGCAGCTGATCGCGGTCACGGACAACGTCAACCAGGCGAAGTCCGACCTCGACCCGGCGGAGTGGCTGCCGCCGCGCAGCGCGTACCGCTGCACGTACGCGCGCATGTGGGTGCAGGTCAAGCACCACTACCAGCTGACCGTGGACACCGCGGAGAAGAACGCCCTCACCTCCGTGCTGAACGGCTGCTGACGGCCGCAGCCCGCGTGGCGGCCGATCGGGGGTGGACGCGCCGCCGATCGGCCCCGGAACCGGCCACCCCTCCTCCGGCGTTCCGTACCGTACGGGGGCGAAGGAGGAGGACGGCACGATGACCGGGACCCGAGCCGGGCTGCGCCTGGGGCCGCTGCTGCGGCACGTCGACTGGGAGACGGGCACCACCGCCACCGTCTGGGTGGAGACCGACCGGCCGTGCACGGCCGAGGTGCGGTGCGCGGACGGCGCGGGCGGCTCGGCGGCCACGTTCCGCGTCGAGGGCCACCACTACGCGCTGGTGACGCTCACCGGCCTCACGCCCGGCACGACCACGGCGTACGAGGTCCTGCTGGACGGCGCCCGCGTCTGGCCGCTGCCCGACTCGCGCCGCCCCGCCTCCACCATCACCGCGCCCGCCGGCCCCGCATCCGCGGACGGCACCGTTGGCACCGTCGATACGGTCGGCGCGGACGGCGTCACGGTCTCCTTCGGCTCCTGCCGCTGGGCCGCCGCGCCGCAGGACGAGCACGACCCGATCGGCCCGGACGCCCTGGCCACCCTCGCGGCGGAGCTCGCCGCCGACCCCGCTGCCGACCGTCCGGACGTACTGCTCCTCCTCGGCGACCAGGTGTACGCGGACGAGACCTCCGCGGCGACCCGGGCGTGGCTGGCGAACCGTCGCGACCTGGCCGTGGAGCCGGGCCCCGAGGTGGCCGACTACGAGGAGTACACCCGCCTCTACGACGAATCGTGGCTCGCCCCCGACGTGCGCTGGCTGCTCTCCACCGTTCCCAGCCTGATGGTCTTCGACGACCACGACGTCGTCGACGACTGGAACACCAGCGCTTCGTGGCTGGCCGAGATGCGGGCGAAGCCGTGGTGGCGGGAGCGCATCCTCAGCGGTCTGATGTCGTACTGGGTCTACCAACACCTGGGCAACCTCTCCCCCGCCGAGCTGGCGGCCGACGAACTCTTCACGGCGGTGCGGACCGCGCACGACTCCGACCGCGGCACCGCGCTGCTGCGGGAGTTCGCTGAGCGCGCCGACGCCGACCCGGCCAGCGCCCGTTGGAGCTACCGCCGCGACTTCGGCCGCACCCGGCTGCTGATGGTGGACACCCGGGCCGCGCGCGTCCTGACCGAGGAGCACCGCGCGATGCTGGACCCGGCGGAGGCCCGCTGGCTGCGCGAACAGGCCACGGCCGAGCCCGGTGCGTACGACCACCTCCTCATCGGCACCTCCCTGCCCTGGCTGCTGCCGCCGCTGGTGCACGACGCGGAGAGCTGGAACGCTGCGCTGGCGCGGGGCGTGCGCGGCCCGCGCTGGGCCCGGTTCGGAGAAGACGTGCGCCGACGGGCCGACCTGGAGCACTGGGCCGCCTTCCCCGACTCCTTCGCCGAACTCACCGAACTGATCGCGGACGTCGGTACGGGCGACGGCGCGCCGGCCACGGTGTGCGTGCTCTCCGGCGACGTGCACCACGCGTACGTCGCCGAGCCGGACTGGCGGGGCGCCGGCGAGCCGGACTCCCGGGTCTTCCAACTGACCTGCTCCCCCGTGCACAACTCCATTCCGCGCTCCATCCGTTGGGGGTTCCGCTTCGGGTGGAGCCGTACGGGGCGGCGGCTCGGCCACCTGTTGGCGCGGCACGGGCGGACGGGCCGGCCGCCGGTGCACTGGGAACGCACGGGCGGGCCGTGGTTCGGCAACCACCTGATGACGCTGACGCTGCGCGGGCGCGGGGCACGGCTGCGACTGGACCAGGCGCGCGTCGCGGGGGCGGCGGAGGCGGTCCTGGTGACGGCGGACGAACGGGACCTGACGGCGGGTCGGCGCCCGACGCCCACCGGCTGAGCCGTCCCGCACCGGCTTCCCTCCGTCAGCGCACCACAGATGAAAGTCGTATGAGAATCAGAGCAACATCGATTGTTGAACTTGCAAGCACTGGTCGCGCCTCCCTAGCGTGGGAACGGCTGAAAGAGCACCACCAGCACGAACTGCACGGCCGGCTGAGCAAGCCCTGTCCGCACAACCAGCACAACCAGCACAGTCAGCACACCCAGCGCAGTCAGCACCTCCAGCACGAACGGCAGCTCAGCCACGACAGAATTCCCCCCACTTGCAGGAGTCCCCCCATGGCCAACTCTTCGTTGACCTCCTCGCTGAACCGGTACCAGCCGTACGCGATCAGCGCCTTCCGGATCGTCGTCGGACTGCTCTTCGCCTGCCACGGCGCCGCCTCCCTCTTCGGCCTCCTCGGCGTCCCGGACAACGCGACTGTCGACGCCGGCACCTGGCCGGGCTGGTACGCGGCCGTCATCCAACTGGTCGGCGGCACCCTGGTGATGCTGGGCCTGTGGACGCGCAGCGCCGCGTTCGTATCGTCCGGCTCGATGGCGTACGCGTACTTCAAGGTCCACCAGCCCGAGGGCCTGTTCCCCATGGAGAACAGCGGGGAGGCGTCCGCGATGTTCTGCTGGGCCTTCCTGCTGCTGGTCTTCACCGGCCCCGGCGCCCTCGCGCTCGACAAGGTCTTCACCCGCGGCGCCGGCGACACCCGCAGGGACGGCGACCCCGCCGCGGAGAAGGGCCGGGCGCGGGCGACGGCCACCGCCTGACGAGCGGTGAACACCACGTGATAGGTGCCCCACACACCTAGTACCTGTCGAGACGCCACCGAGCGCCCGGACCCTCTTTGGAGGGTCCGGGCGTTCCCCGTACCCCCGGACCCCGGGTAACGTCGGCGCGACCATGGGGGTGGAAGGGACCAGGGGGTTTCCGGGCCACGGAGACACGTCCGCGGGGGCGAACGAGGCGACGCGCCGCGTACCGGACAAGAGGTGATGATCGCAACATCGGCGGCCCCCGGGTGATCTCACGGCAAATGTCACGCGTACGCTGTACAGCTGTCAGTGCCGCGAACACCGCACGTCGGATCGATGAAGTCCGTCGGATGTCGGATCCTGACCATTTCCACCACAGCGGCATTGTTCGTCACACGGGGCAACGGGGAGAGTTCAAGGTGCTGGAGAGTCTGGGGTGGCTGGCCAGCAGCCCTTGGATCTATGCGGTCGTGGCGCTCTCCGTGCTGCTGGACGTCTTCCTCCCAGTGCTGCCGAGCGGTGTCCTGGTGATCACCGCGGCCACCGCAGCCGCGGCGGGCACGACGACGGCCACCTCGGTAGCCGGACGGGTGCCCGGCGAGGTGCCCTCCCTCCTCATCCTGATCCTGTGCGCGGCCACGGCGTCCGTGCTGGGCGACCTCGTGGCGTACCGACTGGCCCGGCGCGGCGGCGACCGCTTCGACCGGGCCATCGCCCGCTCCCGCAGGCTCACCAAGGCCCAGGCCCGACTGGGCGCGACCCTCGCCAGGGGCGGCGGCGCGCTCGTGGTGATCGCCCGCTTCGCCCCGGCGGGCCGGTCCGTCGTCTCCCTGGGCGCGGGCGCGGCACAGCGCCGGGCCCGCGAGTTCCTCCCCTGGTCGGCCCTGGCGGGCGTGGCCTGGGCCGGCTACAGCGTGGGCCTCGGCTACTTCGGCGGCCAGTGGCTGGGCGCGAGCTGGGTCGGCGCGGCGGTGTCGGTGGGCGCGCTCTTCGCGGCGGGCGCGGTGGCGGCGTACGTGATGCGTCGCCGTCCGGCGCCCCAGCCGGCGACGGAAACGGCCTGAGGGCCCGAGCCCCCGGGCATCAGGCGTCAGGCGTTACGACGACGCCCGTCACGGATTGACGACTCCGCTCACTCACGAGCCCGCTGACGACCCGGCGGTCACGGTGGCCTTCGCCGCGCCCTTCACTTCGAGCTCGTCGAGGAGCCGAGCTGTCGACGCGGCTATCTCGTCCACGGCCCGGTCGAACACCTCCCGGTTGTGCGCGGCGGGCGCCCGGAAGCCGGACACTTTGCGGACGTACTGAAGCGCTGCGGCTCGGATGTCCTCCTCGGTGGCCTCGTCGGGGAGCATGGGCGGACGGAGGGTCTTGATGCTGCGACACATGCTCCCAGTGTGCCCCCGCCCACTGACAGCCGGCGGCCAGCCGGCAGCGCGCGCCGCTGACCTGCGCGAACGCTTCAGCGCACCGGCGTCAGTCAGCCCGGAAGCGTCGTACGTACCGCTTCTGCCAGGGCGTCTCGACCGCCCGCCGGTCGTAGTGCCGGCGCACGTACGCGACGGCCTCCTTCGGCTCGACCCCGTCGAGCACCGCCATGCACGCCAACGCGGTCCCGGTACGCCCCCGCCCGCCCGAGCACGCGACCTCGACCCGCTCCCGCCCGGCCCGCCCCAGCGCCACGCCCAGGACCTCCCGCGCCCTGGCCCGGTCGCGGGGCAGCCGGAAGTCGGGCCACGGCACCCAGTGGCTCTCCCAAGGAACGACGGGCGGCTCCTCCCCCAGCAAATACACCCCGAACCCCGGCTCCGGCCCCTCGACCGGCCCACGCCGCAGCCCGCGCCCCCTGACCAACCGCCCCGACGGCAACCGCAACACTCCCGGAGCGTCCGGGTCCCACGTCCCGCCCTCACCCCTGCGCATTTCGCCCCCTCCTCTGCGTTCCCGAAGCACCTCGGCGTTCGTCGACCGACGTTCGTCGACGTTCGTCGCTGGCGACGCTATCGCCACGGCACCCATCACGCTCTTCTCGCGGCGCACGAGAAGGAGACCACCGAGGGCTCCTGGGCATCTCCCGATGCTCCGTTGTTATTCGTTGGACACGCCCCCAGGGCTAACGCCTAACCTGGCCACATCACGACCTCCCGGTGCGCCGGATGCGGCTACTTCATCTCTCAAATGACCGTAACCACCGCATACCGACTCGATCTCGGGAGGCACACGCTTCAGGGGTCCCGGTGCGCAGTCGACGGGTACTTCGATTTGGGTTCGAGAAGGCCGGGTTCGACTCCCGGCGGCCGGTCTCCGGCCGTGGTGTAGCGGCAGCACGCTATATGTCCCGTCGCCGATCTGATCTCGGGTACCCCTGGAGCGCGCCGGCGGACCGCCCCAACTCATCATTTCGGTCGCGTCCTTGCGCACAAAACCGGCCATCTAATACCCCCGTGCAGCCTCCTGTGAAGACTCTGGGCAGAACCTGATTGCCCATCACAGGACGCCCCGTCAGGAACGCTAGCATTGCGTGATCCATCAACGACCCACGGGGAAGGCGTAGATCTTGTCAACAAACGGGGACCTTCTGCGCGTCAATCTGCAAAAAGCCCAGCACATCTCACGCAAGCTCACCGAGTTCGAGCGCCGCATCAACTCCTTGCGCAAGCGCCTGGAAAAGGCCGGCCGTAACACCTTGGGCACCAGGGATCTCGATGACGCCTGCGACGACTTCCAGGACCGTTGGGACGACGGCCTCGAACGCCTCAAAGAGGCCGCAAATGCCATCAGCGGCAATTTCGACAACGCGATGCAGGTGTACGCCGGCACCGATGTCGACGTACGCAACCGCGTCCAGACCGTCAGCTCTGTAAACACCGGCAACAGCGGCAAGTAGGGGTATCCGTCATGTCCTGGCGTGGCATATTCATCGAGGACGACTCCTCTTGGCCCGGTCTCGGCTTCAACCCTGCGCGCGGCGAAGTCGGCGCGATCAACAAACTCGCAACCGACCTCCGAGCCGTCGGCCGAGAATTCGACGAACTGCACGAGCTCGTCACCAGCGTCGGCAAGGACCAGGGCTTCTGGCAAGGCGAAGGCGCCGACGCCTTCCGCAAGAAGCTCGGCCAACTGCCCAAGTACCTCCAGCAGGGCAACGATTCCATGAGCACCGCAGGCCGCGCCCTGCTCTCCTGGCACGACACCCTGGAGTCCCTACAGCGACAAGCCAACCCCCTGGAGTCACGAGCACTCACGGCCCGCCGCGAACTGGAACACCTCTCCCACGCCGCAAACACCGCCACGGCCAACGCCATGACTCTCAGCGGCGACCCCGAAGTCGACCGGAAGCACGGCGACCGCGCAAAAGCAGCCAACTCCGAGGCACAAGCCGCCAAGGAAAGGCTCGACGCCCTGATCCGCCAAGGCGAAGAACTCCACCAACAGTGGAAAGAAGCCGCCGCCCGCGCCGCCCACGCCGTCCGCAAGGCCACCGACCTCGCACCCGAGTCCATCGGCCTGTGGGAACGGATCACCGACGGCCTCAAGAGCGCAATGCACAACTTCACCGACTGGTTGGTGGAGCACGCAGACACGCTGTCAAAGATCTCCAGCGGCCTCGCACTGGCCGCGGTAGCCGTCCAGGCAATCCCCGTGGTCGGCCAGGTGGCCGGCGCAGTACTGGGAACAGGAGCAGTCCTCTGCTCGGCCGGCGCGATGGTCGGACACTACGTGGGGATGCGACGGGGCAACGGGTCTTCGTGGCTCGACCTGGGCGGCGACGCGTTGGGGTTGCTGCCCGGCGTCGGAGCGATCGGAAGTGCCGGGAAAGCTGGGGGAAACCTGGTATTGGCCGGGGCCCGATTCGCCACCAGAGGAAACTCGGCGAAGATGGCCAAAAATATTGAGAATGTGGGTACTGCCCTCAGGAAGGGTGGCCACGCGATCAACGACGGGACGCGAGCAGGCTTCGTACAGGGGCTCGTCGACAAGGCAGCCGTCCCGATCGCTGGGAAGTTCGGCGTGACACTCGCCAAGAAGAGTGAGGCTCTGCGCAGGTTCCAAATCGGCTCACAGTCCACGATCAAGAGCGGACTCTTCATTTACAAGATGGTTGGCGGGTGACAAGTTCCATGGAAAGCAAACCGGATCCACTCCAGGTGACCCTGGCGAAGATTTGTCCAGGGCAGCAGGTGCGAGGAATTTTCACGACAGAATCCGGAGCCAGCGAAGTTAGTTCCGAACTCCAATTGTCATTCTACAAACGGCCGCGAATTATGGTCGATCGCGTCAATCCGTTCTTCTGGCTCGGGGACGCATGGGCCGTGATCGTATACTTTTCAACTGGCGGACCCAACTGGCTGACAACCGCAAAGCTGCCGATGAGTGCGGAGATTCGAGCCGAATACCTCTCCGACTCTCGACATGAGCACGCCCACTTCGGCGACTGGAGCAGTCTGGCAGGGCAGATACTGACAGGACTCCAGGGGCGTGCTCGCTGCATTTTCAGTAATCGGATCGTGGTGACGGACCAGGAACTTCTCGTGGTCGCAGTTTCTCTCAACAAGAAGCACGCAGAGATCACCTTCCGCACACCCCTGAGGAATATTGCGTGGACGCGTAGACCGCATCGAAAGAAGCATCGGATTCAGTTCGGCTTCATTGATGGTTCATGGCACACGCCAACCGTGCAGGGTGACTACTGCACCCCTCAAAAGTTCATGGATATCTTTCCGGAGACCCTGCCTCACACCGCGAAGATCCCTGACGTCCTCACCAGTCCTCCCGCCGAAGGAACAGGGTCATGATCGACGAACCCGCGGGCGGAGCCACGGTCGACGAGGTCTTCTTCGCCGACAGCCCGCTCCACGTCGGGTGGGAGGTGCCCGAGTTCTTCCACCACCTCCCCGTACAGGCGGCCGACCCGGATGAACTCGGCGACAACATCGCGGAGTTGGCGGCCGAACTCTTCGCCGAACGCAGCAACGAGGAGCAGTTCAACGCGGCCATGGTCTTCCTCGGCCACACCGTGGAACTGATCGATGCCGGTGCGCAGTACGCCGGAATGTGCTTCGTCGATTTCGACGGCCGCCCCTCGATGGCCACCCTCGTGGCCCAGCGGGTGGAGCGTGACGCGGGCGACCTGCGCGCCTCCGCCGAAACCATCGCGGGCCAACTGTCGCACCACGCACCGCAGGACGACATAAGGGTCGTCGAGATGTCCTACGGTCCCGTCGCCCTGCGCACCGGGCAGACCCCCATGACGATCCCGCCCGAAGTGTCACCGGACTCCATGCCCCATGAGGTGCCCCGCCGGTTCGTGCAGGCGCACATCCCGCTCCCCGACGACCTCAGCGTCCAGATGCTGGAGTTGAGCACGGTCAGCGTCGAGGACTGGGACGCGTACGCGCGGATGTTCGGCGAGATCATCAAGACGGTCGAGTGGGCGACGGACGACGAACTGCGCGCTGCACGCGAGCAGCGCGCACTCGAAGCCGCAGCGGCCGAACTGGACGACGAAGCACGCCGTGGCCTGGTCACGGTCTCGTCCCGCCTCTGGGACCTCATCAAGGCTCACCAGCCGCAGCTCGGGATGAGTCCGGAACTGGACCGCATGCGCCTGACGATCTGCCCCGCCTGCCGGGTCGCCGGCCACAGTGCCCCGTGCACGCCCGAACACCTGTGGACCGTCGCCCCCGTAGAGGCCGCGGAGGCCGACCGTCTGGCTGCCGATCTACAGAGCCGCTTGACCGCCGAGGGCTGGACCTGGTCCCCCGAGACCCCACCCAAGCCCGGCCGCTGGCACGCCGACCGCGTCGCCCCGCAGCCCGCCCGCCTCGCCCTGCGCCACTCCCCCGGCAGCACGGCCCTCCACGTCACCGTCGCACTCACCTGCCGACACCGAACGGGCACGCCCCCTGTGCCCCACCAGTGACCGACGCCCCGACCTACGGAGCCAACTGGCAAAGGCCCCGGACCTTGATCGGTCCGGGGCCTTCGTGCTGGTGGGCGCGGACGGTTTCGAACCGCCGACATCTGCTTTGTAAGAGCTACTTTCCGCAGGTCAGAGGGGTTGCGAGAGTTTCCGAGATCCGCCGAGTGGTACTCGTGGGTGTCCCGTAAGCCACGGCGCACCCCTTCCGAGACTCCCCGAGCCTTGCCGAGTCGGGGTTGTGGATCCATTGTGGACTCCTCGTGGATTCTGGGGTGTGCACGCTAGGACACCGCCCGGAGTCCACGTTCGCCACCGAGCGCGGCGCGCACCCGCTCCCGGGCGCCCTCGCTCTCGTGGGTGTAGACCCAGGTCACCTTGCCTGCCCTGTCGTGGCCCAACATGGCCTGCGCGTCGGACTCCGGTACGCCGGCGTGGTGCAGTGCGCTGGTGACCCTGTCGCGGTAGTGGTAGACGTCGGGCCACCAGTCGGTGCGGCCCGTCTCGGGGTTGAGTACGGACCGTGCGACGCCGGCCTGTATGGTCGCTCGCCTCCACGGCCGTCGCAGGTTGTTGATGTTGAGCGCAGCACCGCGCGGGCCCCGCATCAACAACTCCTCCACGTGGAGGTCGTACCCGTCGCCGATCGCGGATCGGGTGCGCGCCGGCTTCCACCTCTCCCTCATGAACTCGACCGCAGTCCAGGCTCGATCGGTGAGGGGCACCGTGCGAAAGCCAGCGTCCGTCTTCGGCGCCGCCTGCCGAACGAGCCGGCCGCCGTCGGAGACGAGGATCTCCTTGATGTAGGCCACGTGCTCGTCGTCGTCGATGCAGTGGTCGCGCAGCCCTGCGTACTCCCCCGGGCGCATGCCGGTCTCGTGGGCGAAGTCGCGCAGGATGACCTGGTAGTACGGGGGGAGCGCGGCGTGGATGAGGTCGTACTGGGCGGCGGTGGGCGGCTTCAGGTCGGTCGGGTGCTTCTTCACCCGGGCCGCGGTGACGTCGAGGCCGGCGGCGGGGTTGACGCTGACCCGCTCGCCGTCCTTGATAGCCGCGTCGAGGAGCCCGATCAGCAGTTCCTTCGTCTTCTTCTGGCTGTCGAACCCGGGGATGTTGCTGAGCCATCGCTGAAGGGCCATGTACTCCAGGTCGATCAGCCGGTAGCCGCCCCACTGGGGCTCGATGTACTTGCTCCAGATGCCGAGCTTGCGGTTCCTGGTGCCGAGCTTGCCCTTCTTCGACTCGACAGCCCAGAAGGACTCCCACCACTTCGACAGGCGGATCTCACCGCGCTTGGGGTCTCGGTAGCGTCGCTCGCGGACGTCGGTGCGGACCTTGTCGAGGAAGGCTTCCGCGGCGGTCTTCCCTCCGTCTTTGATCTTGAAGTTCTTGGACTTCTGGCTGCCGGTCGGGTCCCGGTATCGAGCCTGCCAGGCGCCGGCGCAGTCGCGGTGCCGCTTCCGGTCTCCGTACTTCTCGGGCGGGTACGTCTCGATGCACGGCGCGCAGCCGCAAGTCTTGGATCTGATCTGGCGGGGGTTGTTGAGTGCCCTACGCGGCATGACGCCCTCCGTCCGCGAGCTGGGCGCGGAACTGGTGGGCGCCGCTGAGCGTCGGGAAGGTTTTCGAACGCCACCGGCGGTCGGCCGTACGGAAGACGAGTCGCCAGGGGCCGCGGCATCCGTCGGTCTGGGGCGGTCGGTGCCCGTGCTGCTCGGGCGGGAAGTCGATGAGGCAGTCCGGGCAGCCGCACATTTTGCTGGGCACCTGCTGAAGGTCAGCCATGGTTCACCTGCTTACTCCTTCGCTGGAGGTTGGTGCGGGGCAGGTCGATGAGGTCCCCGCACCAGCAGACTGCACTGGACGCGCCCTGTGTGATGCCGAGTTCGGTGAGAACGGCGCGAAGGGCGGTGGCCTCTGCTTCGGGAGGGAAGCCGGTGGGGATTGTGATCACTTGGTGGACCGGGTCCCACGGCTGCTTGAGCGAGGCGAGTGAGGCGGTGTGGACGCGGATGCACATACGGACCCCCCGTTACGCAGGCGTTTAGATGCCAGCTGCGGGGGAGGGCGCAGGCTGAGGGATCGACGGTACTCCTCGTGGCACAGATTTGCGACCACTCTGCGTGCGCCAAGTGGCGCAGTTCTTACGGGGAGTAAGGAAGTCCGGATGAGTAAGACTCGTGAAGGCGCCTGATGGTTGTGCTTCCCAGCTACTTCTTGCGGTTCGCCTCGACGATCGCGCGCAGTTCGATCTCCTTGATCTCCTGCTGCTCTTCCGTCAGCTCGCTGAAGAGCGCGAGCAGTCGTTCCGTCGCGTCCGGAGAGAGGGGGCCAGGCGCCTTGCGACCGACAGCGGCGAGGAGTTCCGCCTCAGGGATGGCCGGGAAGGCGGCATGGATCGCGCGAATCGCGGATAGCCGTGGCGTTCTCTTCCCCTGGGCCCAGAGGCTGACAGCTGCTGGAGACATGTTGATCCGGCGCGCGATCTCGCTGTCGCTGACGTCGCCGTATGCGTCCTTCAGTCGCGCGAGGATCTGCGGGAAGGTCTCGCCGGGATCCGCGTCGGTTTGCACACGCGTAAGGGTGCCCTCAGCTTCTACTTTTTGCAAGCAAAAGTAGAAGCTCGGCCGGTTCTGTAGCAGCGCGCAGCCTCCCCGCGACGCGCCGTTGGCACAGCAGGCCCATTCAGATTAGAACGTCAGTTCGACGAGCGCCACCGCGACACCCCTCAGACCCGAAGCATCTCGGCAGAACCCGTTGACACTCGTTGACTATTGACTGTAAAAAGTCACAAGCAGCTTCGAAGATGAGGCCGCATCCGCCCCACCTTGCACGAGGTCCCCATGCCGAAGTTGTTCCGCAAGAGCGAAGGCCAGCCGATCCGCACCGAGATGGAGCGCCAGGGGCTGAGCCTCGGTCGACTGTCCGAGCTGACCCGAGAGGTCGACCCGGAGGGGCGCGGAGTCAGCCCGGCAGCCATCGGACGGATCGCAGGCACGGGGCGCACCGCGCACCCGCAGTGCGAGCTGCGCACGGCGTGGCTGATCGCCGAAGGGCTGGACGCCCGCCTGCACCGTCTGTTCGCCATGCCCTCACGTTCAACTTTGACTGTCGAAAGGTCAAGAGTCGATGCCGAAGAAGAGTGAGCGCCACCTCGACGCCCTCCCGGCTGGGCTCCTCCCCCTGCTGAGCCAGCGCGAAATCGAGACGTACTACGGCGTCTCGGACTGGCAGATCCTCAAGTGGATCAAGCAGGGCCTGCCCGTGGAACCCTTCGCCGGCCGCCAGCGCCGCTTCGACCTGACACAGGTCCGCGCCTGGATGGCCACCCACGACCCCGCCAGCTCCGAGCACGAGCACGTCGAGCCGCTCAGCGTCGGCGCGTAGCTCACGAAAGCGGGGCCGCCGCGGACCCTGTCCGGTCCGCGCGACCCCTGCGCATCACCCATCCCTATCCGATCGCTACCCGATCAAGACAGGAGGAGACGCATGTCTCCTATCTTGCCCGACCAGCCGAATGAGCTGGTACTCACGGAGTCCCGCACGATGCGGGCTCAGACCGCCGGCCGTGTCGATGTGCTCGACAAGGTGAAGGCGCTGACGCTGCTCCCGGACGGGATCCACGCCGACATCCCCACCGTGGCCGCGTACTACGAGGTCGCCGCCGACGCCGTCGAGAGCGTCGTCCGACGACACCGCGCCGAACTGTTCGAGAACGGACTTCAGGTCCTGCGGGGCGAGGAGTACAGCGCTTTTGCGGCCGTCAACCTGACGGGCGCAAACCCCAAGGCCCGGTCCATCTCCCTGTTCTCCCGCCGCGCGGTGCTCAACGTCGGTCAGCTCCTGACGGAGTCCGACATCGCTCGGCGGGTGCGGACGTACCTGCTGGAGGTCGAAGAGTCGGCGACCGAGGTGCAGCGGTCCGAGGCGGTTGAGCGGCTGGCGCTCGCTGAGGCTCGGATGCGGGTGCTGAAGGTCGCCAACGGGATCGTCGACGCGTCGTGGCTGGAGTCGAAGGCTCGGCTGGTGGCGGCGAAGGCGCTCGGTGAGGAGCCGGAGATCGACCCGCTGGACGTGCCGTTGTACGTGCCGGACTTCCTGAAGGGGAAGGGGCTGCGGCGCCGCGACGTGGAGTCGGTGCAGTCGTGGTTCGGTCGGCGTGCGGCGTCGCTGTGGGAGGCGGAGCACGGGGAGAAGCCGGGGAAGCGGCAGACGGATCTTCCGAACGGGAGCGTGCGGGAGACGTACGCGTGGTGCGAGCGGCACCGGCCGGTGTTCGAGGAGACGTGGGTCCGGTACTACGCGAAGGACTTCCCGGTCCAGGGCGTGTTGGGCGGTGCGGCATGACGACGCCGACGAGCTTGCCTGCTGCCTGGCGCCGCACCTCCCGCGGGCAGCTCACCGCTGCTCAGTTGCGTGAGCGGAACGAGACGTCGTACGAGACGACGTGCGCCGTCCGCGGGCTGCCGGTGTCCACGCACATCGCGGTGACGGCGACGGAGTCCAGCGTGCTGGTGACCGCGACGGACATGGACGTGCTGGCCGACTGGCTGTTCGTGCAGGGCGGCAGCGTGTCGCGGACGGGGCTGCCGTCGGGGCAGACGGTGTGGACGCTGCGGACGGTCACGTGGTCGGACTCGCCGGTGGTGCCGGTGGTGCCGGTGTTCGTGTCGGTGGTCGCGCCGTCGGAGCAGACGGTGCTGCATGAGATCGCGACGGCGGTGGCGTCGTGAGCGCCCGGGACGTCGAGCGGGCGCGCGCCGTCGTCGCGGGTGCGTTGCCGGTGCCGCTCGGGCACGCCGAGCCGGCCGATGTCGAGGCCGCGCCGACCGTGGTGCAGCGCCTGGACGAGATCGAGGCTCGCGAGCAGGCGGCCACGGCTGGCCCGTGGTGCACCGACGCCTGGGAGATCTACCAGGGCGCCGAGTATGAGCCGGGGCTCTCGCTGTGGATCGGCGATACGTGCCGCGGCACGGGCAGCCTGGAGCAGGACCGCGCGGACGCCGCGTTCGTGGCCGCTTCGCGGGCGGATGTGCCGGAGTTGGTGGCCGTGGTGCGGCTGCTGCTCGCCGAGCGGGACGCGCTGCGTGCCGAGCGAGACGAGCTCCAAGCGCACGCCGACTTCCGAATGAAGGACATCCTCCGCCTGCGTGAGCAGTGCGCGACGCTGGCGGCGCAGGTCGCTGGTGTGAACCGGCTGCTGGAGGACGTGCAGCCCTGGGCCGACGCGGCGGACCGGACCGCCGGGCTGAAGGCGAAGCCGGCCGGGTTGAGAGCGGAGGACTGGAACGAGCGGTACCCGGTGGGGATTTGCGTTCGCGCCTACCCCGGGACGCGGGACGACGTGCCGCTGAAGACGCGGACGCGCAGCCGCGCGTGGACGCTCGGGCACGGCGCGGCGGTCGTGATGGTCGAGGGGCACTCGGCTGGCATCTCGCTGACCCACGTCGACCCGGCCGAGGCGGGTGACGTGTCGTGATCTGGATCATCACCGCTGCCGCTCTGATCTGGGGCGCCGGGTGCATTGCGATCCGGTACGCGGTCGAGCCGCACACCACCACCGCCCCGAAGCGGCTGGCCCGCTGCTCGTGCGGCCGGCCGATCCCCGCCGCCTACGCCCACTGCCCCCGCTGCGCTGGAGGCCCCGGTGCGTGACTGCGACTGCGGCGCCTGCTGCGAACCGTGCGGCCACCTTGACGGCTGCATCCGCTGGGCCCTGATCGGCCGTCGGCCCGACGCTGCCGACCACCCCGCGCCCACCACCACGACGACCACGACCGGAGGCACCACCCGATGAGCGCCCGCCACGACCTGATCGACGAGTACGGACGAGCCGAGACGGGGACCGCCCCGTGGACGCTCGCCGAGTTCCAGCAGCGACTGGCCGAGATCCGCGACGAGGCGCGCGACGAGGCGCTGCTGGAGGCCGCCGAGGTGGCGGACGCTGAGGCCAGCCGGCTGTACGACGACATGGGCCAGAAGGCTGCCGAAGGCGCCCGCGCGGTCGCCGCCCGGCTGCGTGCCATGGCCGACGAGGGCCGGCCGGCGCCCGGCGGCGCCCCCGACTTCTTCCGGACCGGCCACACCTACACCGACGGCGACGGGTACACGGCCCCGGAGCTGACGACCATCTTCCGCGTCGAGCACGTGACCCGGCACCCGGACCGCGGCTCCCGCCGCGCCATCGGCTGGGCCCGCAGCGGCGCCCCGGGGGCGAGCTGGCACGGCTTCTTCCGCGACGAGGACCAGTACGACGGCTGGACCAACATCACCGACCCGCCGGCCGCCGCGCAGGGCGGTGACGCCGGATGAGCGCCGTGCGCACCGTCGCCGCTGTCGCCGCCTACGCCACGACGATCGGCACCGCGAACTGGCTGACCTCCCGCTACGGCCTCATCCCTATCGGGTTCGGGCTCACCGCGACCGCGGGCACTCTCGCCGCGGGGGCAGCGTTCCTGGCCCGGGACTGGGTGCAGGACACGTGCGGTCGAGTGTGGGCCGTGGCAGGGATCGCGGCCGGCACGATGCTAACCGCGGTCACCGCGCCCGCGCTGGCTGTCGCCTCGGCAACCGCGTTCCTCGTTGCCGAAGCAGCGGACATGGCCGTCTACACGCCGCTGCGATCCCGCGGTTGGGCTGGTGCTGTGCTGGCGTCCGGTGCCGTGGGTGCGGTGGTGGACACCCTGCTGTTCCTGTGGCTGGCCGGGTTCTCCGTCTCGGTGCCGGTGGTCGGTGGGCAGCTCGTCGGCAAGGTCGTGTGGGCCACCGTCCTTCCGACCGTGGCGGTGCTCTCGGTGAGGGGGGTGCGTCGTGTTGTACCTGGGCACTCCCTCGGGGCCTGACGTGCGGGCCGCTATGTCCGCCGGGTTGATCGGCTGTATGACGACTCCGGCACAGGGCAACCGGATCCCCGACGGCGCGTTCTACGCCTGCGACAACGGCAAGTTCGGCAAGGGCTGGCCCGGCGTCGGGTCGTGGTTCGCGTGGCTGGAGCGCACCGTTACCCGCTACGGGCCTGACCGCTGTTTGTGGGCCGTGGCCCCCGACGTGCCGTTCGACGCGGCGGGCACCCTGACCGAGTCGGTGCCGTGGCTGCCCCGCATCCAGGCCCTGGGGGTCCCGGCCGCGTTCGCCGCGCAGGACGGATGCGACGTGCTCGGCGTGCCGTGGGACGCGTTCGACGTCCTATTCATTGCAGGCAGCACCGAGTGGAAGACCGGCCCGGTCGCCGAGCGCCTGGCGCGTGAGGCCCGCG
The DNA here is from genome assembly GCF_040643215.1 of Streptomyces sp. NPDC047315. Classification (NCBI taxonomy): domain Bacteria; kingdom Bacillati; phylum Actinomycetota; class Actinomycetes; order Kitasatosporales; family Streptomycetaceae; genus Streptomyces; species Streptomyces sp. NPDC047315. Next base: position 19,505 of record NZ_JBEYTZ010000037.1, on the reverse strand, counting down.
AGCGCGGCAAGGGCGTCCACATGGGGCGCGTGAACTCGCTGGTCCGGCTGCGCACCGCTGAGTGGTTCGGCTGCGACAGCTGCGACGGGACCTACCTGGCATTCGGCCCGGCCAAGAACCTGGCCCGCCTGGCCGACTGGCTCGGCGAACTCCACCACACCCCGTCCCTCTTCGGGAGGTCCGCATGACGAACACCGCGCTGGCCGGGGCGACCACCACCGTCCCGGCCGCCGGGCCCGCGCCCCTCCGACCCCGCGTCGCCCAACTCCTCGCCGCCATCACCGTCACGGGTGGCCGATGGTCCACCGGCCGCGTGCAGACCTGGCGGCGGCGCACCGGTAGCCCGGTCATGCAGCGGGGCACCGCGCGGCGGGACCTCGAACTCCTCGCCCGCCTCGGGCACCTCGACACCCACGGCCCGCACGACGGGCGGCACTACACCCTCCGGAGCAGCCGATGACCGACATCGTCAAGACGGGCGGCGCGCTCGCCATCCGCCCCGATCAGACCGCATGGACCCCCGAGCAGGGCGCCGTCCTCCGACAGTCCGGCATCGACAGCGACGTCACCAACGCCGAACTGGCCGGGTTCCTGCACCTGACTCAACGAACCGGGCTCGACCCCTTCTCCCGGCAGATCTACCTGATCGGCCGGTGGGACAACCGGCAGAAGCGGAAGGTGTTCACGCCGCAGACCAGCATCGACGGCTACCGAGTCATCGCCCACCGCGTCGTCGCTGCGGCCGGACACACCCTCGGCTACGAGGACACGCTGTGGTGCGACTCGGCTGGCCGCTGGTACGACGTCTGGCTCAAGGACGAGGCGCCCGCCGCCGCGAAGGTCGTCGTCGTCCGCAACGGCCAGCGGTTCCCCGCCGTGGCCAAGTACGCCGAGTACGTACAGCGCGGCAAGGAAGGCAAGGTCATCGGCCTGTGGGGGAAGATGCCCGCCACGATGACCGCGAAGTGCGCCGAAGCGCTCGCGCTCCGCATGGCGTTCCCACACGACTTGGCTGGGGTGTACACGGCTGAGGAGATGGCGCAGGCGGACAACCCGGCGCCGGAGCGGCACTTGCGCACGGTGCAGCAGGGCGAGGCGGACCCGTGGGCCACGCCCGGCCCGGGCGACGGACAGCGGACGACCGCCATCAAGGGCCGCTCCCAGCCCGCGCAGGACATCGCCGACGTCGCGGGCACGACCGCTGACCAGTCGGTGGTCAAGGAGATGTACCGGCAGGCGCACGGTGAAGGGCTCCTCGCCGCCACGGTGAAGGTGGACCGTGAGCTGCTGGAGCTGGGCGCGTACCTGATCGCCCGGGGGAAGGAACTCGCCGAGCCCGCCCCGTCGGCCCCCGCCTCGGGCGCCGAGGACGACGCGACCGACGACGTGACGGACGCCGTGGTCGTCGAGGAGCCCGGCGACGACCACGCCGCAGCCGTCGCCGAGTTGAGGGCCTTCGCCGCCGAGGCCGGCATCAGCGACATCGACGCCGCCGCCTACCCCCACCTCGGCGCCCCGCTCGACGACGTCTCGGCCGACGCCATCCGTGGCCTGCTCCAGCAGCTCCGTACCCCCGCCGCCTGACCCCGCAGCACGACGGGGCCGCCCGCGGGCAAGGCGGGCGGCCCCACCCCAGGAGACCACATGGACATGCAGCAACTCGCCCTGGAGAGCGCCGCACTGAAGGCGCTGGGCGACGCGATCACCGAACGGCAGAAGGAAGTCCGCGCCCTCATGCAGGAGGCACTAGCCACCAGCGGCGCGAGTCGCGTCGACGCCCTCCTGCCCAACGGCACGAAGGTCGCCACCATCAGCCGCTCCACGCCGAAGCCGGCCGCGGTCGTCACCGACCCGGAGCTGTACCTCAAGTGGGTCCGCGAGACCTCCCCGGCGAACGTCGTCTCCCGGCTCGTCACCGAGGTGCGGCCCGCGTACACCACCGCGCTCCTCGCCGAGATGACCGCCGCCGGTACCGCCGAGGTCGCCGACCGGGAGACCGGCGTCGTCGAGGCGGTGCCTGGGGTGGAGATCCGGGCGACCCGCGCGGCGGGGCACTCGGTGCGGCCGGTCGACGGCGGCCGGGACGCGATCGCCGAGGCGTGGAGGACGGGCGCCCTCGCGCACCTGCCGCTCCCGCAGATCACCGGCGGCGCGGCGTGAACCGCCCGCACCCGCAGGCTGCGGAGATCGACGCCCTGCTGCACGCCGGCCACACCAACGCAGCCATCGCCTCCGCGCTCGGCGTCGGGAAGGACAAGGCCGCCGCACGGCGGACCCTCCTCGGCCTCCCCGGCTACTACGCCCGCCGCACCGACCCGACGTGCCGGCACGGCCACCCCTGGCCCCAGCACCTGCGGATCAGCCCCAAGGGGAAGCAGTACTGCGCCGCCTGCCGTAGCGAACGGAAGGCCACCCGCCGCCGCCCTCGCGAGGTCGACACCATCGCCGTGGCCCGCGCGGTCGCCGGCGACCCGCCCGCCCACCTGCCGGCCCGGGAGCGGGAGGCGGCCGTCCTCCGGCTGACGGACCTGGGTGAGAGCGCCCGCATGATCGCGGTCCGTGTCCGCTGCACCCCGCGCACGGTGGCCCGGATCCGGGCCCGACGCCGCGCCGGTACCCGCCTCGTGGACGCGGCGTGACCGCCCGCCGGCCGGCGCCCGCCCCGGGGCTGCTCCTCGACTGGCGGGACTCCTCGCACTGGCACCGCGACCCGCGGCCCTGCCGCTACTGCCAGCGCCCGACACAGCTCCGCGACTCCCGCGGCAAGCCCGCCGACAAGGTCTGCGCCGAGCAGGCCCTTGCCCAGCAAGCCGCCGACACGGCCGCCGCCTACCAGCAGACAGGACACCTCCGATGACCAGCGTCTCCGTTCGCGACCTGCGCCGAATCCTGCGACAGGTGGCCCCGCACATGGGCACCGACGACACCCTGCCCGTCCTCGCCGCGATCCGCCTGGAGGCCCACGACGGCTGGCTGTACGCCGTCGCGACCGACCGCTACACCCTCGCCGCCGCCCGTACGCAGATCGTGGCGGCCGACGACTGGCGGGCACCGCTGCCCGGCGGGGAACTGCCCTCCGTCCTCGCCTGGCTGAAGCACCAGAGCACCCTGGCCGACACCGTGAGTCTGGCGACCGCCGGCCACGACGGACAGACCAGCCTCGACCTGACCAGCAGCACGGGACATCTGCGCGTCACCACCACGGACCGCAACCACAGTCGATTCCCGGACTGGCGGGACATGCTTCGCACGCAGCTCACCGCCGAGCGGGGACCAGTCCCCGTCACCGCCTTCACCACCCCGTACCTCGCCCGGTGGGAGCACGCCGAAGAACGTCTCATCGCCTGGCAGACCAGCCCCACCAAGCCTCTGCTCCTCGCCTCGGAGGGCGGCGACTTCCTCGGCATGCAGATGCCCGTCAGCCTCCACGGCGTTGACCACGCGAGTGTCGCTGCCGGATGGGTCGACTGCCTCACTCGCACTGCCGTCGTCGACGGGCAGACGTACCGGCTCGACGTCCGCTGGGTCGACCGGGACGGCGACCCGTGGGAGTACGCCGGGTGGGACCTCGACGGCAAGCCGCTGATGCGGGTCTCCGGTCTGGACGGCGACGAACACACCCTCGCTGAACTCATCGCCGGCTTCGGCCCGATCCGGCCGTCCGCCGCCTGACCCCGCCCCTCGCGCTCCGTCCGGGGCGGCCGGCCCCGTGCCCCGCCCCGGACGTGACACCACCCTCCGCACCACCCGCACGACCGAGAGAAGGACCGTTGAGCACCGAGGCAGTCAAGTGGGCCATGGACGACGCTCCCATGCTGCTCACTGACCGAGGGAAGCCCGACACCACGGCTCGTGGTGTGCTCCAGGCGCTGGCCGAGCACGCCCACAAGTCCGGTGGCGGCGCTCACCCGTCGGTGCTTCGGCTCCAGTACCGGACCGGGTACGACCGGCGGACGGTCCAGCGGGCGCTTCGCCGTCTTGAGGTCGGGAAGTTGATCAAGCCGACGGGTGAGACGTCCGGCCGGACGGTGTGGCAGTTGGCTCTGCACCTGAAGCGGCCGGAGTCGGATTGGGCGGATCTGGAGCGGGCCGAGGAGGGGGAGCGGCAGGCGGCAGCGGAGCGGAAGCGGCGGTCTCGATCGAAGCCTGTCACGGACGCAGAATCCGTGACGGTCACGGACGCAGAGTGCGTGACAGGAGGGCATGTCACGGATTCTCCGTCCGGCCGTCACGCACTTGAAATGCGTGACGTCACGCACTCTGCGTCCGGACGTCACGCACTCAACGCCGCCCTAACCATCAATCAACCACCAGTAGAACCACCAACAACCCCCGTGGCTGAGGTAGGGGAGCAAGGTGCAGGCCCCCGGGACCTCCCCCGGAACGCCCCCATCGACGACGACGGGTTCGCCCTCACCGACGCCATGCGCCGCTGGGCCCTCGACACCTTCGGCCCCACCCTCGACGTCGACTACGAGACCGCGCAGTTCGTCGACCACCACCGCGCCGCCGGCCGCCGCCGGAGCAACTGGCCCGCCGAGTGGCAGAAGTGGATCCGCCGCAGCGCGAAGTGGACGTCCGAGCGCCAGCAACGCCCCCCGCTGCGCGCCGTCTCCAACGGCTGGCAGCCCTACACCAACCCCACCGACGTGTCCGCGTACGAGAACGGATTCTGACCATGGCCGACCCGATCGTCCTCGACAACGCCGCCGCAATGGCCCGCCTCCGAGCCGGCCTCGCCCAACGCGGCATGAACGACATCGCCCCCGGCCCCATCGCCGACGGCCCGTCGCCCGACGAACCCGGCCACCCCGCCTACCACCAAGCACGCCGCGCCGAATGGGCCCTCGCCCGCTGGCACACCGCCACCCCACCCCGCTACCAGAAAGCCGATGCCGTGCACCCCTCCGTCCAGCAGTGGGCCGACCGCGTAGCCGCCGACCCCACCACCGCCGGCTCCCTGTTGCTGACCGGCACCACCGGCACCGGGAAAACCCACCAGGCATACGGCGCCCTCCGCCACATCGCCGCCGCCGGCCCCACCACCTACGAGATCCGCGCCACCACCGCCGCCGACATGTACGGCCTCCTCCGCCCCAAGGGCAGCGAGCGCGGCGCCGAAGAGGAGCTGCGGCGCCTCGCCCGCGTCCCGCTGCTCCTCCTCGACGACCTCGGCTCCGCCAAGGCCAGCGAGTGGACCGAGGAGGTCACCTACCGGCTCATCAACGAGCGCTACAACTCGTGCAGGCCGACGATCTACACCTCCAACCTCCCCGCCCGAGCCAGCGGCGCCCGCGACCTCACCGCTGCCCTCGGCGACCGCATCGTCTCCCGCCTCTCCGAGGACACCACCGTCGTCGCCATGACCGGCGACGACCGACGACGCCAGAACAGGAACGCAGCATGACCGATCCCGAACCTCACCTTGAAGCCGTCCCCACCCCCTACGACGGCGTCACCTTCCGCTCCCGCCTCGAAGCGGAATGGGCCCAGACCCTCAACCTCAACAAAATCGCCTGGGAGTACGAGCCCGAGACGATCACCCTGCCCTCGGGGGCCACCTACATACCCGACTTCTGGCTGCCCCAGCTCGGCACCTGGATCGAGGTCAAAGGCCCCAACGTGCCCAGGATCGAGAAGGCGTACGAACACGCCCGCGAGCGCGCCTCCCACAGCTCCAGCCGGTGGCCTGAAGGCGAACTCGTACTCATCGGCCGCGAACCCCTCCGTGACGCCGGGCCCCGCCGTACCCGCCACGGGTACGCCAACTGGGAAACGGCCTACGGGCCCAGCGCCTACTTCACGACCTGCCTCAGCTGTCGTGCCAGCCAGTGGATCCCGCTCAGCCGCCATCTGCCCTGCCGGGCCTGCAGATTCCTCCTGCACCGCGAAGACGTCGGCCTGCACCGGGCCGTCGACAGGCGCCTCCGGTTCGCCGAACCGACCGACGGCTGGGAGTCCATCGACTGGAGCGCCGAAGAGTGATCCGCTGCCGCGTCTGCGGACGCCGCCTCCGCACACCAGCCACCGCCGCCCGCGGCATCGGCCCCACCTGCGCCCGCAACACCCAGCAGACCACGCCGCCTTCGGCGCGCCCCGAAGTATCCGCCAAGCCCGGCCCCGGGCAGCAGCTGCTCTTCCCAGACGCCGCGCTCGCCACCATCCACGCCGCCGTCGAAGACGCCCACCTCCTCGCCGAAGACCACGACCAGACCACCCACCGCGTCGGCCTCTACCTCGCCAGCAGCGGCTGGCAGATCACCCCCGCCGCCTGACCGCCGCCGTCACCCGGTTCCGCGCCGCACGCGCCCGAAGGAGCACCTGATGCCCGAGCCCGCCACACCCGAACGCACCCTCGACCCCGACCAGACCGCCGCCCTCGCGCCGCTGGCCGCTCTCATCGCCGACACCGTCCGTTCCACGCCTATCCACCTCGGCCCCGGCGGCACCGACCGCCTGACCGCCGAGCTGACCGTCCGGGCCTCCGCGTGGATCGGGCGGAACGTCCTCCCGCGAACCCCGGGACTCGCCGCCCTGGCCGTCGACATCGACCAAGAGCGGCAGCGGCAGATCGCCAAGTACGGGGAGCAGCGGCACCAGGACGGGACCGGCAACGTCGAGGACCAGAAGTCGGCCGAGTCCGCGCGCGCCTGGTGCCACGCGGCATTCGGGTCCGGCTACGGCACGTGGGCCGACGTGCTGGCCAAGGTGGTCGCGCAGGTCAATGCCGAGCGGGACCGTGCCCGGCTGCGCGCCGCGCTGGTCCAGGTCGCCGCGGTCTGCGCCGCGTGGGTCGCCGACATCGACAGCCGCAAGCCGCGCTGATGCCCCGCTGGGGCCGCTGTACGCCCGCCCACGGGCCGAACACCCGTACAGCGGCCCCCGCGACCACCACGCCCGCCGAACGCCCGCACACGACCACCAGGAGCCCCAACGTGACCCGCACCCGGCACACCGCCGACACCATCACCGACGACGCCCTCGACCACCTCTACCGGCAGCTCGCCACCCTCCACCGCCGCACCGAGACCGCCGAAGTCCGCGCCGCCGAGCTGGAGAAGGCCACCGCCCGCGCCGAGAAGGCCGAGCGCGCCGCCAACATCTCCGACGCCGTCACCACTCAGACCAAGCAGCTCCTTGCCCGACGCACCGAGACCCTGCGGGCCCGCGCCGAGGCTGCCGAAGCCGCCATCAACCGCGTCCGCGGCACCATCCAGCAGCTCTGCGAGCCCGAGCCCCACCCCGGACACGACCACCTCTGCCCCGACGACATCCAACGCGCCATCGAGGACGCCCTCGACGAGCAGCCGAAGGACCAACCGTGAGCAGCACCTACCGCATCCTCTGCCTCTCCCACGACCCCGCCATCACCACCAGCAGCAGCTACCACCAGCCCGAAGACGCCGAGGACGCCATCCGCGACCAGATCCCCGAGCACGCAAACTGCGACCTCGTCATCGGCCGCTACTCGTACCCCCTCATCGAACTCGGCTGCCCGCCCAGCAAGGACCGGCCCCCGAGGCTGTGCACCCACGGCTCCACCGTCTGGATCGACTCGGACTGGCTCCGCCTCCTCGCCGCCGCCCACACCAGCGCCGACACCACCGTCCAGCAGGCCGCCAAACACCGCTGCATGCCCTGGCACCGACTGCGGCGCCTCCGTGGCGATCTCGACCTACCCCGCACCGGCCCCGAACCCGACGAGACGCCCGTCTGACCCCGAGCACGACGAAGGGGCGCCCATCAGCCGACCAAGCCCGGGCGCCCCACACGGTGCGACCACCGTACCCGCCACCACCGCACGGAGCGCACCATGCACACCACCACGCCGACCGCGCAGCAGCTTCAGACCGTGATCGCCCACTGGCCCGACCTTCTCCAGCAGCGCACCACCCGCCCGCACGACGCATGGCCGCCCTCCTCCCTCCAGACCTACCTGCGCACCGTCGAGGAGTACGACCCCGCCGACCGCAGCGCCCCCGTCCGCCTCCACATCATCGACACCATCCGCACCATCACCGTCGCCCTCGTCGAGACCGCCGACCAGATCGCCGCCGCCGTCCAGCGCACCCCGATGAGCGACGCGCCCGCGTCCTGGCCGGCCGCCGACCGCGACCGCCGCAACCAACTTGCCGCCGCCGACCGGGCCGACCCCGCCCGCTGGCAGTACACCGGCACCCGCACCGCCCCCGCAGCCGCACAGTGGCTCCACGCCCGCATCGTCGGCGCCCCCGGCCCCTGCACGGCCCTCACCGGCCCCCAGCGCGACCGCATCGCCCACGTCGCCGAACACGCCGCCGCCCGCCTCACCCACGCCCTCGGCACCAGCCGCCGCACCATCCCCACCGGACGCCACTGCGCCTGCGGCGGCGAACTCCTCCTCGACGGCGGCGACGGACAACCCCCGGTGATCCGCTGCGGCTGGTGCTCAGCACGCACCGCCGCGCCCGCAGCCGCCTGAACACGACAACGGCCCGCCCGGCCCCGGACGTCGGGCGGGCCCCAACCACCACGGGAGCAACACCCCGCCATGGCCACCACGAACCGTAGCCGCAACGCCGCAACGGAGGTCCGCGACCGCCGCGACCGCGTTGCGCAACTCCTCGCCGACGGCGTTGCACAAGCCACCATCGCCCGCCAGCTCAACGTCTCGAAGTACACCGTGCACCGCGACGTCCGCGCCCTGAAGAGCAACGCCGAGCAACGCCCCGACCAGGCACAACCGGCCGCACCGCAACCCGCCCGCAACGCCCTCGCCCGACGCGCTGAAGAGGCCTGCAACGCGATGCGCGACCTGGACACCGCCGTCGCGCAACTCGACGCGGCCCGGCCGTCGCACGTTGCGATACCCACCGCAACAGCCCACTCCTGGGCGCAGCAACTCCGCGACCACGCCGCAACGCTGCTCCGCCTCGCTGACGACTTCGCCGAGTACTACCCGCGACGCTGACCGCCCGCTGTCAGTGGCTGCACGTACCGTCGGAGACGTCCACACCCGCGCCTCTGGCTGGGCGCAGCGCTCGGACCCCGTGCCCCGCCGCTTCCACCCCCAGCGGCGGGGCGCAACTGTGTGGTTGCGCACCCCGTGGCCGATCAGGCATCCTGACCCTGCGCGGTACTCGCGCGCCCGAAACCAGCCACGGCGTCCGGTCTTCGCATTCCCCTCACACGCCACGCACCTGCATGTCACGATGCCCCCAACACGCATCTGGGGGCACACACCATGCATCAGCAGAGATACGTCCAAAAGCGCGGCGCGAACCACACCCTGCACATCATCCTGTCGATCGTCACCTGCGGACTCTGGGCGATCACCGGATGGCCCATCGCAGCCGCCATGGGACGCAAGACCGTCACCACCGCGCCGATGTACCAGCCGCCGCAGCAGCAGGGCTACCCGCCCCAACAGGTCCCCCCAGGCCAGCCGTACGGACAGCAGCCCTACGGGCAACCCGGCTACGGCTACCCACCCCAACAACAGCACCAGCAGCCACAGGGGTACGGCCAACCCAGTTGGGCCCAACAGCCGCAACAGCAGGCATGGCCCAACCCCCAGACGCCCGGAGGCCCCCAGCAGCCCCCGCCAGGAGCCTCCGGGCCACCCCACCAGCAGTAGCCACACCAGCCCCCGCCCGCCGCGGGGGCTTCCTCATGCCCCGGGAGGTGCGCCGCGTGGGCAAGAACCAACACCGGCCCGTCACCGACGACGACCGCCGCAGCATCCGCGACCTCCACGCCCAAGGGCACGGCCGCAACGAGATCGCAAGGCGGCTCAACCGCGGCACCCGCACCGTCAGCGTCATCGCTGCGGAGATGGGCCTCGTCTTCGACATCACCGCGACCGAAGTCGCCACCAAGCACCGCATGGCGCAGCTCGCCGAGAAGCGCGCCATCCTCGCCGACGCCCTCACCGACGACGCCCTACGCCTCTCCGCACAAGTCTGGGAGCCCGCCACCATCCACTCCTTCGGCGGCAAGGACAACACCTACAACTCCCGCGACCTCCCCGAACCCATCGCGGCCGACAAGCGTGCCCTCATGGCCGCCGCCACCACCGCAGCAGCCCAATCCGTACGCCTCGTGCCGCCGAAGGACAGCGACAGCGCCGAGGAGGTCGGCTCGCTCCTCACGTCGCTCTTCGACCGGCTGCGAGACCGACATGGCGACGGGTGAACCACGCCTCTCCGAGAAGCAAGAGATCTCCATCGCCCACTCCAACGCCTGGCTGAACGTCTGGGAAGGCTCAATCCGGAGCGGCAAGACAGTCGGCTCGCTGCTCCGCTGGATGGAGTACGTCTACAACGCGGCACCCGGCGGCGACTTGATCATCGTCGGCAAGACGTTCGACACCGTCAGCCGCAACGTCTTCGGCCCCCTCACCGACCCCTCGGTGATGGGGCCTGCGGCGAAGCTGGTGACGTACACCCGCGGCGCCTCCTCGGCTTCGATCCTGGGTCGACAGGTCGAGATCGTCACGGCGAACGACGCCAAGGCCGAGGGGCGTCTACGTGGACTCACGGGCGCGGGCGCCTATGTGGACGAGCTGACCCTGATACCGAAGGAGTTCTTCAAACGCCTCGTGGACCGACAGTCGGTCGAGGGTGCGAAGATCTTCGCGACCACAAACCCTGACAACCCGGGACACTGGGCCAAGAAGGAGTGGCTGAACCGGGCCGACGATCTGGGCATTCGGTCCTGGCACTTCACCCTGGACGACAACCCGGCTCTCTCGGCCGAGTACGTCGCCCGCATGAAGAAGGCGTTCACCGGGCTCTGGTACCGGCGCTACATCCTCGGCCACTGGGTGATGAGCGAAGGCGCGATCTACGAGGCCTTCGACCCCGCGATCCACGTGGTGGACGAAGTACCTCCGATCACCCAATGGCTCTGCGACAGCGTGGACTACGGCACGGTCAACCCCTTCGCGGACTTGTTGATCGGCCTTGGGAACGACGGCCGTATCTATGTCGTCTCCGAGTACCGGCACGACTCCCGCGCCGCGCGCAGGCAGATGACGGACGCCGAGTACTCCGCAGCGCGCCGACGGTGGCTTCAGGGCGTGGCACAGCCGGGCACGAACATCCTCGGCGTCCAACCGCCGTGGACCATTGTCGACCCCTCGGCGGCGTCCTTCATCGAGCAGCTGCACCGGGACAAGGTGTCCGGTGTCATGCCCGCCGACAACACGGTGCTGGACGGAATCCGGACGATCGCGTCCCTCTTCGCCGCCGACCGACTGCGCGTCCACCGCTCCTGTGCTGGCCTCATCGACGAGCTCCCTGGCTACTCCTGGGACGACGAGAAGGCAGAGAAAGGCGAGGACGCTCCGATCAAGCTGGAAGATCACTCGTGCGACGCCCTCCGCTACGGCATCCGCACGACCGAGGCCCTGTGGCGCCCCCACATCCCAACCCTCCTGGAGGTGGCCGCGTGATCCTCCCGCCGCTCGCCGTTCGGCTCCAGGTCGGCGACACCCGCCCCTTCGACGTCGGCTGGATCGTCCTCGACTCCATCGACGAGCCCCATATCCGCGCGCAGCTCGTCGGCTTCCTCCGGGACGCCGCCGACGCCCTTGAGGACCCCCAGGAGGTGCCTGATGCCGCTGCCGACGGCTGACACCCCCTGGCCCCAGATCGACACCCGCGTCCAGGTCGCCCTCGCCGACTGGGACGCCTGGTACTCGGCTGACCCGGACCGGCTGGAGCAGCGGTACGAAGACCGCGGCTACCGGACGGAGGGTCCGCCCAACCGCCCGGCGCAGTACGCGCACGGGTGGCGCGGCCGGCTAGCCCGCTGGTTCTGGGGCCAGCCGACCACGGCCGGCGAGAAGCGCAGCAAGTTGCACGTGCCGCTCGCAGGCGACATCGCCCGCGCGAGCAGCGAGCTGCTGTTCTCCGAGCCCCCGAAGCTGTTCAGCGCCCACGACAAGACCCAGAAGCAACTGGACCAGCTCACCGAAGGCGGGCTCCACCCCACTCTCCTCGAAGCCGGCGAGGTGTGCGCTGCGCTCGGTGGCGCCTACCTGCGGGTCGTCTGGGACGACACAGTGGCCGACCGGCCGTGGATCGATGTCGTCGCCGGTGACCGCGCCGTCCCCGAGTTCCGCTACGGCCGGCTCACGGCCGTGACGTTCTGGACCGTGCTCCCCAACGACAGCTCTACCGACCAGCGCGTGTTCCGGCACCTGGAGCGCCACGAGAAGGGCCGGATCTACCACGGCCTCTACGAAGGCGGCCTCACCAGCCTCGGCACGCCCCGGCCGCTCGCGGACCATCCGGCGACCGCGCCCCTCGCCGCCGAAGTCGACGCCGAAGGCGGCCTCGACACGGGCGCACCGCAGCATCTAACCGCCGCCTACGTGCCCAACGTCCGCCCCGCGCGTGGCTGGCGACACATACCGAGCGCCGCCTACCTCGGGCAATCGGACTTCCAGGGCATCGAGTCCATCTTCGACGCTCTGGACGAGACCTACAGCTCCTGGATGCGGGACATCCAGAACGGTAAGGGCCGCGTCATCGTGGCGGACTCCCTGCTTCAGTCCGCGGGGCCCGGCAAGGGCGCCACCTGGGACGAGGAGCGGCGGATCTTCACCGGGCTCAACATGCTCCCCCGCGCGGGCGACGCCGACCCGATCACGGTGGTCCAGTTCGCCATCCGCGTCCAGGAGCACAAGGAGACCTGCGCCGCGCTCCGAGACGAAGCTGTGCAGCTCGCAGGCTACTCAGCCAGCACCTTCGGCCAGCCCGACGGGCAGGCGGTTACCGCGACGGAGATCCGCGCCCGCAACCGGCGCTCCCTGGGTACCGCTGGCCGCAAGGGCTTGTACTGGGCTCCCGGCACCTCGGACATCGTCGGCGCGTACCTGGCGGTGCTGTCTGGCTTCCGGTTCCACGTGACCGGCCTCGATCTGGAGCCGCCGCAGGTGGAACTCCAGGACGGCATCACCGAGGGCCCGGTAGAGCTGGCCACCACGGGCGAGTTGCTGCGCCGCGCTGAAGCCGCGTCCACGGAAACGCTGGTGCGGATGCAGCATCCGACCTGGGACGACACGCAGGTCGACGCCGAGGTGGCCGCGATCCTCAGGGAGTCCGGGCGCGCCGTGGCGGACCCGACCCTGACCGGAGCTGAGGGGGTGCCGGATGCCGGTGTCCCCAGCGATGGCGGAGGATCTGGCCCGTGAGGTGTCCCTGCTGTATCAGGACGCCGAGGCCGCGCTTCTGGAGAAGCTGGCCGCTGCGCTCGCGGCCGACATCGAGTCGCCGCAGTGGGCGGAACTCAAGCTCGCCGCGCTCGGCAACCTCCGCAACGCGGTCGAGGAGATCGCCCGCGCGCTGGAGACCGACACCAACGGCGCCGTACGGCGGGCCTTGATCGAGGCGTACGGCCGCGGCCGGCAAGCTGCCGTCGCTGAACTCGGCGCGCTCGACATCGGCCGCGAACTGGCGGCCCGCACGGCGCTACCGAACGCGCCCTCAGTCGATCGCCTCGCCGCGTCGATGGCGGACGACACCCGACCGGTGTACGCCCGGATCACCCGGGCCGTGACGGACACGTACCGGCGCATCACCGCCACGGCGGCCAGCACGCAACTGCTGACCGGCATCACCCGCAGACAGGCCAGCCAGCGGGCCCTCGACGCTTTTGCGCGGCGCGGGATCACTGGGTTCGTGGACAGCGCCGGCCGGGGCTGGGACATGGCGTCCTACGCGGAGATGGCGATGCGCAGCGTGACGGCGCGCGCCGCCGTCGAAGGCCACACCGACGCCCTCGCCCAACTCGGGGTCGGATTGGTCATCGTCAGCGACGCCCCGCTGGAGTGCGAGCGGTGCGCACCGTGGGAGGGCGAGGTCCTCACCCTGTCCGGGCCCGGCGGGCCCCAGACGATCCGCGCCCCGCACGCCGCCCCGACGGAACGCCGCCTGCTGCGCCGCACCCCGACGGTCGTGGTGCACGTGGCCGGGAGTCTGCTGGAGGCGCGGGCGGCAGGGCTCATGCATCCCAACTGCCGTCATTCCCTGGCCGCCTACTTCCCCGGCGTGACGACCCGGCCTCCGCACCACCCCACCCCCGGCACGACCTACGCAGACACTCAGCGGCAGCGCGAGATTGAACGTCACATTCGCCACTGGAAGCGCCGGACCTCCGTCGCTATGGACGACAAGACCCGCGGCCGGGCGCAGGCCAAGGTGCGGTACTGGCAGACCCAGATGCGCGAGCACGTAGCCGCACACGACGACCTGCGCAGGAAACCGGAGCGCGAGCAGATCCAGACCGCGGCCCCAACCCAAGCAGCGGACCGAACTGGGCCCGAGCAGCCCGCAGACGAAGACCAGGGCATCCCTTCCGACCGGACAGCGGCCCTGGCCACCGACCTGGTGACCGGTGCCGATCCGGAGACTCCCGCAGGCTCGGCCATGGCCGGCGCGCTCGCCGCGATCGACCGCGTCCACACCATCCCGCCCGGGATGCGCCCGATCCCGCTGGAAGCAGAGACCCGACCCGGCTACCAGGGCGCCTACACCGGCCGTCGGATCACCCTGAACCCCGACGGCCAGGCCCCGGCCCTGACCGCAGCTCACGAGCTGGGACACTTCCTCGACCATGCCGGACTCGGCCCCGGCGGCCAGGCGTTCTTCACCGACGAGGCGATCCGCCCGGGCGGCCCCCTCCATGCATGGTGGACCGCCGTCCAGGATAGCGAGCAGGCCGGCATGCTGGACTTCCTGCGGACCCTGGACAACGGGTCCCCGCTCGTGGACCGCGTCCGTGCTGACGGCACCCGGTACACGCTCGACGTGGACCACCAGTACATCGACTACCTCGCCAGCCCGAGAGAAGCGTTCGGCCGGGCCTACGCGCAGTGGATCGCGCTACGGTCCGGCGACCGCCGTCTCCTGTCCGCCCTGGAGGTGGCTCGGGACCCGGCGAACGGCGAACAGGTGATCGCCGGAACTGGCTTGGTCGACGGCTACCCCCGATACTGGGAACCCGACGACTTCGCCCCCATCGCCGATGCCCTCGACGCCGCGTTCCGGCGGCTCGGACTGCTCAGGGAGGCCCCGTGATCACCCCGGACACCCTGCGCGCCATGCCCTTGCGCGAGCGCCTGGCCGCCCTCAAGGCACTGTCCCCTGCCGACCGGGCCGCCTTGGAGCAGCAGATGGCAGGCGCGCGGGCGGACGCCGAGCAGCAGTACGGCCCGGCGGACCGCGTCTCCCCACAGGCCACCGACCGGCCCTGTATCGACCTTCACTGACCGCACCACCATCCGGGCCCCGTCCATCGGCGGGGCCTTTCGCATGCCCGGGGCCGCACGGCACCGGGCCATCCCGAAACGGGAGCTTCCATGTCCACCCCTCCCCCTCCGTCCGCCGCCGAGCCCACCGCGGGTGGCAGCAGCGCGGGCGGCGACGCATCCACCACCCCCGCACCCGTACCCGCGCCTCCGGCTCCCGCCGCCGACAGCGGTGACAGCACCGACTGGAAGGCCATGGCCCGCCAGTGGGAGAAGCGCGCCAAGGAGAACAGCAACGCGGCCACCGAGCTGGAGAAGCACCGCAAGGCCGCGATGACCGAGCAGGAGAAGGCCGTTGACGCCGCTCGGACGGAGGGCCGCACGGCCGCCGCCACCGAGTACGGCGCCAAGTTGGCCGCCGTCTCCTTCGAGGCTGCCGCTGCTCGCGCCGGGCTCGACCTCGGCGACGCCGCCGCCCTCATCGACACGAAGCAGTTCGTCGGCGACGACGGCGAGGTGGACACCAAGGCCATCGAGGCCGCGGTGAAGAAGCTCGCCAAGCTCGCCCCAGCGCGCGCTGGCCGCTCGGGCGGGGACCTCGGCGCCGGAGGCTCCGGCGACCAGCCCTCCATCGACAAGCAGATCGCCGAAGCCCTGTCCAAGGGAGACATGCGGCGCGCGATCGCCCTCAAGCGGCAGAAGGCCGCACAGACGACCTAAGGAGCACCCATGGCCGGACAGATCACCGGGATGGGCACCACCTTCAACCTCCCCAACTACACCAACGAACTCTTCGCGCTCACCCCGGAGGACACCCCCCTGCTGTCGGCCATCGGCGGCCTGACCGGCGGTGGCATGACCACCGCAACCGAGTTCGAGTGGGAGAGCTACGACCTCCGAGACCCCGGCCAGCGCACCCGCGTCGAAGGCGCGACCGCCCCGACCGCCGAAGCGCGGGTCCGGGGCAACGTGACGAACGTCGTGCAGATCCACCAGGAACAGGTCAGCGTCTCGTACACGAAGCAGGCCGCGATCGGGCAGGTCGCCTCGCCGCAGTCCGCGCCGTACAACCACGGCGGCGGCTCCAACCCGATCACCAACGAGCTGGACTGGCAGATCGAGCAGATGCTGAAGCAGATGGCGCTGGACGTCAACTGGTCCTTCATCAACGGCTCCTACGTCAAGCCGACCACGAACGCCACAGCGCGGCAGACCAAGGGTCTCCTCGCCGCGATCACCACCAACCGGATCGCGAAGGGCACCAGCGTCACCGGCGCTACCAGCGCGACGGACACCATCACCTCCACCGCTCACGGCCTCGTGGACGGCGACAAGGTCGTGTTCACCGCGACCGGGGCCGCCAGCGGCATCGTCGCCGGCCGCACGTACTACGTCGACCAGATCACAACGGATACCTTCAAGGTCTCTACGAGCGCGGGCGGGTCGCCGATCACCCTCGGCACCGCGACCGGGCTGGCGTTCACGAAGCCGTGGGCGACCGCCCTCACCTCGGGGCACGTCAACGACCTGCTCCAGCTCGCCTACGACAACGGCGGCATCAGCGAGCAGCACACCGCGACGCTGCTGGTGAACTCGGCGCAGAAGCGCGCCGTCACGACCGCCTACGCCAGCGCGTACGGCCAGTACCACGAGACCTCGCGGACGGTCGGCGGCGTGAACGTGACCACCGTGGTGACGGACTTCGGGACCCTGAACGTGATGATGGACCGGCACGTCCCCCAAGACGTGATCATCGCCGCGTCGCTGGAGCAGCTGATGCCGGTGTTTCTTAACGTCCCGGGCAAGGGCGTCTTCTTCGAGGAGGCCCTGGCCAAGACTGGCGCGTCCGACCAGTCCCAGCTCTACGGCGAGGTCGGCCTGAAGTTCGGCAACGAGCGCGCCCACGCGGTCATGACCGGACTGAAGGTGTGACGCCGATGCCCACCTATGAGCGCGGTTCAGGGCCGCACATCGCGGAGCGGGTGCAGCCGGTACCCGGGTCGGAGGAGGCGGAGCGGTACGCCGCGCTGGCCGCAGATCCGGCGTCCGGGTGGCGGCGCGCCGACGAGCCCGCGGAGCTGAAGACGAAGCGCGCGCCGAGGAAGTCAGGAGGTGGTTCTGGTGCCGGTGGTCAGTGACTTCGGAATGAGCGTCGGCGTCCGGCAGACTCGCGCGCAGGACCTGACCGTCGTGGTCGACCCGCTGGACTGGCGCCGTGGTGTGCACCTGGAGTCCGGTACTGCGGCGGGCATGGCTGATCGGGTGTTCCACGACAGGAGGACCCTGGCGGCCAGCGCGAGCGAAGACCTGGACCTGGCGGGGGTGCTCACGGACGCCTTCGGGGCGGCGATCACCTTCGTGAAGGTGAAGGGGATCTTCGTCAGCGCCGCGTCGGCCAACGCGAACAACGTCGTCGTCGGGAATGCGACCGCGAACGCGTGGTCCACCCTCCTCGGCGCGACCGGGACGATCACGCTGCGCCCCGGTGCGACCGTGGGCGTCATGGCCGGAGCGACGGACGCGACCGCCTACGCCGTGGCGGCCGGCACCGGGGACCTGCTGAAGGTCGCCAACAGCGCGGCCGGCAGCAGCGTCACGTACGACATCGTCATCATCGGCACCAGCGCCTGAAGGGGGTGGTGGCGGTGGCTCGGATCTACGCCACCAGCGCCCAGTACGAGCAGTACACCGGCAGCCCCGCTCCCGCCGACGTCGGCCGGCTGCTGGCGTACGCATCGCGGCTGCTGGAGTCCCGGGTGTTCCGGCTGTGCTGGTACGAGACGGACCCGGACGGCTACCCCAGCAACCCGCTCGTGCGCAGCGCCTTCGCCGACGCGACGTGCGCGCAGGCCGAGTGGGGCGAGGAGGTCGGGGACACGACCGGCGCGGCCGGCGTCGGCTGGGGCAACGTGGAGATCGGCTCCGTGCGGCTCGGCCGGTCCCTGACCGCGACGTCCGCCGAGGACAGCCCGGGGCGGCAGATCGCGCCGGCTGTCTGGGATCACCTGCGGTCGCCCGACCTCACCCCGGACATCCTCACGATCGGGCTGGTGGTCTCGTGAGGGTCCCCGGTTGGCTGCTCCAGCACACGGTCACGGTGGAGCCGTATAAAGGGGACAGCGCGTACGGGCCGCAGTACGGGCCGGCCGTGCAGGTGCGGTGCTTCCTCGACGACCAGACGCGGACCGTGCGCCGCCCAGACGGGCAGGAGGTCGTCTCCTCGGCAACCTTCTACGCCCAGCTCGACACCACCGTGTGCCCGGCGGAGTCCCGCGTGACCCTGCCCTCGGGCCGGCAGACGACCGTCATCGCCGCGCTCCGCAGGGACGGCGGCGGGCTGCCGGTTCCGTCCCACCTGGAAGTTCAACTGCTGTAGGAGGTGATCGGCTTGCCGCAGTACACGCGGTTCCGGCCGGGTGATGCCCGCCGCCAGTGGACGTCGCGCGGGCGCCGGCTCGCGGGCGAGGGGGTCGAACGCGGCCTGGAGCACGTTCTGGGCGAGGCCAGGAAGTTGGTGCCGCTCGACGAGGGCACCCTGGAGCGCTCCGGCCGAGTCAACATGATCTCCGAGTTGGATGGCATGATCACCTTCGACACCATTTATGCCGTGCGGCAACACGAGGAGCTGACCTGGCGGCATGCCCCCGGCAGGTCGGCGAAGTACCTGGAAATCCCGATGAATCGCGAGCGGGCCGTGGTGCTGCGGCTCATGCAGGTGTCGCTGAGGAGGTGGCTACGTGGCTGACCTCCTCGACGGCATCGCGCAGCACCTCGCGCAGCGCGGCATCGTCCAGTACGACCCGACCGGCACCACGGGCAACTGCTTCTTGGAGTCCATGCCGAGTGCGCCGGACACCGTTGTCGTGCTGACGCTGTACGACGACGGCACCGAGCCCGACTCGCTGCTGCCGTACGACGAGCCCCGCATGCAGGTGCGCGTCCGCGGCACCCGCGACCCACGGATCTCCCGCGCCCTGTGCTCGCGGATCCGGTCGGAGCTGCACGGCCTCGGCCCGGTCGTCCTGCCGGACGGCACGACGCTGATCCTCGCGGTGGCACTGTCCGGCGGCGTGGGCTCCCTCGGCGTCGACCAGAACGCCCGGCACGAGCACGTGGCGAACTTCCGCATGGAGATCCGCAACCCGACGGCGCACCGCGCCTGACCCCCCTTCCACACTTCAGCCCGCCGCCGACCGGCGCCCGGGCTCTTCGTCATGCCACGGAGGAGACATGGCACCGACCAAGTACAACGCGCGGGACTGCCGCTTCG
>NZ_JBEYTZ010000036.1:0-90220 GCF_040643215.1 Streptomyces sp. NPDC047315 | reverse complement strand
TGTAGGGCGATTTGGACGACGTAGACGTCGGGGGTGTCCTGGTCGTCGTACAGGGCGTGGAAGAGCAGGCCCTCTTGCAACGGCGCCAACGGCAACACGTCGGAGATTCCCGGCTTCATCGATCCGCTCCCTCTGGTGTTCTTGTTTCCGGAATGGGTCAGGAGGCAGCGCCCGTTCCGTCGATGGAGGCCCATCGAGGACGGCTGCTGCATGCGTATGAAGATGGGCTCAGTCCGTCGTGTTGCCAGGTGCCGGCTGAGCGGAACAGTCCAGGGGGAAAGCGCGCACCACAGAAGTCCGGCAGATCGCCAAGGGGTGATCCGCCAAGCGCGCGAAGGTCAGCCGATTTGCCGTTCGATCTCGTCGAGTTCGGCTTGGGACAGCGAAATGAGCGGCGTGTCCTCGGCGACGAAGCCCGGGGTCGTGCCGGCCATGGCCCCCGGGGCCGTGGAATCGGCCGCCACCTCCGCAGGAGGCGCCACTTCCCGTGCGACGGCGGCCAGCTCCGTGGGCGAAGGGTTCTGGAAGAGCTCGCGCCGAGTGAATTCCAGACCGGCCTCCCGAGCCAGGCCGACCAGGCCGACCGCGGAGATGCTGTCGCCGCCGAGCGCGAAGAACCCTTCGTCGACGGATACTTCCCGCCGCTTGAGCACTTCGGCAAAGAGCCGGCAAAGGAGCTCTTCGCGGGGTGCCAGGGACTCGTGTTCACTCGTCATGATGTAGGTCTCCCACGTGAAGCGTTCTGTTCCGGTCGGAGCCACTGCTGGCGGGACGCACGAGCACTTCGTCGGTGTGAGGGAGAAAGGACCGGTTCCGGGAAGTGGAACCCGTCGGGGGCGCCCCGCTCGATCCCGAACCGGCTGCGGGGGCGCCGGGCCAAGATCGATGCCCATTGACGCTAGACGTGGGATCTGAAAGCTGTAAATCATCCCACCGGAGTGACTTCCGCCCTTCTCCTTCGGTGGGAGGGGGCCGGTGAAATGAGGTCTCCCGCTGTCAGGGTGCACGGACCCTCCGCCGAAAGGAGGAGAACGGGTGCCGTAACGCCTCCCACCGCGGGACCGAATCGACCCGGCGTAGTCCCATCGGAGGTTCACCACCGGTCGTTGCGAGCCCTAGCCTCGGCGAAATCCAAGCGGTGCGGGGGCACGGAGCAGGCACGGAGGAGAGGCCATGGAATGGGAGCCGCCGTAGTACTGCGGGAGGGCCGGTCCGCACTGGCCGATGGACGGCTCGTCGCGCAGTTCCCACTCGGCACGGCGCTACCGCGCCCGCCGAGGTGCGACATCGCGGACACGACCCAGCGCCGCGCCCACGCTGAGGGCGGGCGCCCCGGTCGGTGCGCCCGCCCACGACGTCAGCCGGTCAGCAGTGGAAGAAGACGCTCTTCCAGCCGAACGCGTCCCTGCTCTCCTGGCTGCCCCGGAAGGTGTGGTGCACCACTCCCCGGCAGTCGGACTCGTTGTACATCGCGGCGGTCTGGCCGGTGTACGTGAAGCGGTAGGCGGCCTTGTGACCGGGGTCGATGTTGTTGCAGCCGCAGGCGAAGACCTCCCTGGCGCTCCCGGTGTTCTGCGGCCCCGACCAGCTCAGGAAGCTGCTCGCGAAGGCCGTGCCACCGGTGCCCAGCAGGAGGGCGCCGGCGAGCGCCGTCGCACCGACGGCGGTTCGGACGGAGTGAGGTGTACGCATGGTGCTCCCGTTCGCGTCGTTCGTCTTACGGCCTTCGGCACGTGGTCGGCCGCGGGCCCGCGGTGCGGGCGCCCTGCCGCGCCGTCGCAGGCCACGACGGCGCGGGCGGACGCACCGGACCGCCGGGTACCTTCCGAGGTCCCGCACGGAACCCTTCCGCCGCCCGCTCTCCGCCCGGTCACGTCCCGGTCACTGCGCCGCCGGCCGCCCGGCCTCCGCCCCGTGGACCTCGTGCGCGATGGCCAGCGCCAGCGCGATGCCGTCCCCCGCCCCCGCGCCCCGCTCCCACGCTTCGTCGTACGCGCCGGGCGACAGGTGCTCCCGTACGACGGCCTGCGTACGGGCGTGCAGCGCGGCGAACGGGCGAAGGCCGGTCAGCTGCGCCCCCGTCACCCGCCGGTGGCGCCGGGCAGCACCGAGGACGACGACCGCCTGCCGATGCCGGCCGAGGGCGCCCAGCGTCCAGGCCAGCGTCTCCAAACTCCAGGCGGGACCCCAGTTGTCGGCCACGGCGCGCTGCCGGACCAGGGCGTCGCACAGCGGGACCAGGGCCCGCCGCGGGTCCCCGTGCAGCAGCTCCGTCAGGCCGGTGCACCACTGGGCCCAGGTGAGCGCCCATGCGGCACCGGCGGCCTCTGCCTCGGCGACGTACGCGGCACAGGCGGCACGGGCGGCGTCGCCGCTGCCGAGGAAGGCCGCCGCCATGGCCCAGAACATGGTGGCCATGTGCGCGTCGCCCGCCTCCCCGACCGCGGCGAACTCCGCACGCGCACGCGCGAGCCGGTCGATGGAGGAAGGGTCACCGAGCACCAGCAGGCCGTGCACGCCCGTCATGTACTCGACCGGCGCCGCCTGCTGCCGGCCGCCCGTACCGTCGGCGGGACCGGCGCCGTCACCGGCGGCCGTACGACACTCCGCCAAGTACGCGGTGGCCGCCGGGTCGCCCTGGATCAACGCGATGAAGGTCTTCATCGCCGTCACCACCACGGCCGGCGCCCCGTCCGCCCCGCCCTCCCCGTCCGCAGCATCGGGGAACCGCTCAGACAGGCTCTCGATCCAGTGCCGCGCCTCCCCCAGCGTGCTGCCGAAGAACCAGGCGCGGGTCCGCATCAGGTCGACGGTGATCTGCGCCCCGATCGGCGCCCGGCCCGGGGCGGCACGGCAGAAGTCGAGCGCGGAACGCACATTGGGCAGCTCCATCCGCAGCCGCTCCAGCCAGCCGACCTCGTCGGGGCCGCACCACTGGGCCGCGGCCCGGGCCGCCAGGTCCCGGTAGTGCTCGCCGTGCCGCACCCGTACCCCCGTCGCGTCGCCCTCCGCGCGCAACCGCTCGGCGCCGTACTGACGGATGGTCTCCAACAGCCGGTAGCGGGACGCGCTCCCGTACCGCCGACGACCGGCGTCCCCGTGGTCCACCGTCACGACGGACTTGTGGACGAGGCCGTCCACGAGGTCCAGCACGTCCGCGCGGTCGATGCCCCCGCCCGTGCACACGGACTCGGCGGCCTCCAGGTCGAAGCCGCCGGCGAAGACCGACAGCCGGCTCCACAACAGCCGCTCCCCGGGCGTGCACAGACCGTGGCTCCAGTCCATGACACCGCGCAGCGTCTGCCGGTACCGCCCGGCACCGTCGACGCCCTCAACACCGTCGCCGCCCCGGGCGCGGTCGCGCCGGGCCGACAGCAGGTGGAAGCGGTCCTCCAACCGCTCCAGGACCTCCTCCACGGTCAGTGCGCTCAACCGTACGGCCGCCAACTCGATGGCCAGCGGGATGCCGTCGAGACGCCGGCAGAGCTCGGTGGCCGCCGCCGCGCGCCGCTCGTCGGCCCACGGCGGCGCGCCGCCCGCGGCCGACCGGTCCACCAGCAGCCGAACAGCCTCGCACGGAGCCCCGTCGGGCCCCTCCCGCAGGGCCAGACACGGTACGAGCAACACGTGCTCACCCGGTACGCACAGCCGCTCGCGGCTGGTGGCGAGCACCCGCAGCTCCGGCGCTGCCCGCAACAGCCGCAGCACCAGCGCGGCCACCGCCCCCACCAGGTGCTCGCAGTTGTCCAGGACGAGCAACAGCCGTCGGACGCGCAGCCGGTCGGCGATCGCGTCGCCCGCCGACCGCATGGACTGGTCGCGCAGCCCCAACGACTCGGCGACCGCCCGCTCCAACAGCGCGGGGTCCGTCAGCGCGGCGAGGTCCGTGAGCCACACGCCGTCCGGGAACGAGGGCGCGAGCCGTCGCGCGGTCCGCAGCGCGAGCCGGGTCTTGCCGACGCCGCCGACCCCCGTCAGCGTCACCAACCGGCCCCGCGCCAGCAGCCGGCCCGTCTCGTCGATCTCGTCCTTGCGGCCGACGAACGACGTCGTCTCGGCGGGCAGGTTCCCCGGCGCGTCCGCGGACGGCGCGCGGCTGCCGACGGTGGCGGCGGCCGTGACGAGCTCCTGTCGCCGGGCCGTCGGCACGAGGTCCGGTGCCGCGGCCAGCATCCGCTGGTGCAGGTCCTTCAACTCGGCGCCCGGGTCGATGCCCAACTCCTCCGCGAGCACCGCGGACACCCGCCGGAAGCACTCCAGCGCTTCGCCCTGCCGACCGCACCGGTACAGCGCCAGCATCCGCTGCGCCCAGAACCGCTCGTCCAGGGGGTGGCCGTCGGTCAGCCGCCGTAGCCGCGGCAGCGCGTCGACGGGCCGCCCGCACGCCAACACCGCGTCGACCCACGCCCCCTGGGCGGCCAGGTGCTGCTCGTGCAGCGCGGGTACGACGTCCTGGAACCGCTCCGCCGGCAGATCCCCCAACGGCTCGCCCCGCCACAGTCCGAGCGCCTCGTCGAGCAGCCCCACCGCCCGCTCCGACCGCCCCTCGTCCGCGGCGGCGCGCCCGGCGGCGACGAGCGAGGCGAACCCGCGGACGTCCAGCCCGCCCTGCTCCGCCACCCGCAGCACGTAACCGCACCGGTCGGTCACCACCACATCGGGCCCGAGGGCGCGCCGCAGCCGCAGGACGTAGTTCTGCACGGCGTTGCGCGCACCCCGCGGCGGCCCGTCTCCCCAGAGCCGGTCCACCAACGCCGCCACCGGGACCACCCGATCGGCGTCCACCAACAACGCGGCGAGCACGGTGCGCAGTTGGACGGCGCCGACGGCCACGTCCCGCCCGTCCCGCACGACGCGGACCGGCCCCAGGATCCCGAACTCGTACTGTGCGTCCATCGCCGCGATGCTAGAACACAGAGTGACCGCGTGACTGCGATGCGTGCGGGGGTCACTGGAATCGCCCGCCGTTCCCTGACGAGCCGGCCGGTGGACTCGTCGTCCGCCGGCCGGCTCTGCTCTACGCCCTCGAACCGGTCACGGCGCGCACACCACGCCGGCGCACTGGGCCGCCTGCCCGTTGCCGCTCGCCCGGTTGCCCCCGCCGTCGACGTTGCCCGGGTCGGCGAAGACGCCCCAGCCGCCGTTGTTGCGGGTGGTGTTGCCCTGGAGGGTGTGGACGGCCTTGGAGACGTGGATGCCGTCGCCGTTGTTGGCGTTGGCGGTGTTGTCGACCAGGCGGTTGCCGGAACCGGCGGCTGCGTCCCCGGCGACGTAGATGCCCCGCGAGTTGTTGCTGTTGACCTGGTTGAGCTCCAGCCGGTTGTTGACGGAGAGCTCCAGGCTGATCCCGTCCCCGGTGGTGTCGTTCGCGATGTTGGACCGGATCAGGTTGTTGTCGGAGTCGCTCAGCTCGATGCCGCCGGTGTTCAGCCGGACGTCGTTGCCGGTGATCGTGGAGCCGTTGGCGGACTGGAGGAAGATGCCGCTGTCGCCGCTGCCCTGGAGGGTGTTGTTCAGGACGCGGTTGCCGTTGGAGCCGGAGACGATCAGCCCGGCGTCCGCGTTCTGGGTCGAGGAGTTGCCCTGGATGAGGTTGTCGTTCGAGCCGAGCCGGACGAGGAACGCGCCGTCGCTGCTGTTGCCGACGGTGTTGGACAGCAGTGTGTTTCCGCTGGAGCCCTCCAGGACCAGGCCGGCGTCGCCGCTGTTGGCGACCTGGTTGCCTTCGAGACGGTTATCGGCCGAGTTCTGCACGAAGAGGCCCTCGCCCTGGTTGCCGGTGATCGTATTCCCGGCGATCACGTTGCCGCTCGACCCGCCGAGGACGGTGATGCCTCTTTGGGACTGCCGGTCGATGAGGTTGTTCCGTACACGGTTATTGCCGACGGCGCCGTTGAGCTCGACACCGGCGAGTTCGTTCAGCTGGACGGTGAGTTCTTCGACGACATTCCCCGACGCGCCCGGGTTGAGTCGGACCCCGTAGTCGAAGTCCTGAATCGGGCCGGGATTGCTGGCGCTGTTGGTGATCGTGGTGTTGTCGAAGCCGTCGTTGCGGATGCCGACGCCCAGACCGATGCCGTCGATGGTGTGCCCGTTGAGGTCGACCGTGATGCCACTGCCGGCGACGACCAGGCCGTCACCGGGGCAGTTGAGCAGGTCAGCAGTGAGAACCACGCTGGTCGTGACGGTCTGGCCACACGAGAGCGGCGCCGCGTGCGCCGCCGGCGCGGGCGCCAGTGCGCCCAACAGCGCGGTGGCGCCCACCGCTGCGAACCACCCTGAAGACAGCGTCCGGGAAAGGCCGATCATGCCGAGACTCCTTCTGCCGTGCGTTGCTCACCGATCTCGCGGACCGGGCTCGGGCCCTTGAGGATGACGACGAGGCGGGCGGCCCGCCTCCTCGCACAGGGTCAAGCGAGAGCAAGCCGAAGGCTATGAAGTGGCAAGGAATGACCAAAGCCGGGGGAAGGTTGACCGATTTGTTTTTTCGTCGTACGGCTGCTTTGTCGTTTCGCTAGCCTTTTTGTCACCTTTTCGTGTATGGAGCAGCAATAAGAGAATCGGCGTTTCCCTCTTTGCTGACGTCCGTCACTCGAATGACGTGCGTGAGGCCGGTGAGGCTCTTGACCTTCCTCCTCGCTGACGAGAACGGTCTGTGTCCATGAGCTCAGCGCCCAGGTCCGGCCGCAACCGAAGTACGGCCGGACAGCCGAGTCGATGCCGAGGTAGACGTCGGCGCCCGGGCGGACGACGCCGCTTTGCAGACACCCCCTAGCCGCGACCGCCGTTCGCCCCCACGATGCGTCACAGGTCCCGGCCGTCCGGCCGGGGCCGTCCACAAGGTCCAGGAGGTTCCCATGGACAGGACGAGACGCGGACCGGGTGCGTGGAGGAAGCGCAGAAGACCTACCGGCGCCATCGCCGCCGTCGTCATCGCGCTGTTGACCTTAGGGGCGGGCCCGGCTCCCGGCTCGGAGAAGGACGCGGCACCCCCGCGTGAGACGACCCGAGTGGTGCCGGAGCACGCCTCCGGGGCCGCGGCCTCCGTCCCGCCGGTGCCACCCGGCGCCGCGCGGGAACTGGCCCGGCTCCAGAAACGGATCTCCGCACACGTCGCCGCCGGCGGAACCACGTACACCTTCGCCAGCTACCTCGATCGCACCAAGGGGCAGATCGTCCTGGAGTCCGACGCTCCCCCGGACGTCGTGGTCGCCGTGACCGGGAGGCGGGCCACCGCATCGCTGCGCACCCCGACCGCCGCCCCGCCCCAGGACCGTTCGGCGAACCAGTTCCACCGCCGCAACGACGACCCGCCCTTCAAAGGCGGCGCGGGTATCCGCGCCACCGCCGCCAACGGGCCCTGCACCGCTGGCTTCGCGCTGCGCGACAGCGGGGGAACCGTCTACGGCACCGGCTCGGCCAGTTGCCTCCCCGCCGGGGCGTCCGTGTCGACCGAATCCGGGGTCAGTTCCCACGGCACCGTCGTCCTGCGGCAGCCCGCCGTCGATGCCGCGGTGATCGCCGGGCGTTCGTACGGCGGCCGGATCTACACCGGGGGGCCCGCCAGCACCACCACCATTCCCGTGCTCTCGGCGGGCGACGCCGTGATCGGGGGCGCCAACTACTGCTACAGCGGCCGGACCTCCGGCGAGGTGTGCGGGGGACAGGTGGTCAGCGTCAACGGCCAGTTGTGCGGTGCGCAGAGCTGCTGGGGTCCGCTGCTCGTGGTCCGGGGCGGCCCCCTGCCGCAACCCGGCGACCAGGGTGCCCCTTTCTACGCCAAGGACGCCAACGGCGCCCACGCCCGGGGCCAGGTCTTCGTGACGAGCGGTTCGTCGTGCTTCGTCACTCCGTGGCGCAGGCTCTCCAGCGCGCTGGGCCTC
This sequence comes from Streptomyces sp. NPDC047315, assembly GCF_040643215.1. Taxonomy (NCBI): domain Bacteria; kingdom Bacillati; phylum Actinomycetota; class Actinomycetes; order Kitasatosporales; family Streptomycetaceae; genus Streptomyces; species Streptomyces sp. NPDC047315. Next base: position 82,337 of record NZ_JBEYTZ010000036.1, on the reverse strand, counting down.
TCCATCCAGACCGGCTGACCCGGCGTCAGGCGCGCGGAGGGGGCAGTCGGGCGCCGAAGGGGGCAAGTCCGGGGGAGGGGCGGCGACAGACGACTCAGGGGGCCGACGGCGCGATCTCCCCGGCAAAGACGATGACCTGGTCGATGAGGCTCCGCCGCAGATGGACGACGTCCGTTCCCGTCACCCGGGGGCCTCCGTCCGGCGTGGTGAAGACCCACTGGTACCGGGCCCACTCGTCAGGCATGTCCACGGCTGAGCAGCGCACCATCGTGCCGGCCCCCGCAGGGTGGCGCCGGATGTCCAGCACGAACCGTTCGACCGCCGCGATTCCTTCGCTGCGGCCCAACGGCCCCCAGAGGACCACGTCTGAGGTCAGGGCCTGGGAGAGCAGGGCAGTCACATAGCTGTCGTCCGAGGCGTTGAACGCGGAGATGAACGTGTCGATCGCGGAGCGTGCGGTCTCTTCCTGCATGCCCCAGTAATACCAGCCGATTCGCGTGCGCTCGTCCCGCGAGCCACCTCCCGAACACGATGAACCATCCCGGTCACAGCACTAGCCGGGAAGGGAGCCCGGGAACGCTCCCGGGCTCCCTTCCCGGAGAAGTCCCAGAGGTGGAGGCGTGGCGGCACCGGCATGTCAAATGTCGCGGAAGATCTCGATCTGCGCCCCCACCGAGTTCAGCCGCTCCGCCAGCTCCTCGTAGCCGCGATTGATGACGTACACGTTCCGCAGCACGGACGTGCCCTCCGCGGCCATCATCGCGAGCAGGACCACCACGGCCGGGCGCAGGGCCGGCGGGCACATCATTTCCGCCGCGCGCCAGCGGGTGGGGCCCTCGACGAGGACGCGGTGGGGGTCGAGGAGTTGGAGGCGTCCGCCGAGGCGGTTGAGGTCGGTGAGGTAGATCGCGCGGTTGTCGTAGACCCAGTCGTGGATGAGGGTCTGGCCCTGCGCCACGGCCGCGATCGCCGCGAAGAACGGGACGTTGTCGATGTTCAGGCCGGGGAACGGCATCGGGTGGATCTTGTCGATGGGCGCCTCCAGCTTGGAGGGGCGCACCGTCAGGTCGATCAGGCGGGTGCGGCCGTTGTCGGCGGTGTACTCGGTGGAGCGGTCGTGGTCGAGGCCCATCTCCTCCAGGACGGCCAACTCGATCTCCAGGAACTCGATCGGCACTCGGCGGATGGTGAGTTCGGACTCGGTCACCACCGCGGCGGCCAGCAGGCTCATCGCCTCGACCGGGTCCTCGGAGGGGGAGTAGTCGACGTCCACGTCGATGGTGGGGACGCCGTGCACGGTGAGCGTGGTGGTGCCGACGCCCTCGACCCGTACGCCGAGCGCCTCCAGGAAGAAGCACAGGTCCTGGACCATGTAGTTGGAGGAGGCGTTGCGGATGACGGTGACGCCGTCGTGGCGGGCCGCCGCCAGCAGGGCGTTCTCGGTCACGGTGTCGCCGCGCTCGGTCAGGACGATCGCCCGGCCGGGGGCGGTCGTGCGCTCCACCCGGGCGTGGTACAGGCCCTCGGTCGCGGTGATGTCGAGGCCGAAGCGGCGCAGCGCGATCATGTGGGGCTCGATGGTGCGGGTGCCGAGGTCGCAGCCGCCCGCGTACGGCAGCCGGAAGTTGTCCACGCGGTGCAGCAGCGGGCCGAGGAACATGATGATGGAACGGGTCCGGCGGGCGGCGTCGGCGTCGATGGCGTCCAGGTCGAGCCGGGCCGGCGGGACGATCTCCAGGTCCATGCCCTCGTTGATCCAGCGGGTGCGCACGCCGATGGAGTTCAGCACCTCCAGCAGACGGTAGACCTCCTCGATGCGCGCGACGCGGCGCAGCACGGTGCGGCCCTTGTTGAGCAGGGAGCCGCAGAGCAGGGCGACGCACGCGTTCTTGCTCGTCTTGACGTCGATGGCGCCGGAGAGCCGACGGCCGCCGACCACCCGCAGATGCATCGGGCCCGCGTAACCGAGGGAGACGATTTCGCTGTCGAGGGCCTCCCCGATGCGGGCGATCATCTCAAGGCTGATGTTCTGGTTGCCGCGCTCGATGCGGTTCACGGCGCTCTGGCTGGTGCCGAGCGCTTCGGCGAGCTGACTCTGTGTCCAGCCGCGATGCTGACGCGCGTCACGAATGAGCTTGCCGATGCGTACGAGGTAGTCGTCTGCCATGCGAAGGAGGTTATCTCAGATATGAGATGAGGCGCGCGCTGGGGGTGTCATCCGAGTGAGGTGCACCCGTTCGTGCGAGCCTGCGGCCCTCCGCTTCTGACGTTGCGTCGGGGGAGCCGCGCCGGCAAGCGGAGGCGGTCCATCCGGATGATGTCGACCGCCTACCCGCCGCCTCCGGTGTCATGCCTGTGGCGCGTCTCGCATATGAGGTCAGGTCAAAACGGGCGATTCATGCCACATCTTCACCTGGGTCGATGCGCCCGCTCACTTGCCCGACGCTGCGCCGATCACCTCGTCCAGCACCTCACGGGACCGGATCAATTCGTCGATCAGGCCGTTGATCCGGGTCCGCTCCTGCGTCAGCCACTGGACGAGCTGGGGCGTGGCGGACGCCGAAGGGCCGCCGTCGGAGTCCCGCATGCACGGCAGCACCTGGGCGATCGTCGTCGTGTTCAACCCCGCCGCGAGCAGCTCCTGGATATGGACCACCCGGTCCACGGCCCGCTCCGGGAAGTCGCGGTGCCCGCCCGGCGTCCGGTCGGACGCCAGCAGCCCCCGCTTCTCGTAGTAGCGCAACGAACGCTCGCTCACACCCGTCCGCGTCGCCAGTTCCCCTATCCTCATGTCCCCTCCCACGACTTCCACGACTCCCACGACTTCCACGACTCCCACGACTTCCACGATGCCCGGCAGCGTCCCGCGACTCTCGCGACGTCCCGCAACCTCCGCCGCGCCACGCTTGAACCTGACACCGGTGTCAACTTCTACGGTACGGCCATGACGAACTCACCCCTCCTCGCCCCGTACTCCTTCGGCCGATTCCGGCTCCCCAACCGCATCGTGATGGCGCCGATGACCCGCTTCCGCGCCGCCGAGGACGGCACGCCCCTGCCGATCGTCGCCGACCACTACGCCCAGCGCGCCAGCGCCGGCCTCGTCGTCACCGAAGGCATCTGGCCCAGCAGCCGCGGCCAGGCCGGCTGGCGGATGCCCGGCCTGGAGACCCCGGAGCACGTACGGGGTTGGCGCGCGGTCACCGACGCCGTGCACGCCGCCGGCGGGCGGATCGTCGCCCAACTCATGCACGGCGGACGCCACGGGCACCCGCTCTCCCGGATCGACGGCGACGTGCCCGCCGGCCCGTCCGCCGTGCCCGTGCCCGGCGACGTCCACGTCAGGGACGGCGGCAAGGCGCCCGCCCCGCTGCCCCGCACGATGAGCGTCGAGGACGTCGAACGGGCCGTGGCCGACCACGTGCACGCCGCCCGCAACGCCATCGCCGCCGGCTTCGACGCCGTCGAACTGCACGGCGCCAACAGCTACCTCATCCACCAGTTCCTGGCCGACAACACCAATCTGCGCGACGACCGCTACGGCCGCGGCAGCGTCCGCGACCGCATCCGCTTCCCCCTGGAGGTGGTGAGCGCGGTCGCCGACGCCGTCGGCGCGGACCGCACCGCCCTGCGGCTGTCGCCCGGCAATCCGCAAGAAGGGATGGTGGAGCGGGACCCCGGACCCGTCTACCGGGCCCTCGTCGAGGAGGTCGACCGCCTCGGACTCGCCTATCTGCACCTCATCGACGACGACCACTACCCCGCACTGGCCGACCTGCGCCCGCTCTGGCACGGCACGCTGATCGCCAACGTCGGCGAGAACCGCGACGCCACCACCAAGGAGGGCGGCGAGGCCGTCCTGCGCGAGGGCCTGGCGGACCTGGTCTCGTACGGTCGCTCCTACATCGCCAACCCGGACCTGCCCGAGCGCTTCGCCGCCGGCGCACCGCTGAACGAGATCGACGCCGCGCACCTCTACACCCACGGCGCCCGCGGCTACACGGACTACCCGACCCTGGCGACGACGCGGCGAGCCGCGGAGCCCGTCGCCGCCGGCGCGCACTGAAAAGTGCTGGTGGTCACGGTGCAACGCTGCTGGGATGGCGCCATGCAGCACGACCGAGACACCGACGCGAGCTTCGACGCGACCACGGCCGGAGGCCCCGACGCGACCACGGCCGTGGACCGCGGCGCCTACGCGAACGCGGTCACCCCGTGGGAGCAACCGACGTGGCGGGCCGACGCCCTGGGGTGGATCGAACGCGAGCTCGCCGCCCGCGGCCTGCGGGAGTCCGGGCCGCGGACCGTACGGCTGCGCCCCTGGTCCGTCCTGGTGCGGACGCACGCGGCCGGGCTCGGCACCGTCTGGTTCAAGGCCAACCCGCCCGCCAGCGCCTTCGAAGCCGCACTGACCTCCGCACTCGCCCGCTGGGTGCCCGGGCACGCGCTGCGACCGATCGCCGTCGACGTTGACCGGGGCTGGTCGCTGCTCCCCGACGGCGGCCCCCTCTTCAAGACCGCGCTCGGCGCCGGGGCCGTCGACCCGCGCGCCTGGGAGGAGCCGTTGCGCCAGTACGCGCACGTGCAGCGCACGCTCACCCCGCACGCCGACGAGATCGAACGGCTCGGCGTCCCCGCCGCACGCACCCGCGCCCTCCCCGACCTCGTGGACCGGCTCGTGACCGACGGCACCGCCCTGACGGCCGACGACCGCCGGCGGCTGCGGGCGCTGCGGCCCCGGCTCGTCGAGTGGTGCGCCGAGTTGGCCGCCGTCGGCATCGCGGACACCCTCGACCACGCCGATCTGCACGAGGGCCAGCTCTTCCACCCCGGACCGGGCCGCTACACCTTCTTCGACTGGGGCGACGCCACCGTCTCCCACCCCTTCTGCAGCTTCCGCGTCCCCGCCCGGCGCATGGTCCCCGACCACCACGGCGCCGGGCGCGCGGCGCTGCTGCGACTGCGGGACGCGTACCTCGAACCGTGGACGGGCGACGGCGCGGGCCCCGTCGAACTGCGCCGCGCGCTGTCCCTGAGCTGGCGCCTGGGCGCCGTCGGCCGCGCCGCGTCCTGGGGCCGCCTCTTCCCGGGAACCTCCCGAACGACCGACGACGTCTGCGCCGCCCAGAGCGCCGCCTCGCTGCTGGAACTCCTCGACGCCCCGCCGGCCCTGGGCTGAACGCGCCGGCCGACCGGCTCGTTCAGAGGTCGGCCACCAGCAGCCGATAGCCGAAGTCGGCTTCCTTGAGCGCGAGCAGTCCGCCGTGCCGGGCGTGCCAGCGGCCGGTCTCCAGGTCGTCCGCGAGCCGCGCCAGACCCGGCGCGATCACCGCCTCCCCCGTCTGGGCGAGCAGCGAGATCCCCGCGCGCACCTGCGGGTCGAGATAGGCGTACGGGCGACGCCAGTACGCGGCGGCGAAACCGTCCGTGCAGTCGTGGGGGACCGGCACCGGCTCGCAGCGCGCGCCGCCGAGCAGGTCGGCCAGGTGGTCCACGTCGACGGCGCGGCCGTCGTCGAACGCCGCCGCCTCGGGGAGGTAGTCGCGCACGAGCCACCACCGTTCGCGAAAGACGCGCTGATCCCAGGTGAGGACGACCACGCGGCGACGGGCGACGCGGCGCAGCTCCGCGATCCCCGCCGCGGGATCCGTCCAGTGGTGGACGGTGAGCACCGCCATCGCGGCGTCGGCGGCGCCGTCGCGCAGCGGAAGACGTTCCGCGACCGCCCGCACGGCCGGCGCGGAGCCCGGCCGGCGCTGGTCGATCATGACCCGGCTCGGCTCGACGGCCAGGACGGTCCCCGGCGGTTCGTACGATCCGGTGCCCGCTCCGACGTCGACCACGTCAACGGCGTCGCCGAGCGCGGTGCGGATCCTCGCGGCGATGCGCGGATCGGGCCGTCGCGTTCGGGCGTACGCGGAGCCGATCGTGTTGTAGGTCGCCATGCGGAGAGCCTGCCCCGCGGGCAAGATCGACACCGCGGGCCCGCGCGTGGACGCGGGCCCGCGCATGACCGAGCCGCGGCGATGTACTAGAGTTATCTCGACATCGAGATAACTGCCCGGGCGTACCGCAGTCGCCATCCCGGTAAGGGTTACCTAACCAAGCCCTACCTTAGCGGATCGATGAGGGGCCATGGCGGCAGCATGACGTAGTACGCACATTGATGAAGGAGACTGTCGTGTCGGCGAACAGCTTCGACGCCCGCAGCACGCTGCACGTGGGCGACGAGTCGTACGAAATCTTCCGGCTGGACAAGGTCGAGGGCTCCGCTCGCCTCCCCTACAGCCTGAAGGTGCTGCTGGAGAACCTGCTCCGCACCGAGGACGGCGCGAACATCACCGCCGACCACATCCGGGCGCTCGGCGGCTGGGACTCGCAGGCCCAGCCCAGCCAGGAGATCCAGTTCACGCCGGCCCGCGTGATCATGCAGGACTTCACCGGTGTCCCCTGCGTCGTCGACCTCGCCACCATGCGCGAGGCCGTCAAGGAGCTCGGCGGCGACGCCGCGAAGATCAACCCGCTCGCCCCGGCCGAGCTGGTCATCGACCACTCCGTCATCGCCGACAAGTTCGGCAGCAACGACGCCTTCGCCCAGAACGTGGAGCTGGAGTACGGCCGCAACCGCGAGCGCTACCAGTTCCTGCGCTGGGGCCAGACCGCCTTCGACGAGTTCAAGGTCGTCCCGCCCGGCACCGGCATCGTCCACCAGGTGAACATCGAGCACCTGGCCCGCACCGTCATGGTCCGCGGCGGCCAGGCGTACCCGGACACCCTCGTCGGCACCGACTCGCACACCACGATGGTCAACGGTCTCGGCGTGCTCGGCTGGGGCGTCGGCGGCATCGAGGCCGAGGCCGCCATGCTCGGCCAGCCGGTCTCCATGCTCATCCCGCGCGTCGTCGGCTTCAAGCTGACCGGTGAGCTCACCCCCGGCACCACCGCCACCGACCTGGTGCTCACCATCACCGAGATGCTGCGCCAGCACGGCGTCGTCGGCAAGTTCGTGGAGTTCTACGGCGAGGGCGTGGCCGCCACCTCGCTCGCCAACCGCGCCACCATCGGCAACATGTCGCCGGAGTTCGGCTCCACCGCCGCGATCTTCCCGATCGACGACGAGACCCTGAACTACCTGCGTCTGACGGGCCGCTCCAGCCAGCAGGTCGCGCTGGTCGAGGCGTACGCCAAGGAGCAGGGCCTGTGGCTGGACCCGGCCGCCGAGCCGGACTTCTCCGAGAAGCTGGAGCTCGACCTCTCCACGGTCGTCCCCTCCATCGCCGGCCCCAAGCGCCCGCAGGACCGCATCGTCCTCGCCAACGCCGCCGAGCAGTTCGCCCAGGACGTCCGCAACTACGTCGAGGACGACGAGGAGGCGGGCAAGGAGTCCTTCCCGGCCTCCGACGCCCCGGCCTCCGCCAACGGCGTGCCGAGCCGCCCGACGCTGGTCACGGCCCCCGACGGGAGCACCTACGAGATCGACCACGGCGCCGTCACCGTCGCCGCGATCACCTCCTGCACCAACACCTCGAACCCGTACGTCATGGTCGCCGCCGCGCTGGTGGCCAAGAAGGCGGTGGAGAAGGGCCTGACCCGCAAGCCGTGGGTGAAGACCACCCTCGCCCCGGGCTCCAAGGTCGTCACCGACTACTTCGACAAGGCGGGCCTGACCCCGTACCTCGACAAGGTCGGCTTCAACCTCGTCGGCTACGGCTGCACCACCTGCATCGGCAACTCCGGCCCGCTGCCGGAGGAGGTCTCCAAGGCCGTCAACGACCACGACCTGGCCGTCACCTCGGTGCTCTCCGGCAACCGCAACTTCGAGGGCCGGATCAACCCCGACGTCAAGATGAACTACCTGGCGTCCCCGCCGCTGGTCGTCGCGTACGCCATCGCCGGCTCCATGAAGGTCGACATCACCCGCGACGCCCTGGGCATCGACCAGGACGGCAAGCCGGTGTACCTCCAGGACATCTGGCCCACCGAGGCCGAGGTCAACGACGTCGTCGCCAACGCCATCGGCGAGGACATGTTCTCCAAGTCCTACCAGGACGTCTTCGCCGGCGACGCCCAGTGGCAGGCCCTGCCCATCCCGACCGGCAACACCTTCGAGTGGGACGCCGAGTCCACCTACGTCCGCAAGCCCCCCTACTTCGAGGGCATGCAGATGGAGCCGGCCCCGGTCGAGGACATCGCCGGCGCCCGGGTGCTCGCCAAGCTGGGCGACTCGGTCACCACCGACCACATCTCCCCGGCCGGTGCGATCAAGGCCGACACCCCGGCCGGCAAGTACCTCACGGAGCACGGCGTCGAGCGCCGCGACTTCAACTCCTACGGCTCGCGCCGGGGCAACCACGAGGTCATGATCCGCGGCACGTTCGCCAACATCCGGCTGCGCAACCAGATCGCGCCGGGCACCGAGGGCGGCTTCACCCGCGACTTCACCCAGGAGGGCGCCCCGGTCGCCTTCATCTACGACGCCTCGCGCAACTACATCGAGCAGGGCACCCCGCTGGTGATCCTCGCGGGCAAGGAGTACGGCTCCGGCTCCTCCCGCGACTGGGCCGCCAAGGGCACCGCGCTGCTCGGCGTCAAGGCCGTCATCGCCGAGTCGTACGAGCGCATCCACCGCTCCAACCTCATCGGCATGGGCGTGCTGCCGCTCCAGTTCCCGGAGGGCGCCAGCGCCGAGGCCCTCGGCCTGAGCGGCGAGGAGACCTTCGCCATCTCCGGCGTGACCGAACTGAACGACGGCACCACCCCGCGCACCGTCAAGGTCACCACCGACTCGGGCGTGGAGTTCGACGCGGTCGTCCGCATCGACACCCCCGGTGAGGCGGACTACTACCGCAACGGCGGCATCATGCAGTACGTCCTGCGGAACCTGATCCGCGGCTGACGCACCACCGCACGCGCGAAGGGCCGCACCCCGAACCCCGGGGTGCGGCCCTTCGGCCATTTCTCCAGCCGCTACGAGATCAGCTCCACCTCCGCCAGCGTCGCCGCGCCCGCCCCTGCCGCGGGCACCAGCCGGTACTTCGCGTACGCGCCGGGCGCCGCGACCGAGAACACCCGGGTCTGCCGGTCCCAGGCGAACTCCTCGTCCGAGCGGCGGTCCAGGTCCCGCCACCGCGCGCCGTCCGACGAGCCCTGGAGCACCCAACCGCCCGGCGCCTTCGCCGCTTCGGCCGAGGTGAGGGTGTACTGCACGGCGCGGGTGGCCGTCGGCACCGGCAGGTCGAGCGCCCCGTCGGGGGCGATCGCCGCCGACGTCGCCGACGAGTCGTCGAACAGCGCGCCCGCGCCCTCCAACACGTCGGCCCGCGGCTTCGGCACGGCGTCGTCCTCGGTGATGGAGACCGGCGCCGCGTCCTTCCCGGTGCCCCACGACGAGGGCTTCGGGCCCATCGCGAACTCCAGCGTGCCGCCGCGCGCGACCGCCGAGTGCGGCAGGGCCGTCGAGTTCCACGTCTTGCCGTTCACCTTCAGCCCCTGCACGTACACGTTCTCCGCGCTGTTCTTCGGCGCCTTGATCACCAGCTTGCGACCGCCGTCCAACTCCACGGTCATCTTGGTGAACAGCGGCGAGCCGATCGCGTACTCCCCGCTGCCCATCACCAGCGGGTAGAAGCCCATCGCCGAGAACAGGTACCAGGCCGACTGCTCGCCGTTGTCCTCGTCGCCGTGGTAGCCCTGCCCGATCTCGTTGCCCACGTAGAGCCGGGACAGCACCTCGCGCACCTTCTCCTGCGTCTTCCAGGGCTGCGACGCCGCGTTGTACATGTACGTGGCGTGGTGGGCGACCTGGTTGGAGTGGCCGTACATGCCCATCCGGACGTCCCTGGCCTCCGTCATCTCATGGATGACCTGGTCGTACGAGCCCTTGAACTCGGGCGACGCGGTCTCCGGGGTGGCGAAGTAGGTGTCCAGCTTCTTGCCGAGCCCGGCCCGGCCGCCGTACAGGTTCGCCAGGCCCCGGCTGTCCTGCGGGGCGGTGAAGGCGTAACCCCAGCCGTTGGTCTCGGTGTAGTCGTAGCCCCAGACGCGCGGGTCGTACTTCTCGCTCGGCACCCGCCACTGGCCCTTGAGGTCCCGGCCCTGGAAGAAGCCGGCCCCGGAGTCGAAGAGCGTGGTGTAGTTCCGCGCCCGGTTCAGGAAGTACTCCGCCTCCTCCCGGTAGCGCTCCTCGCCCGTCTTCTTGTGCAGCGCCTGCGCCATCTTCGCGATGCCGTAGTCGTTGAGGTAGCCCTCCAGGGACCAGGACAGGCCCTCGTGCGTCGCGGTGGAGGCGTAGCCGAGGAAGGGCGAGGTCGCCATGCCCTTGCGGCCGACGCCCGAGGACGGCGGGACGACGGTGGCGTTCTTCAGGGCCGCCTCGTACGCCGCCTCCGCGTCGAAGCCGCGCACGCCCTTCACGTACGCGTCGGCGAAGGCCACGTCCGAACTGGTGCCGGTCATCAGGTCCGCGTAACCGGGCGAGGACCAGCGGGAGATCCAGCCGCCGTCCCGGTACTGCTGCACGAAGCCGTCGACCAACTCTCCCGCCTTCTTCGGGGTGAAGAAGGAGTACGCGGGCCAGGTGGTGCGGTAGGTGTCCCAGAAGCCGTTGTTCACGTACACCTTGCCGTCGACGACCTTCGCGCCGGTGTGGGTGGGGGTGTCCGGCCCGGTCATCGGGGAGAAGGGGCTGGCGTAGCGGTGGCGCGGCTTCGCCTTGGTGCCGGTGTTCTCGAAACCGGAGTTCGGGTAGAGGTAGAGCCGGTAGAGGCTGGAGTAGAGCGTCACCAGCTGGTCCTCGGTGGCGCCCTCCACCTCCACCCGGCCGAGGAGCGCGTCCCAGGCGTCCTGCGCCCGCTCCTTGACCTGCTCGAAGCCGGTGCCCGCGGGGATCTGGTCGGCCAGGTTCTTCTTCGCCTGGTCGACGCTGATCAGCGAGGTGGCGATGCGCAGGTTGACCGTGCGGTCCGCGCCGGCGTCGAAGCGCAGATGGCCGCGGACGCCGTCGACACGTGAGTCGGTGACCGGGGCGTCGAAGACGCCGTGCACGAAGAGCCGGGTGGCCCCGGTGGACAGCCCGCTCTTCACGTCCGAAAAGCCGGTGAAGGAACGGGTGGCGGGGTCGAGGGTCAGCCCGCCCTGCGCCGTGACGTTGTCGAAGACCACGCTCGCGTCGTCACCGGGGTAGGTGAAGCGCATGGTGGCCGCGTGGTCCGTCGGCGCCATCTCCGCCTTCAGACCGTTCTCGAACCGCACGCCGTAATAGTGCGGGCGCGCGGTCTCGTTCTCGTGCCGGAAGGCCAGCGCGCGGGCCTCCTTGCCCGTGTCCGGGGTTCCGGAGGCCGCCGACGGCATGATCTGGAAGGTCTGCCGGTCGCCCATCCACGGGCTCGGCTCGTGGCTGGCGCTGAACGCCTTGATGGTGGGCAAGTTGGCCGCGTTGTTGCCGAGTTGGTAGTCGTAGAGCCACCCCGTGGAGTCGGCGCGGGTGACCGGGGTCCAGAAGTTGAAGCCGTGCGGCACTGCGGTGGCGGGGAAGGTGTTGCCGCGCGAGAAGCCGAACGCGGAGTTGGTGCCGCGGGTCGTCGACGCGTAGTCCGAGACGCGCTCCGGGCGCGCCGCCTCGGGCGCCGGCGCCAGCACCAGGTCGTCCAGCCAGCCCTGGAACTTCGCCGGGCCCTTCGCCGAGTCGTACCCCACCAGGATCCGGTCCACGGTCTTGCCGGCCGCGACCGTGCCGATCGCCGACGACACCGCGTTCCACTGGTTCGCGTAGAGCCGCTTGGCGTCGCCCTGGCCCTGCGGGGTCAGCCGGCCGCCGTACGAGTCGACGGCGCCGAGGTCGCTGAGGTAGGTGCCGTCCGTGAAGGCCAGGTCCACCGCCACGTTGGTCGCCGGGTAGTCGAGGTCGCCGTCCGGCATGGCCGGGAAGACCTTGTACGACAGCTCCGTGTTGCGGCGCACGGCCGTGTTGACGTCGAAGACCTTGTTGTACGAGTGGGCCCGGCCCTCGGCCACGTGGGTGCCGGCGTAGCGCAGCGCCCGGGTGCCGGTGAAGCCCACCTTCGCCTTGGCGGTGGGGGAGGAGTGCGGGCCGCGGTCCACCGCGGAGCGCATGTCGTCGGGCGGCGGCGGGGTCGACCCGCCGTCGGAGAACTGCACGTCGGCGAGTTGGGTCTCGGCGGCACCGCCGTTCGCGGTGACCTCCAGCCGGTAGTGCGGGTACGCGCTGATCTGCGCCGGGTCGCCCACGTCGTACGTCTTGGTCTGGAAGCGCTCGGCGAAGGTCTGGCCCGAGCGGGAGTCCAGCACCTTCCATTCCTTGCCGTCGCTCGAACCCTTGAGGGTCCAGTCCTTCGGATCGCGCGGAGCGTGGTCGTTCGCCGAGGTCAGGGCATAGGTGGCGACTTTGATCGGGGCGTCGGCGGTGAACTCGATCCAGGAGGTGGCGGCGAACTCCAACCACTTCGTATTCGGCTGGAGATCGACCAGGTTCTCCTTCACCTCGCCGCTTCCGGCGTTTTCTCCGCTGGCGCGCACCTCTATCACCTTGTCGGTGACATTGCCCGGTATTCCGGTGGCGAATCCGCCGTTGACGCCGGATGACCGCTTCTTTCCGTCCGCTCCGACTTCCACGGTATTGCGCCAGTCGGGCTGGCGTTCATCCGCTTCGAAGGAGGAGGTGAACGAGCGGTCCGCGGGGGCCTTCTGCGCCGTTGCCGCACTGGTCGGCAGGGCTACGGCGGCGGATTGGCCGGTGGTCACCAACAGGGTGGCGGCGGCCACCAGGACCGCCGTTCGGGTGGGGCCGTGCCGGGGGACCGTCGGCCTCGGCCGACGTCTGGGTGTGGGCATCGCGGGGCCTTCCTCCGTCTGGAAGCCACGGTGGACAACGTTGTCAGCGTTGATGCGTAAGCTCCAGTAGGGAGGTAAGTGCAAGGCGGTGTCAAGGGCGCTGACGCAGTGTCGGACTTGGAATCGGCCATTCCGCAAAGAATGATCAGCTCATGCAGAGTCGAGCCCGCCGACCGCGTGCGGTCCGAGATATCCGAGAGGTCTCAACTAGGGAAAGACTGGAGGCCAACCTTGCTCTTGATCTTGCTCCCCTGACGGGAAGTGGACTATACCTGTCGGCGTCCGGGCAGCCGTGCGAACGATGCGTGGACCAGGGGGAGCGGGGGAGGCGCACAGTCATGAGCACACGACGTGCTGTCGTCCGTCCGTTTCCGCTGCCGAATGGTGCACAACCCAAGCTTCACTGAGTTTCCCACGGGAAACCACAGCAATTGACCGCGGTGGCGGGGCCCTTCGCCGGGAGGCGAGACGGACGGGCGACTTGTTCACCGCCCAGTCCTGATGAAGGCGAGGACTAGAGCATGGGATCCACCTCCGCCCACGACGAGACCAACGCGGGTCTCGACCGTCGCAAGCTGATCAAGCGCTCCGCTGCGCTCGGGCTGCTGACGGTTCCGACGATGAGCTTCCTCTCTGCTTGTGCCAGCGGTGACGGCGACGACGGCGGCGACGTCGACAAGGGCGAGAAGAGCGAGAAGAACCCGCTCGCCGTCAACGAGTCCGCGGGGCTCGACTTCGTCCTCTTCGACGGCGGCTTCGGCAGTCAGTACGGCAAGGACGCCGTCAAGATCTACGAGAAGAACTTCCCCAAGGCCGAGGTGAAGTTCCACGCGACCCAGTTGATCCAGAGCGAGCTCCAGCCGCGGTTCAACGGCGGCACCCCGCCGGACCTGATCGACAACTCCGGCAAAGAGCAGATGGACATGGGCGTCCTGGTCGGGCAGAAGCAGCTGCACGACCTCACCGAGCTGCTCGACGCCCCCTCCTACGACGACCCGAAAAAGAAGGTCCGCGACACCCTGCGGCCGGGCATCGTGGAGATGGGCCAGTTCGACGGCTCCCAGGTGTGGATCCTCTACTACTCCTACACCGTCTACGGCGTCTGGTACTCGCAGAAGCTCCTGGAGTCGCTGGACGCGACGTACCCGGAGACCTGGGACCAGATGCTGGCGGTCTGCGAGAAGGCCAAGAAGAAGGGCATCGCCGGCTGGACGTACGCCGGTGTGCACCCGTACTACATCCCCTTCTCGCTCTACCCGATGATCGGCAAGCGCGGTGGCAGCGAGGTGCTCGACGCCATCGACAACCTGGAGCCGAACGCCTGGAAGCACCCCGCGGTGAAGGACTGCTTCGAGGCGTACTACGAGCTCAAGCGGAAGGGGTACATCCTCGACGGCACCCCGGGTCTGGACCACATCCAGTCGCAGACCAAGTGGACCGAGAACAAGGCGCTCTTCATCCCCAACGGCTCCTGGGTGGAGAACGAGGCCGCGAAGACGATGCCGAAGGACTTCAACCTCGCCGTCGGCGCCCCCACCGGCCTCGACTCCGGCGACAAGCTGCCCTTCGGCACGCTGTGGGCCTCCGGCGGCGAGCCCTTCATCGTCCCGTCGAAGGCGAAGAACAAGGCCGGCGGCATGGAGCAGCTGCGCATCATGCTCAGCGAGGGCTCCTCGAAGAACTTCACCTCGCAGGTGAAGTCGCTGAGCGCCTACGACGGCGGCACCACCGGCATCGAGCTGTCCCCGGGCTTGAAGTCGGCCGTCGCCGCGCTGGAGAAGGCCGGCAAGAACGTGCTCAACCCGCGGATGCAGGACTGGTACGTCGCGCTCCAGAAGGAGAAGATCGGCGTTGCGGGCCTGGGCGAGATGATGGCCGGCCGGATCACCCCGGCCGAGGCTATCAAGCGCATCCAGGGCTTCGCCGACGAGGCGGCGAAGGACGACTCCGTCAAGAAGTACAAGCACCAGTGATTCCCGTCGGGGTCCCGTCCCGGCGACCGGGGACGGGGCCCCGGCCCTCCACACGGCACCAGTGGTGCTTACGCAGGTAGATCGGGGTCGGTAGGAATGCAACACGGCAAGTACCGTTTCATCGTGGGGTTCCTGGTGACGCCCCTGGCGCTGTACGCGCTCTTCGTCATCTGGCCGTTCGTCCAGTCCATCTACTACTCGTTCACGAACTGGACCGGGCTGAGCCCGGAGTTCTCCATGGTCGGGTTCGACAACTACGCGAAGCTGCTGGACGACGACATCTTCTGGAAGTCCCTCCAGCACAGCCTGACCTTCGCGGTGGTGCTGCCCCTGATCACCCTCGGGCTCGCGCTCTTCTTCGCGTTCATGATCAACGTGGGCGGTCGCCGCCGCAAGGGCGCCGCCATCGCGGGCGTGCGCGGGTCCTCGTTCTACAAGATCGTGTACTTCTTCCCGCAGGTGCTGTCGATCGCGATCGTGGCCCTGCTGTTCAAGTTCGCGTACAACCCGAGTGACGGGGCGATCAACTCCTTCCTCAAGGGCATCGGCCTGGGCGACGTGCAGCCGGACTGGCTGGGCGACCCCGACCTGGCGCTGATGTGCGTGATGGCGGTCCTCGTCTGGTCGACGGTCGGCTTCTTCGTCGTCCTGTTCTCCGCGGCCATGGCCTCCATCCCCCGGGACTTCTACGAGGCCGCGCTGCTGGACGGCGCCAGCAGGTTCACCACCTTCTTCAAGATCACCCTGCCGCTGCTCTGGGACACCGTGCAGTCGGGCTGGATCTACATGGGCATCCTGGCGCTGGGCGCCGAGTCCTTCGCGGTCGTCCAGATCATGACCGTGGGGCCGAACGGCGGCGGTCCCGACTACTCGACCATCGTCCTGCCGCTGTACGTGTACCAGAAGGCGTTCCGGGACGGTCAGGCCGCCTACGCGACGACCATCGGCGTCTCCCTGCTCGTCGTCACGCTGCTGTTCGCGGCCGTGGTGATGCGACTGGGTCGGCGCGAGCGGCTGGAGTACTGATGAAGACCACTGACACCACCACGGCCGACGTCGCGGGCGACGGCGAGCCGGTGACCAAGACGTCCCCCGCGCCCGACCACATCGAGCCCAAGCGGGGCAAGCGGGAGGGCGGGGTCCTCAACGTCTTCTCGCACGGCGTGCTGGTCATCTGGGCGATCATGGTCGTGCTGCCGCTGCTCTGGGCGGTGATGACCTCCTTCAAGACGGACAAGGCGATCTTCACCTCGCCCTGGTCGCTCCCCGACAAGCTGCACTTCGAGAACTGGTCGCGCGCCTGGAGCGAGGCGCACATGAGCGACTACTTCCTCAACACCATCCTGGTGGTCGGCGGCTCGTTGTTCGGCACGCTGCTGCTGGGCTCGATGGCGGCGTACGTGCTGGCGCGGTTCGAGTTCCCGGGGAATCGGTTCATCTACTTCCTCTTCATCGGAGGAATGAGCTTCCCGGTGATCCTGGCGCTGGTGCCGCTGTTCTACGTGCTGCAGAACATGTCGCTGCTCAACACCCTGCACGGCCTGATCCTGGTGTACATCGCCTACTCGCTGCCGTTCACGGTGTTCTTCCTGACGGCCTTCTTCCGTACGCTGCCGTCCTCGGTCGCCGAGGCGGCGTTCATGGACGGGGCCTCGCACACCAGGACGTTCTTCCAGGTCATGCTGCCGATGGCGAAGCCCGGGCTGATCAGCGTGGGGATCTTCAACTTCCTGGGGCAGTGGAACCAGTACCTGTTGCCGACCGTGCTGAACACCGACCCCGACCGCAAGGTGCTCTCCCAGGGCCTGGTGCAGCTGGCGGTGAGCCAGGGGTACAAGGGCGACTGGTCCGGCCTCTTCGCCGGCCTGGTGATGGCGATGCTGCCGGTGCTCGCGGCGTACATCATCTTCCAGCGACAGGTGGTGGCGGGGCTGACCGCGGGCGCGGTCAAGTAGCGGCCCGGGGCGCCCGCCGCGCCGCCGCTCCCGTACGCACGCGCCCCGCACTCGCGCCCGTACTCGCCCCCCTACTCACGCTCCGTACGCACGCCCCCCGGCCGGGGTTCCGCCGGGGGGCGTCGTGATGCTCAAGGTCTTGACGCGATGAGCCCCGGACGGTCAGGTTGGAGTTCATTAGTTGTACGCAAGCCGGGCAGGAGTGGTGGGTCGATGGAGACTCCGGGATCGCAGACGTCGTTGCACCGGGCCAATCTGGAGCGGGTGGTGCGGGCCGTCCGCATGGCGGGGTCGCTGACCCAGGCCGAGATCGCCCGGAGCACCGGTCTGTCCGCGGCCACCGTCTCCAACATCGTCCGGGAGCTGAAGGAGCGCGGGACGGTCGAGGCCACGCCCACCTCGGCGGGCGGCCGGCGGGCCCGCTCCATCTCGCTGCGCGGTGACGCGGGCATCGTGGTCGGGGTGGACTTCGGCCACACCCATCTGCGGGTAGCCGTGGCGAACCTGGCCCACGACGTCCTCGCCGAGGACAGCGAGCCGCTGGACGTGGACGCCTCGGCCGACGCGGGCTTCGACCGCGCGGAGGAGATGGTCGACCGGCTCGTGCGGGCGACCGGCGCGGCCCCGGGCAAGGTCGTCGGCGTGGGCCTCGGGATCCCCGGGCCGATCGACGGCGAGTCCGGCACCATCGGGTCCACCGCGATGCTGCCGGGCTGGGTCGGCGCCGATCCGGCCAAGGAGATGTCCGAACGCCTCGGCGTCCCCGTCCACGTCGACAACGACGCCAACCTCGGCGCGCTGGGCGAACTGGTGTGGGGCGCGGCCCGCGGGGTGGCCGACCTGGCGTACATCAAGGTCGCCGGCGGGGTGGGTGCCGGCCTGGTGACGGGCGGCCGGATCTACCGGGGCCCGGGCGGCACCGCGGGGGAGATCGGCCACATCACCCTGGACGAGTCCGGCCCCGTCTGCCGCTGCGGCAACCGCGGCTGCCTGGAGACCTTCGCCGCCGTGCGGTACGTGCTGCCGCTGCTGCACTCCAGCCACGGCCCGGACGTCACGATGGAGCAGGTGGTCCGGCTCGCGCAGGCCGGGGACCCGGGCTGCCGCCGGGTGATCGCGGACACCGGTCGGCACATCGGCAGCGGGGTCGCGACCCTGTGCAATCTGCTCAACCCCAGCCTGGTCGTGCTCGGCGGCGAGATCGCGGACGCAGGCGAACTGGTCCTCGCACCCGTGCGGGAGTCGGTCTCGCGCTACGCCATCCCCAGCGCCGTACAGCGGCTGTCCGTGGTCCGTGGCGAACTCGGCGCCCGGGCAGAGGTGTTGGGCGCCGTCGCCCTGGTGCTCAGCGAGATGGGCGATTCCACCGTGCTGGGGCAGAGTGTCCCGAAATCCTGAAATGGCTTCACTTAGAGAACGCATGGCACCGTTGTCATCTCGTTAAGGATTTACTCCTTGACGCTGGCTACGGGGCCGAGTTGACTGCCTGCCACCTCGGCCGCAACGACGCGGCCCCGTCAGGGAGGTTCAAGGATGAACACACGTCTGCGTCGTGCCGCGGTCGCCACCGTCACCACCGCGTTGGCGCTCACGCTCGCCGCCTGCGGCAGCGCCAAGGAGGCCGGTGACAAGGGCAAGGAGGGGGACGGGGCCAAGAAGGGCGCGAAGGGCGACGACATCACCGTCGGCCTGCTGCTCCCGGAGAACCAGACCGCGCGCTACGAGAAGTTCGACAAACCGCTGATCGAGAAGAAGGTCGGCGAGTTGACGGGCGGCAAGGCGAAGGTGGTGTACGCCAACGCCAAGCAGGACGCCAGCCTCCAGACCCAGCAGGTCGACACGATGATCACCAACAAGGTCGACGTGCTGATCCTGGACGCCGTCGACTCCAAGGCCATCGCCGGCGGGGTCAAGAAGGCCAAGGACGAGGGCATCCCCGTGGTCGCCTTCGACCGCCTCGCCGAAGGACCGATCGACGCCTACACCTCGTTCGACAACGAGGAGGTCGGCCGCGTCCAGGGCAAGGCGCTGCTCGACGCCCTCGGCGACAAGGCAGCGTCGGGCCAGATCGTGATGATGAACGGCTCCGTCACCGACCCCAACGCCGCCATGTACAAGAAGGGCGCCCACTCCGTCCTCCACGGCAAGGTGAAGATCGGCCGCGAGTTCGACACCAAGGAGTGGAAGCCGGAGAACGCCAACTCCAACATGGAGAGCGCGATCACCGCCCTGGGCAAGGACAAGATCGTCGGCGTCTACTCCGCCAACGACGGCATGGCCGGCGGCATCATCACCGCCCTCAAGGCCGCCGGCGTCGCCCCCCTGCCGCCCGTCACCGGCCAGGACGCCGAACTCGCCGCCGTCCAGCGCATCGTCGCCGGGGAGCAGTACCAGAGCGTCTACAAGCCCTACGCGGGCGAGGCCGACGCCGCCGCCGAGATGGCCGTTGCCCTCGCCCAGGGCAAGGACCTCAAGGCCATCGCGAAGCAGACCGCCGACAGCCCGACCACCAAGGGCGTCCCCGCGGTGCTCGTCCCCGTCGTCTCGCTGACCAAGGCCAACATCAAGGACACCGTGATCAAGGACGGCATCTACACGCTCGCCGAGATCTGCACCCCGAAGTACAAGGCCGCCTGCGACGCGCTCGGCCTGAAGTGACGCACCCCGTCTGAAGCAGGGGGCGGAGCCGGGGCCGGGCGGCCCCGGACCGCCGTGAAGCCCGTCCGGTGCCCGCCGCCCCACACCCCGCCGGCGGCGGGCACCGGACGCACCCCCGCCGTACGGCGGTGAAGGAGATGGTTCATGTGTCCGCTGCGCCCGTACTGGCGTTGCGAGGGGTCTCGAAGCGGTTCGGCGCCGTCCAGGCCCTCACCGACGTGGAGCTGGAGGTGCACGCCGGTGAAGTGGTCGCCCTCGTCGGCGACAACGGCGCCGGCAAGTCCACGCTGATCAAGACGATCGCCGGCGTCCACCCGATCGACGACGGCGTCATCGAGTGGGACGGCCGGCCCGTACGCATCGACAAGCCGCACGACGCCCAGGAGTTGGGCATCGCCACCGTCTACCAGGACCTCGCGCTCTGCGACAACCTGGACGTCGTCGGCAACCTCTTCCTCGGCCGCGAGCTGAGGAGGGGCGGCGTCCTCGACGAGATCGAGATGGAGCGCCGCTCCCACGCGCTGCTCACCACCTTGTCCATCCGCATTCCCAGCGTGCGCATCCCGATCGCCTCGCTCTCCGGCGGGCAGCGCCAGACCGTGGCCATCGCCCGCTCCCTCCTCGGCGAGCCCCGGCTCGTGATCCTCGACGAGCCCACCGCGGCGCTCGGCGTCGAGCAGACCGCCCAGGTGCTCGACCTGGTGGAGCGGCTGCGCGAACGCGGCCTCGCGACCATCTTGATCAGCCACAACATGGCGGACGTGAAGGCGGTGGCGGACCGGGTCGCGGTGCTGCGGCTGGGGCGCAACAACGGGGTGTTCGAGGTCGACACCACCTCCCAGGAAGAGATCGTCTCCGCGATCACGGGTGCCACGGACAACGCCGTCACCCGTCGTGCGGCGCGCAGTGAGGAGCCCGTCGCATGAGCGCGGAGAACACGACCGACGCACCGAGCGAGGGCGGCGCGGCGAAGACGTCCCTGACCAAGCCGTCGGCCGCCTCAAGCGGCACGGTGCCCGCGCCGGCTGCGGCCGGGGACGCCGTCGTCGCCGTCGACCCGCGGCTGCTGGTGCGCGAGCAGGGCTTCGCCGGCTACCTCGCCGAGTTCACCCGACGGATGCGCACCGGCGAGCTGGGCTCCGTCCCGGTGATCGTCGGACTCGTCGTGATCTGGGTCACCTTCCAGTCGCTGAACTCCGCCTTCATGTCAGCGCAGAACGTCTCCAACATCTCCGTCGACATCGCCGGCACCGGGCTGATCGCCGTCGGCGTCGTCTTCGTGCTGCTGCTCGGCGAGATCGACCTGTCCGTCGGCTCGGTCAGCGGTCTGGCGGGCGCCGCGTTCGGCGTCCTCAACGTCACCCACGGCGTACCGGAGTGGCTGGCCCTGCTGCTCGCGGTGCTCGCCGGCACCGCGGCCGGCGTGATCCACGGCTTCTTCTTCGCCCGGATCGGGGTGCCCGCCTTCGTCGTCACCATGGCGGGACTGCTGGCGTGGAACGGGCTGATGCTCCAGATCCTCGGCGCCAACGGCACCATCAACCTCGACGACTCCGGCCTGGTCGCCAAGCTCACCAACCACTACTTCTCCGACGTCGCCGCCGCCTACGGCCTCGCCACGCTCGCCGTCGTCGGCTACTTCCTCTCCGCCTTCCTCGGCGCCCGCAAGCGGGAGGCGGCCGGCGTGCCGTCCCGCCCGCTGAGCGAGCTGGCGCTGCGCACCGGCGTCCTCGCGGCGCTCTGCTACACCGCGGCGTACCTCCTCAACCAGTACAAGGGCCTGCCGCTCGCGCTGGTCATCTTCGTCACCGTGGTCGTCGTCACCGACTTCGTGCTGCGCCGCACCGCCTTCGGCCGCAAGGTCTTCGCCCTCGGCGGCAGCATCGAAGCGTCGCGGCGCGCCGGCATCAACGTGGCCGCCGTCCGCATCGCGGTCTTCGCGATCGCCAGCACCCTCGCCGCGATGGGCGGCCTGATGATCGCCTCGAAGATCAACGCGGCCAACCAGGGCGCCGGCTCAGGCGACCTGCTGATGAGCTCCATCGCCGCGGCCGTCATCGGCGGCACCAGTCTCTTCGGCGGTCGCGGGCGCACCTGGTCCGCCCTGCTCGGCGTGCTGGTCATCGTCTCCATCCAAAAGGGGCTCCAGCTGGAGAGCATCGCCGAACCCGTCAAGTACATGATCACCGGCGGGGTGCTGCTGGCCGCCGTCGTCATCGACTCCGTGTCCCGCCGTACGCAGAAGGCCGCCGGCAGAGCCTGACGCCCGGCCGCTCCGGCTGCTCCGGTGCCCGGCGCCCCGCGACCCGCGGGCGCCGGGCACCACCCGTCTCCCCGCGGGTCGCGCAGTGAGAGGTGCATCACAGCCGGCCCCGGAACGCAGGGCAACGGACGACGTCGGAACGGGGCGGTCAGTTGTTCCCGAGGTGAGATGCGGCCCCTTCGGTAGCGGTCCGGTGGCGGAACATTAGACTCGGTCAGATCGCAAGGCTGTTCCGCGACGACTCGACCAGCTCATACGCCCAGCTCAACACGCAAGGAGGCACGGGTGACGCTGCTTACCCGTATCAGGGGACCGCGCGATCTGGACGGGCTCAGCCCGGAGCAGCTGGATCAGCTGGCCGAGGAGATCCGCACCTTCCTCGTCGAAGCGGTCTCCAAGACCGGTGGTCACCTCGGTCCCAACCTCGGCGTGGTCGAGTTGACCATCGCCCTCCACCGGGTCTTCGAGTCCCCCAAGGACAAGATCCTGTGGGACACCGGCCACCAGAGCTACGTGCACAAGCTGCTCACCGGCCGCCAGGACTTCTCCCGGCTGAAGATGAAGGGCGGCCTCTCCGGCTACCCCGCGCGCGCCGAATCCGACCACGACGTCATCGAGAACTCGCACGCCTCCACCGTGCTGGGGTGGGCCGACGGGTTGGCGAAGGCGAACGAGGTGCTCCGCAAGGACGACCACGTGGTGGCGGTCATCGGCGACGGCGCCCTGACCGGCGGGATGGCCTGGGAGGCGCTGAACAACATCGCCGCCGCCAAGGACCGCCCCCTCGTCATCGTCGTCAACGACAACGAGCGCTCCTACGCGCCCACCATCGGCGGCCTCGCCAACCACCTCGCCACCCTGCGCACCACCGACGGCTACGAGCGCTTCCTGGCGCGTGGCAAGGACCTCCTCGGTCGCACCCCGGTGGTCGGCAAGCCCCTCTACGGGACGCTGCACGGCGCCAAGAAGGGCCTGAAGGACTTCATCGCGCCGCAGGGCATGTTCGAGGACCTGGGCCTGAAGTACGTCGGCCCCATCGACGGCCACGACATCGAGGCCCTTGAGTCGGCGCTGGCGCGGGCCAAGCGCTTCGGCGGCCCGGTGATCGTGCACTGCCTCACCGAGAAGGGCCGCGGCTACCAGCCCGCCCTACAGGACGAGGCCGACCGCTTCCACGCCGTGGGCAAGATCCACCCCGACACCGGACTGCCGATCGCCAGCTCCGGCCTCGACTGGACCTCCGTCTTCGGCGAGGAGATGGTCAAGCTCGGCGAGGAGCGCCCCGACGTCGTGGCCATCACCGCGGCCATGCTCCAGCCCGTGGGCCTCGACAAGTTCGCCAAGGCGTTCCCCGACCGCGTCTACGACGTGGGGATCGCCGAGCAGCACGGCGCGGTCTCCGCCGCCGGGCTCGCCACCGGCGGCGTCCACCCGGTGTTCGCCGTGTACGCCACCTTCCTGAACCGCGCCTTCGACCAGGTGCTGATGGATGTCGCCCTGCACGACTGCGGGGTGACCTTCGTCCTCGACCGGGCCGGCATCACCGGCACCGACGGCGCCTCCCACAACGGCATGTGGGACATGTCCATCCTCCAGGTCGTCCCCGGACTGCGCATCGCCGCACCCCGCGACGCCGACCAGGTCCGCGCCCAGCTCCGGGAGGCCGTCAGCGTCGACGACGCCCCCACCGTGGTGCGCTTCTCGAAGGGCGCGGTCGGCCCGTCGGTCAAGGCCGTCGGACGGATCGGCGGGATGGACGTGCTGCGGGAGCCGGGCACCGACCGGCCCGACGTGCTCCTGGTCTCCGTCGGCGCGCTCGCCCCGATGTGCCTGGAGGTCGCCGACCTCCTCGACGCCCAGGGCATCTCCACCACCGTCGTCGACCCCCGGTGGGTCAAGCCGGTCGACGAGGCCCTCGCCCCGCTCGCCGACACCCACCGCGTCGTCGTCACCGTCGAGGACAACGTCCGCGCCGGCGGCGTCGGCTCCGCGGTCGCCCAGTCGCTGCGCGACGCCGGCGTGGACGTGCCGCTGCGGGACTTCGGCATCCCGGCGCGCTTCCTCGACCACGCCTCCCGCGCCGAGGTGATGACGGAGATCGGCCTGACCGCACCGGACATCGCCCGCCAGGTCACCGGCCTGGTCTCCCGGCTCGACGGCCGCTTCGGGGACACCGCGGACGAAGCGGTGGAACCCGTCCGCGACTGACCTCGCCGGGCCCCCGCGGGCCCGCAGCGGGACACGGGCCGGAAGGACACCCTGGACGGGTGGACCTTCCGGCCCATTCGCGTGAAACCCACCCGTATGGACCCCTGTGGCCCACATCGCGTCCCGATCATGTCGGGACGACAATGTGGAGGTCCACGGTGAGCACAGAGACAGGCCCCGCGTCCAGGGCGGGCGCCTTCCGTACGAAGACCGTCGAGCAGTCCATCCGGGACACGGAAGAGCCGGAACACGCACTCAAGAAGTCCCTCTCCGCACTGGACCTCACGGTCTTCGGCGTCGGCGTCATCATCGGCACCGGCATCTTCGTCCTCACCGGCGCCGTCGCCAAGGAGAACGCCGGACCGGCCACCGCCATCGCCTTCGTCGTCGCCGGGGTCGTCTGCGGGTTGGCCGCGCTGTGCTACGCGGAGTTCGCCTCCACGGTCCCGGTCGCCGGCTCCGCGTACACCTTCGCCTACGCCTCCCTCGGCGAACTGCCGGCCTGGATCATCGGTTGGGACCTGGTCCTGGAGTTCGCCCTCGGGACGGCGGTGGTGGCCGTCGGCTGGTCCGGCTATCTGCGCTCCCTGCTCGACAACATCGGCTGGCACCTGCCCGCCGAGCTCTCCGGCACCAACGACGTCACCGGATTCGGCTTCGACCTGCTGGCGTTCCTGCTGGTCCTGGCGCTCACCGTGGTCCTCGTCATCGGGATGAAGCTCTCCGCCCGGGTCACCACCCTGATCGTCGCCATCAAGCTCGCCGTCGTCCTGATCGTGATCATCGCCGGGTCCTTCTTCATCCAGGCGTCCAACTACGACCCCTTCATCCCGCCGGCGGTCAAGGAGACCGGGGAGTCCGGCCTGCAACAGCCGATGATCCAACTGCTGTTCGGCTACGCGCCCACCAACTTCGGCGTCATGGGCATCTTCACCGCCGCGTCCGTCGTCTTCTTCGCCTTCATCGGCTTCGACGTGGTGGCCACGGCTGCCGAGGAGACGAAGCTGCCCCAGCGCGACATGCCGCGCGGCATCATCGGCTCGCTGTTCATCTGCACGGTGCTGTACGTCGCGGTCTCGATCGTGGTCACCGGCATGGAGAAGTACACCGACCTGTCCATCGACGCACCGCTCGCCGACGCGTTCAAGTCGACCGGCCACCCCTGGTACGCGGGCGTCATCAGCTTCGGCGCCGTCATCGGACTGATGTCGGTCTGTCTGATCCTGCTGCTCGGCCAGACCCGGGTGTTCTTCGCCATGAGCCGGGACGGGCTGTTGCCGCGGTTCTTCTCCCTCACCCACCCGCGCTTTCGCACGCCGTACCGCGCGACGGTCCTGCTGGGCGTGGCGATCGCGATCGTCGCGGGCTTCACCAACATCCAGGAGCTCGCGGTCCTGGTGAACATCGGCACGCTCTTCGCGTTCGTGATCGTCGCGCTCGGTGTCCTCATCCTGCGCCGCACCCGCCCCGACCTGCCGCGCGCCTTCCGCACCCCGCTGGTGCCGTGGCTGCCGATCGCCTCGGTGGCCGCCTCGCTCTGGCTGATGCTCAACCTGCCGACGGAGACGTGGTTGCGGTTCGGGCTGTGGATGGCGCTGGGCGTGGTGGTGTACTACGCGTACGGCCGCCGCCACAGCCGCCTGACCGGCTCCGCCCGGCGCCCCTGAGCCCCCGGGGCCCGGCCCCTCCTCCGGACGGCCCGACCGCCGCGCGGGCGTCTACACTCGCACCGGCGACCGGGCGCATCCGCCTGCTCGGTGCCGCTCGGGGGAGGCTGACGTGTTCGGGCTGCTGTCCACGCTGGCGGAGATCATCTCCGCCTACACCACCCGCTTCCTCGACGGCCGCGGGGCGACCCGGGACGTCGACGTCGCCGCCCGGCTCTTCCGGATCGTGATGATGCTCCAGGACCTCGCCGTGCAGGGCGAACGGCTCCTCGGCCGCGTCGAAGGCCGTCTCGACCTGCTTGAGGCCGCGGCGGAAGTTCCGCCGGCGGCGGACTCGGCGACGGTGACCGATGCCGAGTCGGCGCAGGACGTCGTCGAGCTCCTGGACGGCCAGCTCCAGGCCCTCGACGAGTTGGCCTCCCTGCTGGAGGAGTCCCGTCCGCTGTTGACGACCGTCGACGTCGGCCTGTACCGGGAGTTGGCACCCCTGCTGGACGAGAAGTCCGGGCTGGTGACCCGGTGGCGTCAGCAGGCCTCACAGAGCCGGTTCTCCACCACGACGCTGTTCTTCCTCCCCTCCGACACCGTCCGCAGCCTCGTGCGGGCCGGTCAGGAGGCCGACGGGCCCCGCTCGTTGGACTTCGTCTCCGCGGTGGGCGACGCGCTGGGCGAGGCGCGCGAACACGAACTCCGCGACGTCCGGGAGCTGACGGACGGGGGTCTCGCGGCGGTGCGTGCCGCCGCGGACCGCCTCCGTGGCGAGATCCGGGCGGCTCGTGGCGACCTCGCCGCCGCGGTCGCGCTCTGCGAGCGCCTGCACATGTCGATGGAACCGGCCCTCGGCGCGGAAGCCATGGCAGGCCTCCGCCGCACCCTCCTCCCCAACCCCCGCGCCTGACCCCCAAGCCTGCGCCGCCAGCTCCTCTCCACAAGGTCCCGCCTGCCGGTGGTGCCCCTGGCCGCGCTCTGGGGACGCTTTGGTGCGTTGCCGCAGGTCGCGCTCAAGTGCCTCCAGACACGGCCGCCGTAACCCTGCGGGAGCGTTGTCTTCTGCGGGTGCGTCGTGGTTGTTCGCGCAGTTCCGCCCCCCTACGCCCAGAGGGCGTGGGGGGACCCCGGCGCCCCTGTTTCGCTGCCCCCGTCATTTGTCTGCAGGGGCAGGACGGGCTTTTAGGGGCGCGGGGAACTGCGCGACAAGCCAGTCACCGGGCCGCAGACGCCATCACCGCAGACTCACCACAGCGCTACAGCACCTCGTGAGACGTTGCGGCACGCCCAGCAGCCAGCAGACCGCGGCTAGCGGCCAGCGGCGTCGCGGAGCGCGGGGTCGCGGGGGTACGCGCCGAGCGTGGCCAGGGCGTAACCTCCGGCGTCCGTCGCGTGCAGCGTCATCGCGTGGACGCCGAGCAGCCGACCGACCTCCTCCGCGTTGTACATCAGCCGTTGGAACAGTCCGGCGCCCCTGGACCCCTCGGCGATCCGGACCTCGTCGACGGCGAGTTCCTCACCGCCGACCGGGAAGCGCAGTTGCAGCACGGCGTGGACGGAGCCCGCCGACTCCACGCGTACGTCGATGCTGCCGCCGCCGTCGGGGTACAGCGCCACACGGGCCCGGCCCCCCTCGACGCCGTCGAGCAGCGCCCCCGCGAGCCGGCCCGGCGCGATCCGCACATGGGTCTTCCAGGCCGTGAGGAACGCGTCGTCGAGCCGGGTGAAGGTCAGCGCGGGGGCGGTGCGCTGGAAGTCCTCCAGACACAGGGCGTCGGTCCCCGCGGCCGGGCCGTCCTGCTGCGGACCGTCGGACGGAACGCTCGGCAGCCCGCTCTCCGTCGCGGAGCGGACCAGCTCCTCCCAGCGGGCGTCGCTGCGGAACGGAGGGAGCGGGAGGTCACCGCCGATGGTGTGCCACGCCCGCTGCCACCAGGCCACCGCCCGCACGGGCCGCAGCCCGAAGCGGGTGGCACCCACGATGCAACAGCGCAGCAGCAGGAAGGAGCCCGCGAGCCCGGAGACGTTCTTCGGGCCGGGCCCGGCGCAGGCGCGGGCCAACGCCTCGGCGTCCCGTGTCATCTCCGAGTGCGCGACGAGGCTCGGCGGGTCCGACACGGCGTAGACCATCGAGGAGTCCAGCACCTCACGGGCGTCCACCGGCGCGCACACGACGTCGTCGGAGACCAGGATGAGAGGCCGTACGCCGTCGTCGTCGGAGACGACGAACTCCACCGCCGGGGCGCCGTTCGGCGAGCGGATGGCGCGGAACCGTGCCACGCGCTCGGCCGCCAGACGCACGGCGTCGTCGATGGCGGGCACCCGGACGTCCACCCGCGCACCGGCGTCCCGCACGGTGACCTCGATCCCCGTCAGCCCCTCAAGTGCCGTGCAGATGTCCTCAGTTCGCACCGTCGCCCCTACCGTCGTGCCGTCGCTGCGCCGAGTATGTCCCCCGCCGCGCCGACAAGCCAACGGTTCGTCCGGCGGCGGGTCTTCAGGCGGGCGGGGGGTACACGGTGCGCGGACCCAAGGTCGTGGCGCCCTCGGCCCGTACCCGGCCGCGCAGCTCGCGGTCGGCCGTGACCACCGCGCACGACCGCCCGGCGCGCCCGGCCTCCGCCGCGAGTTCGGCGATCAGGTCGTCCCCGCTGCGGGGCGCCTCCGCGATCCGTACGCCGTCCACGGGCGCCACGCCGCGCGCCGCGCCCTCCACCACCAGGACCACCTCCAGGGGCCCCGGCAGGCCCGGTACGCCCTCGTCGGCCAGGGGCGCCAGCCGGTCCCGCAGTCGCTCGGCGGCGCCGCGGCGATCGCGCCACCAGCCGTCGGGAACGGAGCCGACGACGTTCGCACCGTCGACGATCAACAGGGGCCGCATGCGTCCTCTTCTCGCCGAAGGGGCCGTACGGAACGATTCCGTACGGCCCCTTCGTACACCACGTCAGACGTTCAGCACGTCAGGCGTACACCGCGTCAGGCGGGAACGCTCGCCACGCCGTTCGCGAGGAACGGCTTGCCGTTCACCCGCTCCGAGACGCCCTCACGGTCCAGGTACGGCGTGATGCCGCCCAGGTGGAAGGGCCAGCCGGCGCCGGTGATCAGGCACAGGTCGACGTCCTGAGCCTCGGCCACCACGCCCTCGTCCAGCATCAGGCCGATCTCCTGCGCCACGGCCTCCAGCACCCGCGCCCGCACCTGCTCCTCGGTCAGGACGACGTCGCCCTGCACCAGCAGCGCGGCGACCTCGGGGTCCAGCTCCGGCTTGCCGGACTCGTACGTGTAGAAGCCCCGCTTGCCCGCCTTGACGACCGCGGCCAGGTTCGGCGAGACCGTGAAGCGGTCCGGGAAGGCACGGTTCAGGGTCTCGGAGACGTGCAGCCCGATCGCCGGACCGACCAGCTCCAGCAGCACCAGCGGAGACATCGGCAGGCCCAGCGGCTCCACCGCCTTCTCCGCCACCGCCACCGGGGTGCCCTCGTCGATCACGTTCTGGATCTCGCCCATGAAGCGGGTCAGGATCCGGTTCACGACGAACGCCGGGGCGTCCTTCACCAGCACCGCGGTCTTCTTCAGCTTCTTCGCCACCCCGAAGGCGGTGGCGAGGGAGGCGTCGTCCGTCTTCTCCCCGCGGACGATCTCCAACAGCGGCAGCACCGCGACCGGGTTGAAGAAGTGGAAGCCGACGACCCGCTCGGGGTGCTTCAGCTTCGCGGCCATCTCGCTCACCGAGAGCGAGGAGGTGTTGGTGGCCAGGATCGCGTGCGCGGGCGCGACCGCCTCGACCTCCGCGAACACCTGCTGCTTGACGCGCATCTCCTCGAAGACGGCCTCGATGACGAAGTCCGCGTCCGAGAAGCCCTCGGCCTTGTCGAGGACGCCGGTCACCAGCGCCTTGAGCCGGTTGGCCTTGTCCTGGTTGATCCGGCCCTTGCCGAGCAGCTTGTCGACCTCGCCGTGGACGTAACCCACGCCCTTGTCGATGCGCTCCTGGTCGATGTCGGTCAGCACGACCGGCACCTCGAGGCGGCGCAGGAACAGCAGCGCCAGCTGCGAGGCCATCAGGCCCGCGCCGACGACGCCGACCTTCGTGACCGGCCGGGCCAGGTTCTTGTCCGGCGCGCCCGCCGGCCGCTTGCCGCGCTTCTGCACCAGGTTGAAGGCGTAGATGCCGCTGCGCAGCTCGCCGCCCATGATCAGGTCGGCCAGCGCCCGGTCCTCGGCGTCGAAGCCGGCCTGGAGGTCGCCGTCCTTGGCCGCGGCGACGATCTCCAGCGCGCGGTACGCGGCCGGGGCGGCGCCGTGCACCTTGGCGTCCGCGATCGCCCGGCCGCGGGCGACGGCGGCGTCCCACGCCGCGCCGCGGTCGACCTCGGCGCGCTCCACCGCGGTGGCGCCGGTGAGCACCGAAGCGGTCCACAGCAGCGACTGCTCCAGGAAGTCCGCACCGTCGAAGATCGCGTCGGCGATCCCCAGTGCGTGGACCTGCTCGCCCTTCATCTGGCGGTTCTGGTTGAGCGAGTTCTCCACGATCACCGTCACCGCGCGGTCCGCGCCGATCAGGTTCGGCAGCAGGGCGCAGCCGCCCCAGCCCGGCACCAGACCGAGGAAGACCTCGGGCAGCGAGAAGGCCGGGATCGCCCGCGAGACGGTGCGGTACGTGCAGTGCAGACCGACCTCCACGCCGCCGCCCATCGCCGCGCCGTTGTAGTACGCGAAGCTGGGCACCGCGAGGGAGGCCAGGCGCTTGAAGACGTCGTGGCCGCCCTTGGCGATGGCCAGCGCGTCCTCGTGGCGGCCGACCCGCTCCACGCCCTTGAGGTCGGCGCCGACGGCGAAGATGAACGGCTTGCCGGTGACGCCGACGCCGACGATCGAGCCCTCGGCCGCCTCCCGCTCGACCTGGTCGAGCGCGGCGTCGAGGTTGGCCAGCGACTGCGGGCCGAAGGTGGTCGGCTTGGTGTGGTCCAGGCCGTTGTCCAGGGTGATCAGCGCGAACCGGCCGGCCCCGGCGGGCAGGTCCAGATGGCGTACGTGCGCGCTGGTGACGACCTCGTCCGGGAAGAGTTCGGCCGCACCCTTCAGCAGTTCCGCGGTGGTGCTCACTTGTCCCCCTCGAAGTGCGGGTTCTCCCAGATGACGGTCGCGCCCATGCCGAAGCCGACGCACATGGTGGTGAGGCCGTAGCGGACCTCGGGCTGCGCCTCGAACTGGCGGGCGAGCTGGGTCATCAGCCGTACGCCGGAGGAGGCCAGCGGGTGGCCGTACGCGATGGCCCCGCCGTACTGGTTGACCCGCGGATCGTCGTCCGCGATGCCGTAGTGCTCCAGGAACGCCAGCACCTGGACGGCGAACGCCTCGTTGATCTCGAACAGGCCGATGTCCTCGATGGACAGGCCCGCCTGCGCCAGCGCCTTCTCGGTCGCCGGGATCGGTCCGTACCCCATGACCTCCGGCTCGACACCGGCGAAGGAGTACGCCACCAGGCGCATCTTGACCGGCAGGCCGTTCTCGCGCGCGAAGTCCTCGGAGGCGATCACGGCGGCGGTGGCGCCGTCGTTGAGCCCGGCGGCGTTGCCGGCGGTGACCCGGCCGTGGGTGCGGAAGGGGGTCTTCAGCGCGGCGAGGTTCTCCAGCGTGGTGCCCGGGCGCATCGGCTCGTCCTGGGTGGCCAGGCCCCAGCCGGTCTCCCCGCCCTCGGGGGTGGTGCGGCGGATCGAGATCGGCACCAGGTCCTGCTGGATCGTGCCGTTCGCGTACGCCTTGGCCGCCTTCTCCTGCGAGCGCACGGCGTACTCGTCGGCGCGCTGCTTGGTGATGGAGGGGTAGCGGTCGTGCAGGTTCTCCGCGGTCATGCCCATGAAGAGGGCGGACTCGTCAACGAGCTTCTCGCTGACGAAGCGGGGGTTGGGGTCGACGCCCTCGCCCATCGGGTGGCGGCCCATGTGCTCCACGCCGCCGGCGATGACCACGTCGTACGCGCCGAACGCGATCGAGCCGGCCGTCGTCGTCACCGCGGTGAGCGCGCCCGCGCACATCCGGTCGACGGAGTAGCCCGGCACGGACTGCGGCAGGCCCGCGAGGATGCCGGCGGTGCGGCCGATGGTCAGCCCCTGGTCGCCGATCTGGGTGGTCGCGGCGATGGCGACCTCGTCGATCTTCGCCGGGTCGAGGGCCGGGTTGCGGCGCAGCAGCTCCCGGATCGCCTTGACGACGAGATCGTCGGCGCGGGTCTCGTGGTAGATGCCCTTCGGGCCCGCCTTGCCGAACGGGGTGCGGACGCCGTCGACGAAGACGACGTCCCTGACGGTACGAGGCACGATGGCTCTCCTCCAGGGTGCGGGATGGCACTGCTGCGGGGCGTGCGCCGAGTGGGGCTAAGCGCGCGCTTCCCCCTCATGCTACTTACGGGTAACCCTAGTGCCCACCCCCCGCACGCCGAGCGGTGAACGTCACACCCCACGCCACGCGCGCTGCGCATGCCTTGCGGCGTCAGCGCGGGTCCCTCGGCGCGGCCGGACATGCCCGCCGTTCCCCTGCGGGAGCGTTGGTCTCCACCGGCCGGTGGTGGGCTTGTCGCGCAGTTCCCCGCGCCCCTAAAACCCGCAGCTCGGCCCGCAGACAAATGACGGGGGCAGCGAATCAGGGGCGCGGGGAACTGCGCGACAAGCCACCCACTGGGCCGCAGGGGGCAGTGCACCCGCGGGGTTGCAGCGGGAGGGTTTTGGGGCGGAACTGTGCGAGCAAGCCCCATGCAGGGCCGCACAGACCAACGCGCCCCCCAGGGCAGTGGCGGGTATGGCCAGCGGCGCAGGAAGCCGGCCGCCGGGCTTCCCCCCCCCGCGCCCGGAGGGCGAAGGGGGGTTACTTCGTCGGGGTCAGGGCACGAGACAGCGCGGGGGACACCAGCGCCGCCTGCCAAGCCCGCGCCCCGAGCAACCGCAGCGCGGACGTCACCGACTCCGGCGAGCGATCCTTCGGCGGCTCCCAGCAGATCCGCCGCACCGTGTCCGGCGAGATCAGGTTCTCCTGGGGCAGGTGCAGCTCCTCCGCCAGCGCCGAGACCGCCGCCCGCGCCGCGGACAGGCGGGCCGCCGCCGCGGGGTCCTTGTCCGCCCAGGCGCGCGGTGGCGGCGGACCGTTCAGCGGCTGCCCTTGCTGCGGCAGCTCACCGTCCGGGAGCGACTTCGCCCGGTCGATCGCCGCCTGCCACTGCTCCAGCTGCCGCCGGCCCATGCGATGGCTGAAACCGGTCAGTCCGCTCAGCGAGTGGACGTGCGCCGGCAGGGCCAGCGCCGCCTCGACGATCGCGGCGTCGCTGAGCACCTTGCCCGGCGAGACGTCCCGCCGCTGGGCGATCAGGTCGCGCGTGGTCCACAGCTCCCGGACGACCGCCATCTGTCGACGCCGGCGCACCTTGTGCATGCCGGAGGTGCGGCGCCAGGGGTCCTTGCGCGGCGCGGGCGGCGGCGCGGAGGCGATCGACTCGAACTCCTCGTGCGCCCACTCCAGCTTCCCCTGCCGGTCCAGCTCCTTCTCCAGGGCGTCCCGCAGGTCGATCAGGAGCTCCACGTCGAGCGCGGCGTACCGCAGCCACGGTTCGGGCAGCGGGCGGGTGGACCAGTCGACCGCGGAGTGGCCCTTCTCCAGGGCGTAGCCGAGTACGGACTCGACCATCGCGCCCAGTCCGACGCGCGGGAAGCCGGCGAGGCGGCCGGCCAGCTCGGTGTCGAAGAGCCGGCTGGGAACCATGCCTATCTCCCGGAGGCAGGGCAGGTCCTGCGTCGCGGCGTGCAAGATCCACTCGGTGTCGCCGAGCGTGGCGCCGAGGGCGGAGAGGTCGGGGCAGCCGACGGGGTCGATCAGCGCGCTGCCCGCCCCCGAGCGGCGCAGCTGGACCAGATAGGCCCGCTGGCCGTAGCGGTATCCCGAGGCCCGCTCGGCGTCCACCGCGACCGGGCCGCTGCCCGCCGCGAAGGCGGCGACGACCTCGGCGAGCGCCTGGGCGTCGGCAACCACGGGCGGAATGCCCTCACGCGGCTCCAACAGGGGGATCGGGGCCTCTTCGGCTGCGACGCCGGCGTCCGGGGGAGCGCCCCCGGCGGTTCGCAGTGCGGTCTCTGCTGCGGTGTTTCGGGCGTCGGTCACGTGTCAAGGGTATCCGTGAACGGCGTGCGCCTGTCGACGGAAACGATCCGTCGACAGGCGCACGGGGGAAGCGCGGGGGAGCGGGTGGGTCAGTGGATGATTCCGGTGCGCAGCGCCACCGCGACCATGCCCGCGCGGTCGCCGGTGCCGAGCTTGCGCGCGATGCGCGCCAGGTGGCTCTTGACGGTCAGCGCCGACAGGCCCATGGAGACGCCGATGGCCTTGTTCGACTGGCCCTCCGCCACCAGCCGCAGGACCTCGACCTCGCGGCCCGACAGCTCCCGGTAGCCGCCCGGGTGGCTCGGGGCGCCCGGGGGGCGGCGGTGGCCCAGCCGGGCGGCTGCGGCCCCGATGGGGGCGGCGCCCGGGCGGGTGGGGTGGCCGATGTTCGTGCGGGTGCCGGTGACCACGTAGCCCTTGACCCCGCCCGCCAGGGCGTTGCGCACGGCGCCGATGTCGTCGGCCGCGGAGAGCGCGAGGCCGTTCGGCCAGCCGGCGGCGCGGGTCTCGGACAGCAGGGTGAGCCCCGAGCCGTCGGGCAGGTGGACGTCGGCGACGCAGATGTCGCGCGGGTTGGCGATGCGGGGGCGGGCCTCCGCGATGGACGACGCCTCGATGACGTCCCGTACGCCGAGGGCCCACAGGTGGCGGGTGACGGTGGAGCGGACGCGCGGGTCGGCCACGACGACCATGGCCGTCGGCTTGTTCGGACGATAGGCGACCAGGCTTGCGGGCTGCTCGAGAAGGACGGACACCGGGCTCCTCCTGGGGGGAAGGTGCGGGGACGGGGCCGGCTCGGGGATGAAGCCGGGGCGTTCCGTGAAGTTAGGGTCACTGACCTCTTCGGCAGCCCGACGGGCGTCCTTTAGGGAATGATCACGATTTGGTGAGTAACAATTAGTGCAATTCGGACGCGTGATCGATCATCCTACGAGTGAGCTGACGGTCCGTCGGCTGGCGGGTCGGACAGTGGGGGGTCGACGGCGCACCGCGGCCCCTGACAGCGGTGCGGCCCGGGACCAGTGTCCCGGGCCGCACGAGTCGCCGCGCACCGCGTGCGCCGGCGGACGTCAGCGGTGCTGCGGCCCCCGCCGCTGCGGAAGCGTCACCACGCCCGTCGCCATGTCCGCCGTACCCACCGGCGCCGGCGGCAGCCCCGCGATCTGACACAGCAGGTCACACCAGGCGGCGAGGTGCGCCGCCGCGTCCGGCGCCGAGCAGTGCCCCTCCCTCGGGGTCCACGACGCGCGGATCTCGATCTGCGTCGCGGGGCGGCGCTGGCCGAGTCCACCGAAATAGTGAGAGCTCGCCCGGGTGACGGTGCCGCTCGGCTCCCCGTACGACAGGCCGCGCGCCTCCAGCGCACCCGTCAACCACGACCAACACACCTCCGGCAACAGCGGATCCGCGGCCATCTCCGGCTCCAACTCCGCGCGCACCAGCGTCACCAGACGGAAGGTGCCCTGCCAGGCCTCGTGCCCGTCGGGGTCGTGCAGCAGCACCAGCCGGCCGTCCGCCAGGTCCTCGCCCTCGTCGACGACCGCCGCCTCCACCGCGTACGCGTGCGGGGCGAGCCGCTGCGGGGGGCGGGCCGGGTCCAGTTCGACCTCGGGGCGCAGCTGCGCGGTCCGTAGCGCTTCGACCGCCAGCCGGAACGCCCGGGGGACGGCGTTCTGCTCCGCGCCCGACGACGAGTCGGCGCCCTCTGAAGGTCCAGCATGTTCAGCATGATCGGAAAAACGTCCCTGAGCCGCAGCCATGCGGGGAAGACTAGGCGGAACGGGGCGTGCGCGCAGGGAAGGACACCCCGCACCCGACGGCCGCTTTCCGGGTACGTGCGAAGATTTGGGCGTGAGCGCCAACGACCGCCCCGCGGGCCCCCAGCCGAAGACGCACGACTCCGCCTTCTTGAAGGCGTGCCGACGAGAGCCGGTGCCCCACACCCCGGTGTGGTTCATGCGCCAGGCGGGGCGCTCGCTGCCCGAGTACCTGAAGGTGCGCGAGGGCATCCCGATGCTGGAGTCCTGCATGCGGCCGGAGCTGGTCAAGGAGATCACCCTCCAGCCGGTGCGGCGGCACGGGGTCGACGCGGCGATCTTCTTCAGCGACATTGTCGTCCCGCTCAAGGCCATCGGCGTCGACCTCGACATCAAGCCGGGCGTGGGGCCCGTCGTCGCCGAGCCGATCCGCAGCCGCGCGGACCTGGACCGGCTGCGGGAGCTGACCCCCGACGACGTCCGGTACGTCACCGAGGCGATCGGGCTGCTGACCGCGGAGCTGGGCTCCACCCCGCTGATCGGCTTCGCCGGCGCGCCCTTCACGCTCGCCAGCTACCTCGTGGAGGGCGGCCCCTCGCGCAACCACGAGCACACCAAGGCGCTGATGTACGGCGACCCGGAGCTGTGGGCGGACCTGCTGGACCGGCTCGCGGGGATCACCTCCACGTTCTTGAAGGTCCAGATCGAGGCGGGCGCGAGCGCGGTGCAGCTCTTCGACTCCTGGGTCGGGGCGCTCGCCCCGGCGGACTACCGGCGCTCCGTGATGCCGGCGTCCACCAAGGTCTTCGACTCCGTCGCGGGCTACGGCGTGCCCCGCATCCACTTCGGCGTGGGCACCGGCGAACTGCTCGGCCTGCTCGGCGAGGCCGGCGCGGACGTGGTCGGCGTCGACTGGCGCGTCCCCCTCGACGAGGCGGCCCGCCGCGTGGGGCCGGGCAAGGCGCTCCAGGGGAACCTCGACCCCGCGGTCCTGTTCGCGCCGACCGCGGCGGTGGAGGCGAAGACGCGTGAGGTGCTGGAGGCGGCGGAGGGGTTGGAGGGGCACGTGTTCAACCTGGGCCACGGGGTCCTGCCGACGATGGACCCGGACGCGCTGACCCGTCTCGTGGACTTCGTCCACACGGAGACGTCGAGCGCGTGACGCCTGCGGCGGGCTTGGTGGGCCTACTCGCCGTTAGCCCCGCGGGCACGCTGCTCCACGCGCCCCGTGGGACAACGGCGGGTGGGTACTTTCGCGGGGAGTTGCGCGACCAGCCCACCGGACCGCACAGGCCAACGCGCCCCGCAGGGCTACCGCGGAGGTGTCAGGGGCGCGAGGAACCGCGTGGAGACGTTCCGCACGGTCGCGCGGGGGGTCACGGGCGCTTGGTCAGGAGTTTGGTGGCGCGGCGGGAGGCCACGAGGACCGGGTCCCAGACCGGGGAGAACGGGGGCGCGTAGCCGAGGTCGAGCGCGGTCATCTGCTCGACCGTCATCCCCGCCGTCAACGCCACCGCCGCGATGTCCACCCGCTTCGCCGCCCCCTCCCGCCCCACGATCTGCAGGCCCAGCAGACGCCCGGTGCCCCGCTCCGCGATGATCTTGACGGTCATCAGGCCCGCGTCGGGGTAGTAGCCGGC
Source organism: Streptomyces sp. NPDC047315 (assembly GCF_040643215.1). Lineage (NCBI taxonomy): Bacteria > Bacillati > Actinomycetota > Actinomycetes > Kitasatosporales > Streptomycetaceae > Streptomyces > Streptomyces sp. NPDC047315. Next base: position 45,231 of record NZ_JBEYTZ010000036.1, on the reverse strand, counting down.
GCGTGCGGTGGACTCGACGGTGGCGGTGACGTACTGGAGGCCCACCGCCGACGCGTCCTTCTCCCGCAGCCCGGTGCGGGCGATCTCCAGGTCGCAGACCTTGCTGACGGCGGTGCCGACGACGCCGGGGAACGTCCCGTAGCCGCCGCCCACGTTCGCGCCGATGACCTGGCCGTGCTTGTTGGCGTGGGTGCCCAGCGGCACGTACCGCTCGCGTCCCGAGACCAGGTCCAGCACCTCCACGCAGTCGCCGCCCGCCCAGATCGCCTCCTGCCCGCGCACCCGCATCGACAGGTCCGTGAGCAGGCCGCCGTACGCGCCCAGCGGCAGCCCCGCCGCGCGGGCCAGTTCCGTCGCCGGTTCGACGCCGATGCCCAGCACCACGACGTCGGCCGGGTACTCGGCGTCCGCCGTGGTGACCGCGCGCACCCGGCCGTCCGGGCCGGTCAGCACCGCGGTGACCTCGGCGCGGTCGACCGTGGTGATGCCCAGTCCGTCCATCGCGGTGTGCACGAGCCGACCCATGTCGGGGTCGAGCGTGGCCATCGGCTGTTCGCCGCGGTTCAGGACGGTGACCTCGAAGCCGCGGTTGAGCATCGCCTCGGCCATCTCGACGCCGATGTAGCCGGCGCCCACGACGACCGCGCGGCGGCCCGCGGTGGCCCCGATCGCGTCGATGAGCGCCTGCCCGTCGTCGAGGGTCTGCACGCCGTGCACCCCGGGGGCGTCGATGCCGGGGATCGGCGGGCGGACGGGGCGGGCGCCGGTCGCGATCACGAGCTTGTCGTACCCGGTCCAGCCCTCCGCGCCGGTCTCCAGGTCGCGCGAGCGGACCCGGCCGCGCGCGGTGTCGACCTCCGTGACCTCCGTACGCATCCGCAGGTCGATCGCGCGCTCGCGGTGCTCGGCGGGCGTACGGGCGATCAGGTCGTCGCGCTCGGCGACCTGACCGCCGATCCAGTACGGGATGCCGCACGCCGAGAACGAGCTGAAGTGCCCGCGTTCGAACGCGACGATCTCCAACTCCTCGGGCGTGCGGAACCTGCGCGCCTGCGACGCGGCCGACATGCCCGCCGCGTCGCCCCCGATGACCACCAGTCGCTCTGCTGTCATGGTCCATACGCTACGGGGAGCCCGTCGGCGGCCCGCCCCCGCCCACCTCGCGCACACCCGTTCCGCACCGGTCACGTTCGGGGCCCGCAGCGGGGTCTGAGACAGTGGGGGCATGTCTTCCCAGCATGTGGACACCGCACCCGGGTCGGGACCGCCCGCCCGTCACGTCGTCGTCATCGGAGGCGGCATCTCCGGGCTCGCCGCCGCCCATCGGCTGGTCACCGCCGGAGCGCGGGTGACCCTGCTGGAGGCCGGCGGCCGGCTCGGCGGCAAGCTCCACCGCGGCGAGATCGCCGGCGCCCCGGTCGACCTGGGCGCCGAGTCGATGCTGGCGCGCCGCCCCGAGGCCGTCGACCTGGCCCGGGCCGTCGGCCTCGGCGACCGGCTCCAGCCGCCCGCCACCAGCACCGCGTCCATCTGGACCCGCGGCGCACTGCGGCCCATGCCGCGCGGCCACGTGATGGGCGTGCCCGCCGGCCCCGACGCCCTCGGCGCGCTGCTCTCCGACGAGGGCCTCGCCCGGATCGTCCGGGAAGGCGAACTCGCCCCCGCCGAAGTCGGCGACGACGTCGCCATCGGGCAGTACGTCGCCGAACGCCTCGGCCGCGAGGTCGTCGACCGGCTGGTGGAACCGCTGCTCGGCGGGGTGTACGCCGGCGACTCGTACCGCATCTCGATGCGGGCGGCCGTCCCCCGGCTCTTCGAGGCCGCCCGACGGCACCCCTCGCTCCTCGACGCCGTGCGCGAGGTCCAGGCCGAAGCACAGGCGCAGCAGCAGGGCGGACCCGTCTTCCTCGGCATCGACGGCGGCGTCGGCACCCTGCCGCTCGCCGTCGCCGACGCGGTGCGCGCCGCCGGCGGCGAACTGCGCACCGGGACGCGCGTGCTCGGCCTGGCCCGCGCCGGCGCCGACGGCTGGCGGGTGCGCACCGACAGCGACACCCTCACCGCGGACGCCGTGATCATCGCCACCCCCGCCTGGTCGGCCGCCGAACTGCTCTCCGGCGAGTCCCCGGCCGCCGCCACCGAACTCGGAACCATCGAGTACGCCTCGATGTCCCTGGTCACCCTGGCCTTCCGCCGCTCCGAGCTGGGCGCGCTGCCCGACGGCAGCGGCTTCCTCGTACCGCCCGTCGACGGCCGGTCGATCAAGGCGTCCACCTTCTCCAGCCAGAAGTGGCAGTGGGTGGCCGACGGCTCCGCCGACCTCTTCGTGCTGCGGACCTCGCTCGGCCGGTACGGCGAGGAGGAGCACCTGCACCGCGAGGACGCCGAACTCGTCGAGGCGTCCCTGCGGGACCTCGGCGACGCCGTCGGGCTCGCCGCCCGACCCGTGGCCAGCGAGGTCACCCGCTGGATCGGCGGCCTGCCGCAGTACCCCGTCGGCCACGTCGCGCGCACCGCCCGGATCCGCGCCGAAGTCGCCAAACTGCCCGGTCTACGGGTCTGCGGGGCGGCCTACGACGGCGTCGGCATCCCCGCCTGCATCGCCGACGGACAGCGCGCCGCGGACGAGGTCCTCCACCAGGACCACCCTGCTGACGAGCGCCGATCGGGACGCGGGACAATGGCCTCATGAGTGCGCCAGAAAAGATTCCGAACGCGGGCAAGAAGGCCAAAGACCTCAACGAGGTCATCCGGTACACGCTGTGGTCGGTCTTCAAGCTGCGCGACGTGCTGCCCGACGACCGCGCCGGCTACGCCGACGAGGTCCAGGACCTGTTCGACCAGCTCGCCGCCAAGGACATCAAGATCCGCGGCACGTACGACCTCTCCGGGCTGCGTGCCGACGCCGATCTGATGATCTGGTGGCACGCCGAGACCGCGGACGAACTCCAGGAGGCGTACAACCTCTTCCGCCGCACCCGCTTCGGGCGCGCGCTGGAGCCCGTCTGGTCGAACATGGCGCTGCACCGCCCCGCCGAGTTCAACAAGTCGCACATCCCGGCGTTCCTCGCCGACGAGAACCCGCGCGACTACGTCAGCGTGTATCCCTTCGTGCGCTCGTACGACTGGTACCTGCTGCCCGACGAGGAGCGCCGCCGGATGCTCGCCGAGCACGGCAAGATGGCCCGCGGCTACCCGGACGTGCGCGCCAACACGGTCGCGTCGTTCTCCCTCGGTGACTACGAGTGGATCCTCGCCTTCGAGGCGGACGAGCTGCACCGCATCGTCGACCTGATGCGCCATCTGCGCGCCTCGGACGCCCGGATGCACGTCCGCGAGGAGATCCCGTTCTTCACGGGCCGTAGGAAGTCCGTGTCCGAGCTGGTGGCGGGCCTTGCGTAGTCTCCGGCCGGGGGTCCGGGGGTTGTCCCCCGGGGGATGCAGCACGGGCCGTAGGAAGTCCGTGGCCGAGCTGGTGGCGGGACTGGCGTAATCTTTCGGCTGCGGCCCGGGGAGTCCCCGGGCCGGTGATGTGGTGGCGGAGCCGGCCGACGGCCCCGCCACCGGGACCCGGAAGATCAGACGGGGGTGCGCGGCAGCACGGGCTGCGGCGCGCTCCGGTCCAGCGACACCGGGTCGGGCTCCGGGTGCGGCGCGCACGACGCGCGCCGCACCGGCGCCTCGCCGCGGAGCAGGTACTCCTCCAGGTACGAGTTCACGCAGTCGTTCGGCCCGCCGCCGATGCCGTGGGTGCCGGCGTCCTCCTCCGTGATCAGCACGGCGCCCTTGAGCCGCCGGGTCAACTCCTTCGCCCCCGCGTAGGGCGTCGCCGCGTCCCGCTCCGCGGCCAGGATCAGCACGGGCGGCAGTTGGCCCCAGCGGGTGCGCACCTGGAGCGGCTGTTGACGCGGCGCGGACCAGAAGGCGCACGGCAGGTTCAGCCAGGCGTTGTCCCAGGTCTCGAACGGCGCCCTGCGCGCCAGTTCGGTGTTGTCGCGGTCCCAGACCTCCCACTCGGTGGGCCAGGGCGCGTCGTTGCACTCGACGGCCGTGTACACCGCGTTCGCGTTCTCCGCCGCCTTCGCCTGCCCGCGCCGCGGCGCGGCCTGGGCGATCAGCGGTTCGTCGTTGCCGCGCAGGTACTCGGAGAGCGCGGTCGCGCGCGGCACCCAGTAGTCGTCGTAGTACCCGGCGCCCAGGAACGCCGACTGGAGTTGGCCGGGGCCCACCACCCCGCCCGCGGGCTCGTCGGCGAGCTTCGCCTTCGCCTCCTCGTAGCGGTCGGCGACCTCCTCGGGCGTGGTGCCCAGGCCGAAGGTGGCGTCGTGCCGGGCGACCCACGCCCGGAAGTCCGCCCAGCGGCGCTCGAACGCCAGTGACTGGTCGAGGTTGTTGCGGTACCAGATCTTCTCGCGGGCCGGGTGCACTGCCGAGTCGAAGACCATGCGCCGTACGTGCGAGGGGTGCAGGGTGGCGTACAGCGCCCCGATGTAGGTGCCGTACGAGGCGCCCATGAAGGTCAGCCGCTGCTCGCCGAGCGCCGCGCGCAACACGTCGAGGTCCCGGGCGTTGTTGAGGGACGTGTAGTGCCGCAGGGCGTCGCCCGCCCGGCGCGCGCAGCCGTCCGCGTACGCCCGCGCCTCGGCGATCCGCTCCCGCTTGAACGCCTCCGACGGGACCGCGGGGGACTGCGTCGGCGCCTTCACGTGGTCCTCGGCGTCCTGGCAGGACAGCGGCGCGGAGCGGCCGACGCCCCGCGGCGCGTAGCCCACCAGGTCGTACGCGCGGGCCAGTCGCCGCCACTCGGGCAGCCCGGCGTAGAGCGGGAAGTGCATGCTGGAGGCGCCGGGTCCGCCGGGGTTGTAGACCAACGCGCCCTGGTGCTCGGTGGTTTCGCCGGCGGCCAGCTTCCGGCTGACGGTCAGTCGGATCGTCCGGCCGTCGGGTCGCGCGTAGTCCAGCGGCACCTCGACCGTGCCGCAGGAGACGGACGACGGCAGTGACTCCTCCTTCGGACAGGTGCCGAAGGAGACGCCGGCCGCTGCGGCGCGCTCGGCGGCGACCGCCGTGCCGCGGGACTCGGCGTCGGGCGGGGCCTCGCGGCCGGGGGCCAGGCCGTTGGCGGTCGGCACGGCGAGTGCCGAGACCACCAGCGAGCCGAGTCCGGCCACGAGTCCGTACGCCAACCCTGCTCTCGTCACGTTCCGTTCCCTTCGTGCGGACGGTAGTGCAGTGCAGGGATTTTTCGGGGTATGTGTCGAGCTGTAAAGCACCTTTGTGTGGTGTCGCGGCCAATGCCTCCTATGCGCCGTGCGCCCGCTGGTGTGCGCCCGTCAGCCGCCCCCTCCTCCGCAGCCGCCGCCACCGCCACCACAGCCGCCTCCGCCCCCTCCTCCGCCGCCTCCACCGCTCCCGCCGCCGCAGCCCCCTCCGCCTCCGCAGCCGCTGCTCATGCCGCAGCCGGAGCCGGAGCCGCCGCCGTCGCTGCTGCCGCACCAACTCGCCCCGGCCGAGGGGGTGACGGAGTCAAAGGACGACGAGAAGGGGCCCGCGGTCGCGACGGCGATCGGGACCGCAGCCGCGGCGGCCATCAAGACCCGTACGTCGTGGTCGGGCACCATGCTCGGGCCGACCAGCGCCACCCGCACCCTGGTGGCCCGACTGGCGCTGTGCGTCCCGCGGTACATTCGCAGCGCCTTCCGGCCGGTCCTGGTCACCCGTCGGCGCAGCCGGCCGTTGACCAGGCCCCCGACGAGCGCGCCGCCGAGCAACTGCGGCAGGACGGACAGGATGAACGGCTCGTCGTCGGACAGGGTCACGAAGGTGAAGACGAGGGAGCCGACCAGGCCGAGCAGACAGGCCGCGACCAGGGCGAGCGCCATGCGCCGCACCACCCGGCGCTGCCACGTGGGGCGGCTCATCAGCCCCTGGTCGGCGAGCCGGTCGCCGATCTCCTGGACGACGGGCGCGGCGACCGCCGCCTTCCGCAGGTCCCTGAGCTCCCCGTGGTCGTACTGCCTGGCGAGGTCGAGTACGCCCTGCTGGACGGCGTCGCGGGCGCGGGAGCCACGCACCGTGACGATGCCGTGGCCCGAGACCGGCCGCGGCGCGGTGATGTCGAGCTTCCCGTCCTCGTTGAGCCCGGCGACGGCCGTGTCGACGACGCGCGGCGGCCCGGCGATGAGGAACGCGGCCTCGTAGATGCTGCGGATCGAACGGTCCTTGCCGTGCGACGCCCGTCGCGTGCGGACGGAGAGGGCCGCGGCGACCAGGAACACGCTGAGCGAGCCGACGAGCACGGCGAGGACGAAGCTGAGTAGCGGACGGTCGTTCATGTGTCTCCCCCTGAGCGGGCGCGACACCGGCCGCGCCCGACGATCCGTACGGGGGCGGACCGGTGCCGAGGTCCGCCCTGTGCCCTTGCCACTCCTTCCTGGCGGGCTGCGACGACTCAAGCGGGCTGCGACGAACGGGCGGCGACGAGCGGGGCGCGGGCGGGATCAGCCGCCGCAGCCCCCGCAACCACCGCAGCCGCCGCCCCCGCAGCCGCCTCCGTCACCGCCGCAACTTCCGCCGCCCCCGCCGCAGCTCGAACCGCCCTTCTTGTCCTCGCTGCCGCCGCAGCTCGTCGTCGCGCCCGAGCCGCACCACGCGGCCTGCGACGAGCCGTCGGCGGCCATGGCGGCGGGAGCGGCGACCGCGACGAACGCCACCGCAGCCGCGGCGACCATCACCTTCTGGACGGTGGGGTCCTCGATGCCCTTCTTCAGGCCCTTCACCACCACCAGGCCCGCGGGCGACTGCGTCTTCTCGTTCCGCTCCCGGTGGTCGGCGAGCGCCTTCAGACCGGCCTTGGTGGTCCGGCTGCGAACCTTGCTCCGTACGACCCCCGCGACGACCGCGCCGACCAGCAGCATCGGGCCGACGTGGAGGACGAACGGCCCGGTCACGACCGGCAGGTCGTAGTCGTAGTTCGCCGCGGTGAGCACGAAGGAGGCGAACAGCGCGAACAGGAACACCGTCTTCTGCGTCAGCGCCCAGATCCGCAGCGTCCGACGGTCCCGGGTGGGCGTGACCATCAGCCCCTGTCCCGCGAGCCGGTGCCCCAACGACTGGATCGTGGCCGAGCGGGCGGCCGTGTGCCGCAGCGCGGACAGCGAGCCGTTCGGCGCGCTCTCGGCCGCGTCGAGCACCGCCTGCTCCACCGCGTCGCGGGCCTCGGCCCGGACGACCGAGACGATGCCGGGCTCGGCCAGCTTGACGCGTTCGTCGGCGACCAGTTCGACCAGCGCGGCGTCCACGACGCGCAGCGGGCCGCCGCTGAGGAACGCGGCCTCGTACACGTCGTCGACCCGGGTGCCCCCGCCCTTGACCATGCCGCGCCGGCGGTGCCGGCGGGACACCGACGCCTCGACGACCAGCCAGACGGTGAGGACCCCCACGACGACGTTCACCAGCACGGCGACGCTGCTCAGTCCCACGACTACCTCCCCACGAGTGCGGCCCGGGCCGCACGGACGATCCGGGTGGCGCGGCGCGGGCGGCGCTCCCCGGTGCGCTCCTGCCACCAACGCGTCAGCTGCCGACGCGTCCGCTCGTCCTCGGGACGGCCGGCGACCAACAGCTGTTCGACGAAGTCCAGCGCGTCCCGACGGTACCCCGCGCGCATCGGACGCTTCCCCGCGTACGCGAGGAAGGCGGCACGGTACCCGTCGCCGAGGATCTGCGGAAGCTCCGGCGCGATCTTCGCCACGACCTGCGCCCGCTTGACCGTCAACGCACGGCTCTGCACCCGCAGTCGGCGCTGGTCGAACTCCTCCGGCGCGGGCGTCCCGGCGACCAGCGCCGACAACAGCGCGGCCTGGGAGATCGCCAGCCGCTCCCGGGCGGGCTCCGTCGCCCCGTCCGCCTGCTCTTGGGGAGCGGGGGAGGGCGACGGCCCGCTGCCCGCGACGGACTCGTCCGCGGCGACCGCGTCGTCCGGGTGCGGGCGGGCCGAAGCCAGCACCGTACGGATCGCGGTCAGCTCCGCCGCCAACTCCTCCTGCGGCGGGAAGTTGTCGTCCCGCTCCAGCAGCACCCCCGGCGGCGCCACCCGCGACACCAACTCGCGCAGCACGTCCAGCACGGGCTCGGAAACGGGGTGGGCGTGGGTGTCGTGCCAGACCCCGTCCCGCTCGACGCCGCCGGCGACGTGGACGTACGCGATCGCCTCCACGGGCAGCTCGGCCAGGGCCTTGGCGGGGTCCTCGCCCCGGTTGACGTGGTTGGTGTGGAGGTTGGCCACGTCGATCAGCAGCCGCACCCCGGTCCGCTCCACCAACTCCGCCAGGAACTGCCCCTCCGACATCTCCTCGCCGGGCCAGGCGATGAGGGCCGCGATGTTCTCCAGCGCCAGCGGCACGGGCAACTGGTCCTGCGCGATGCGGACGTTCTCGCACAGCACGGCCAGCGCGTCGCGGGTGCGCGGCACCGGCAGCAGGTGCCCGGCCTCCAGCACCGGGGACGCGGTGCGCGCGCCGCCCGCCCGTACGAATGCGATGTGCTCGGTGACCAGCGGCGCGTCCAGCGCCACGGCCCGCTCCGCGAGGTCCTTCAGCTTCTGCTCGCTGGGGCGGTCGGCGCCGCCCAGGCCCAGGGAGACACCGTGTGGGACGACGGTGGTGCCGCGGGCGCGCAGCCGGGTGAGGGACGCCGGCACGTGGCCGGGACACACGTTCTCCGCGACGACTTCGACCCAGTCGACACCGCTGAGGCGCTCCACCGCCTCCGCGATCTCCGGTCGCCAGCCGATGCCGGTGCCGAGCGTGCTGTGTCGCATCGTTCCTCCCCCTGGTGACTGCGCCGTGCGACGGTGCGTGCAGGGGTCATGGCCCCGTAGCTCGACGATGAATCCCAGAAGGGGGACGTTCAGAGGAGGATTTGAGGTTCCCGTCGCGCGTGGGGAAATCCGGGGGAGTTCAGGACGGCGCCGGCGCGAGGGTGTCGAGGGCGTCGGCGGGCGGGGCCGGGCGGTCGGTGTTGACGGCCGTGGGCGCCCCCGGCCCGGTCGACGGGCGGGACGTGAAGGTGCCGCTCCCGGTCGGCTGCGCCGCGTCGGGGGCCGTCGGCACCCCGCCGGCCGGCGGCGGCGGGCCGGTCGGGCTCGCGGTCGTGCCGTCCGCCGCCTCGTTCGCGATCGCGTCGAAGTCGACCAGACCGGTGGCCTCCAGCATGGTGATGTGGTCCAGCACGGTCTGGTTGGCGTCCGTCGCCAACTGGCGTATCAGGGAGTTGCGGGTGGTGTGCCGGACCTGGGCGATCAGGGCGAAGACCTTGCCGTGGGCGTTGCGCAGCAGGTTCGCGAACTTCCGCTCGTACTCCCGGCCGCTGGCCGCGGACAGCTCCCGCAGCCACCCCTGCTGCTGCTCGTTCGGCTGGTTCGGCAGCTCGATCCCGAGCTTGGCCGCCACGTCGCGGGCGCGGGCGTCCAGGTCCGCGTGGCCCACGACGAGGTGGTCGCCCGCGTCCTTGATGGCCCGGGTCGGCGCCCGCTCGATGGCCTGCTGGCCCGCGGGCAGCTCCCACAGGCCGGCGAGCCGGACCTTCACGAGGAAGTCGCGGTCGGTGGCGGACAGCGGCCCGTACGGGGTCGCCACGGTGGCGGCGGCGAGCTTGTCCCGTCCGGTGCCCGAGCGGTCCGCGTACGACCACACCGGGAACGCCAGCGCCCCGACCGTGGCGAGGAGGGCCGCGATGATCAGGGCCGTTCCGTTGATGCGCCGCTGCAAGGTGCCTCCCGAGCCGATGTGCCTTCGACGAATCCGTTCCGTCGGCCGCCGGACCGATGTCGGCGTGGTCGGCGTCATCGGTGCGACGGCAGTGGGAGGTACGCAATCGGGCCGGCCGGTGTTCAAACGGCCGGCGTCGAAACGACCGCGGCCCGGCGCGGCGCGGGTTCGGCCCGGCTCGACTGGGCGCGGCCCGGCCCGCCGCGGCGGTCAGCTGGCGGCGAGCCGGGCCCGCAGCGCCGGATGGTCGGCGACCACCGTGCAGGAGCCGGGGGCGATCTCCGTGTACCCGGCGTCCCGCACGACCGGTAGCCCGCTCGCGACGAGCGCCTCCCACCGCGCGGGCTCCGCCGTGCGCACCGCGAGGGCGAACCCGGACGCGGCCCAGGCCGCGCGCTCCGCACCGGTCAGCTCCCACCAGGCGAGCTGGGCGCCGTGCCCGGACTGCGCCATGGCCTTGCCCGCCGACATGTCGAGCCCGGGGCTCAACCACAGCACCGGCCCTTCGGGGCCGGGCGCGGCCGGCGGCTCGGGGTCCGTGAGGTCGGTCCCCGACACCTGGAGCCGCGCCAGGTCCTTCGGCCAGCCGCCGAGCGGTACCGGCGGGAAGACCCGCACCTCCGCCGTCGCGCCGACCACCGTGACGCCCGGCAGCGCCGAGGCCCTGCGCCACTCGGCGCCGCGCGCCCGACGGACCACCTTGCGGATCCGCGCGTCCTGCCAGTCCCGCACCGCCCGCGCCCACTCGCCGTCCCCGACGGACCGCTCGTCGGCCAGCATCGTCAGCACCGCGCGGGCGGCGGTCTCCAACGCGTCCGTACGGGCCGGGGGAGCGGCCTTCTCGATCCGGGCGACCAACGGCAGCACGAACTGCGGCGCCGCGTCACGGTCGGTGTCGGTGGGGTCGACGGGGCTGGTGGGCTCCTTGGGGCTGGCAGTGCCAGTAGGGGGCGTGGTGCCGTCGGGGCTGAGGGGTTCGCTGCTCACCCCGCCCAGTCTGCCAGCCGGGGCAAAACAGGTAAGTCTTTGGCCAAACAGGTCCGTCTGGGTGAGGATGCACCCCATGAAAAGCGACCTCTTCGCCTCCGAGAACATGGCCCAGCCGGCGTCCGCTCCGGGCATGGTGCAGCAGAACGCCAAGTCGATCAAGTACGTCGTGAACGGTGAGATGTACGCCCGGCAGGGCTCGATGGTCGCCTACCGCGGCAACCTCCAGTTCGAGCGCAAGGGCCAGGGCCTGGGCGGCATGCTCAAGCGCGCCGTGACCGGCGAGGGCCTGGCGCTGATGACGGTGAGCGGACAGGGCGAGGTGTGGTTCGCCCACGAGGCCGCGAACTGCTTCATCGTCGAGGTCGAGCAGGGCGACGCCCTGACCATCAACGGCCGCAACGTGCTGTGCTTCGACCCGACGCTCTCCTACGAGATCAAGACGGTCAAGGGCGTCGGCGCCGCCGGCGGCGGCCTCTTCAACAGCGTCTTCTCCGGCTACGGCAAGCTCGCCGTGATCTGCGAGGGCAGCCCCATCGTGATACCGGTCTCGGCCCAGCAGCCGGTGTACGTCGACACGGACGCGGTCGTCGGCTGGAGCGCCAGCCTCCAGACCTCGCTGCACCGCTCCCAGTCCGTCGGCTCGATGATCCGCGGCGGCTCCGGCGAAGCGGTCCAGCTGGTGCTCTCGGGCGAGGGCTTCGTCATCGTCCGCCCCAGCGAGCTGGTCGCCGCGAAGTCGGGCAGCTGATGTTAGAGGGGGTGGGCCGGCGCTACGGGGTCCGCGGACCGTGGGTGCTGCGCGGGGTCGACCTCGCGCTGCCGGCGGCCACGCTGACCCGGGTCACCGGCACGAACGGCACGGGCAAGTCGACCCTGCTGCGGCTGCTCGCCGGGATCGACGCGCCGACCGAGGGCCGCGTCACCGCCCGGCCGCGCACGGCGTACGTACCGGAGCGCTTCCCGGCGGCCCTCCCCTTCACCGCGCTCGACTACCTGACGCACCTGGGCCGCGTGCACGGCCTGACCCGGTCGGCGGCCCGCCGGCGCGCCACGGGCTGGCTGACCCGGCTCGGCGCGGCCGAGCACGCCCGTACGCCGCTCGCCGAACTCTCCAAGGGCACCAGCCAGAAGGTCGCCGTCGCCCAGGCGCTGCTCGCCGAGCCGGAGCTGCTGGTCCTCGACGAGGCGTGGACCGGGCTCGACACCGGGGCCCGCGCGGAGTTCGACCGCGCCGTCGCCGAGCGGACGGCCGACGGCGGCGCCGTGGTCTTCGTCGACCACGATCCGCAGCGGCTCGCGGGGCGGGCGGACGCGGTGTACGAGGTGACCGCGGGCACCCTCGTCGGGCCGGACCTGCGGGAGCCCGTTGCGACCGACGCCGGGCCCTGGGTGCGGATCGTGGCGTCCGGGGCCGGCGCCCGCCTTCCCGAGGCGCTGCCCGGCGCGCCCCGCCGCGGGCCGGGGCCGGATGGCGCGACCGCGCTGACCGTGCCGGCCGCACACGCCGACGACCTGCTGCGCGCGCTGCTGGGGGCCGGCCCGCCCTGGCACATCGAGCACGTCGCCCCCGTCGCGCCGCCCGAAGACGGTGACCGGTGACCGCGCTGCTCGGCTACCAGACCGCGCTGCTGCTGGGCTCCCAGCGTTGGCTCGCTCCGCTCGTGCTGTACGCGGTCCTGATCGCGGACGGCGTGCTGTCCGGCCGGCCGCTGGAGTCCCTGGGGTACGCCGCGGCGGCACTGCTGCCGATCACCGCGTGGCTGGTCCGGCTCTGCGCGAACCAGGAGCCGGCCGCGGCGCGCGACGTCGTGGCCGCGGCGAGCGGTCCGGTGCGCGCGCACGCGGCGGCGCTGCTGGCGGCGACGGGCTGCGCGGGGGCGCTCGGCGTCATCGGGACCGGAGCGGTCCTCCTCGGCAAGGCCGCGGATCCGCCGCGCGGGCCGTCGGTTCCGCTGGCGGAGGCGGCGGTCGCGGGGCTGCTCGCGGCGGCGGCGTGCGCTTTGACGGGGGCGGCGATCGGGGCGCTGTGCACCCGGCCGGTGCTGCGGCACGGGGGCTGGTCGTGGGCGGCGACGGTGCTGGTGTCGCTGCTGGCGCTGGTGGTTCCGTACTCGCCGGCGAACCGTGCGGTGTTCGTCATGGTGGACGGTGCGGGTGGCGCGAGCGCGCCCCTCCCGCTGCTGCCGTTGGCCGCGGCGCTGGCGCTCGCGTGCGCGGCATTCGCCCTGACGACCCGCCTCACCCGCGCGACCGTGCGCTAGCCCCGCGCCCCTGGCATACCCGCCTTTGCCCTGCGGCCCGTCTGTGGTTGTTCGCGTAGCTCCTCCCCCTGTGCCTACGGGCCTGGGGGACCCCCAGCGCCCTGTCTTGCTGCCCCTCGTCGTGACCAAACGCCCCTGACAACACCGCCGTTTCCCTGCGGGTGCATTGGTCCCTGCGGCTTGTCCGTGGCTTGTCGCGCAGTTCCCCGCGCCCCTAAGGCCCCGCCCTGCGGGCGTGGGCTCGTGGCCGGTGCGACCTGCCTGCCACGTGGGACGTCGGGGAGGGCAACCCAGGGCGCTGGGGGTCCCCCAGGCCCTCCGGGGCCGAGAAGGCGGAACTGCGCGAACACGCCCCACCGGGCCGCGGAGACCAGCGCGCCCGCAGGGCTACGGCGGGTTCGTCAGGGGCGCCCCTGTCCGCAGGTGTGCGGCGAGCCCCAGCAAGACACGGCGCGGGTCAGGGCTCAGCGTGACGCGCGTACCAGGGATGAGACCTTCACGAAGTCGTAGCCCTGCTTGCGCAGTTCGGGGACGATCTCCCGGATCACCTCCTCCGTCACCGGCGCCGCACTGCGCGTGCAGTGCAGCACCACCACGGAACCCGGCTTCACCTCCGCGAGGACCTGCTCGGCGACCGCCTGCGCGTCCTGGGCGAACGCGTCGCCGCTCACGACGTCCCACTGCACCGCCGTCACCTTCGCCGGCGCGATCGCCCGCAGCGCCGCGTCGTCGTAGCAGCCGCCGGGGAAGCGGAAGTACGGCACCACGTTTCGCGCGCCCGCCTTCCGGATCGCCGCGAAGGCGCGGTCCACGTCCGCGGCCATGGCCCCCTGCGCGACCGTCGGCAGGTCGTAGCAGGGCGTTGCGAAGGCGTGGTGACTGTAGGAGTGGTTGGCGATCTCGAAGAGCGGGTCGGAGCCGATCGCCTTGGTCTGGTCGGGGTACTGCTCCGCCCAGCGACCGGTCATGAAGACCGTCGAGGGGACCTTCAGGGTGCGCAGCGCGTCGATCAGCCCGGGGTTGTCGAAGTGCTCGCCCGCCGCCGCCCGCGGGCCCTGGTCCGCGGTCATGTCGGCGTCGAAGGTCAGGGCGACCGTCCTCTTCGCCCGGCCCGGCGGCATCGCCGAGCGTTCGAAGACCGGGGTCACCCCGCCGGGGCCGGGCGCGAGGTTCGGCGCTGCCCCGGCATTGGGGGTCTTCACGCGGGGCGCGGCCGGGGACTCCGTCGGGGCGGGCCCGGCGTCGTCCCCGCCGCAGCCGACGAGGACGGCGCCGAGGACGACCGCTGCGGTGAGCATGCGTACGTTGATCATCACATAACGGAAAATATGTGATGATCCCACCGTTCGGTGAGTGTGTTGCGGGGGTGTCGGGAAGACGGCCAGGCTGTCCACCCGAGCGGGTCACACCCGGATGGAGCGGAGGAACGTGATGGACCAGTTGCCGGCGGCGGGAGTGCTGACCGGACCCGTCGACGTGCGGGCCGTGCCCGACGACCGCGGCGGAGCGCTGTGGCGGCTCGCCGCCGCGGGGCGACAGTTGGACGCGAACGTCGTCCGGGTGCGCCCGGGGGCGCGCATCGACCGTCACGTCGAGCCGGACCTGGACGTCCTGCTGTGCGTCGTCGGCGGCGGCGGTGAGCTGGAGAGCGCCGCGGGCCGGCAGTCGCTGGAGCCCGGCTGCGTGGCCTGGCTCCCGCACGGCACGCCCCGGGCCGTGACCGCGGGGGACGACGGACTCGTCTACGTCACCGCGCACCGCCGCCGCCCCGGGCTCGCCGTCCGCGGCACGCGCCGCGCCGCGCCGGCCGGGGCGGTGGACGAGGGCGGCGAGGGGGCGTGTCTGCTGCACCGGATCTGTCCCGGCTGCGACCGCCCGTCGGACGAAGCGTCGGCGGCGTACTGCAGCCGCTGCGGCACGCGCCTGCCGGCATAGGGGGAGGGCACGGGACGCCGCGCGTTGAACGCCCCGGGCGTCCCGTGCGTATCAAGGGGTGGAGCGCACAACGGGCGCTTCGACCCCCACGGGACGCCGGGCGGGCCGTACTTCGGCCCGCCCGGCGTCTTTCCCGGCCGGCTCAGTCCTGCCAGGGGCCGGTGACCGCGAAGGTCGTGCCGGGCCGGTAGCAGTTGACGTACATCGTCTCCCCGTCCGGCGAGAACACCGCCCCGGCGAACTCGCCCCACTCCGGGGCCTCGGGGGTGCCGATGTTCTGGCGGTTGCGGGCCATCTCGTACAGCTCGCCCTTCCGGGAGAGCCCGTACACGTGCTGCGCGCCGTCGCCGTCCTCGCACACCATCAGGTTCCCGCCGGGGGCGAGGCAGATGTTGTCGGGGGACTCGCCGGGCAGTTGGATGTCCGTGCTCGGGCCGAAGACCACCACGAGGGTCAGCCGTCGGCGCGCCGGCTCGTACTTCCACACCTGGCCGAAGTGGTCACCGGCGGAACCCTGGCTGCTGCGGGCGTAACTGGAGACGAAGTACACCGAACGCCCGCCCCACCAGGCGCCCTCCAGCTTCTGGGCGCGCGTGATGCCCTGCGGGCCGAAGTCCTGCTTGCGGACGGAGGTCTGCACGGCCTGGCTGTCCGGGACCGGCACCCACTCGACGCCGTCGAACTCGGCGCCCGGCTCGGCGATCGCGGCGAGGTCGGGCACGCCGGGCACCCGCATGGCCTCCAGCGCGCCGCCCGCCCGCAAGGAGCCGGGGCCGCCGAGCGGCCGGTTCGGCAGGAAGCGGTAGAAGAGGCCGAAGGGGTTGCGGGCGTCCTCCGTCTCGTACACGATCCCGGTCCGCGGGTCGACGGCGACGGCCTCGTGCGCGAAGCGGCCCATCGCGGTCAGCGGTACGGCCCCGGAGCGGTGCGGGTCGGCGCCGTCCACCTCGAAGATGAACCCGTGGTCCTTGGTGTAGCCGTTGGTGCCGGCCTTGTTCTCGTTCTCCTCGCAGGTCAGCCAGGTCTGCCAAGGAGTGGGGCCACCGGCGCAGTTCACCGCGGTACCGGCGATCGCGACCCGCTCCGAGAGCACGTTGTTCCGGCTGTCGAGCTCCAGGACGGTGCAGCCGCCGCGGGCCGCCGGGTCGTACGTCAGACCGGCGACCGCGGGCACGGTGAGCGGGTCGGTGTGGTCGTTCTCGTGGTTGCGCACGAGGTGGACCCGGCCGCGCCGGCCGGCGAGGGCGGCCATGCCGTCGGGACAGCCCGGGACCGCGCCCTCGCCCGAGCGCAGCGGCTCGCCCTCGCGGGACAGGACCCGGTAGCGGAAGCCCTTCGGGAGGTCGAGCAGCCCCGCTGGGTCGGGGACGAGCGGGCCGTAGCCGCGGCGGCCGTGGGCGGCGGCCGTGCCCGCGAAGAGTTCGGACACGGAACCCGCGAACGCGATGGAGGCGCCGAGCACTCCGGTGCGGGCGAGGACCTGGCGTCTGGTGCTTTCGGACATGAGGCAACTCCCTGTTGGCGGACAGAGAAATGACGGATGGTCAAGCGCACGAGCAGGGGAGACGGAAGGTCGTGGCGGAGGGGACGAAGGAGGCGGGGGCGACACGGCCACAAAGAAGTGCCGCGTCACGAGGAAGTGACGCGGCCACAAAGAAGTGACCCGCACGTGTGTAGCACGCACCTGGTGGGTGCGTGAACCGTGCGGGTCACCGATGCTCGTGTGTCGTCTGAAACTCTACGTTTCCCTGGCCAAAGGCCCGGGATGGACGTCAGGCCAGTTCGGCGGTGAGCGTGATCGTGGTGCCGGTCAGCGCCTGGCTCACCGGGCAGTTCTTCTTGGCGCCCTCGGCCGCCGCGACGAACGCAGCCTCGTCGATGCCGGGGACCTCGCCGCGCACCGTCAGGTGGATGCCGGTGATGCCCTCACCGGGCTGGAAGGTCACGTCCGCCTTCGTCTCCAGCCGGGTGGGCGGGGTGCCGGCGCCGGTCAGGCCGTGCGAGAGCGCCATCGAGAAGCAGCTGGAGTGGGCCGCCGCGATGAGCTCCTCCGGGCTGGTCTTGCCATTGGCCTGCTCGGCGCGGGACGGCCAGGAGACCGGCTGCGTACCGATGCCGGAGGAGTCGAAGGTGACTTCGCCGGACCCGGTGAGCAGCTCGCCCTGCCAGACCGTGTGCGCCGTGCGAGTGGTGGCCATGGTGTGGATCCCTTCTCAAGAACGGTGGTTACGCTCCCCGAACCTACTGGTAGCGCCCCGCGTGCGGGAAACGCACCGCTACACCAAGGGCTTCGCGTCGCGCGCCAGCGCGGTGAGGCGGGAGATCGCCCGGAAGTACTTCTTGCGGTAGCCGCCCCGCAGCATCTCCTCGCCGAACAGCCGGTCGAAGGGGAGCCCGGAGGCCAGCACGGGCACCTCGCGGTCGTACAGCCGGTCCGCGAGCACCACCAGGCGCAGCGCCGTCGACTGGTCGGGGACCGGGGCGACGCCGGTCAGGCAGACCGCGGTGATGCCGTCGGTGAGCGCCCCGTACCGACTGGGGTGCACCTTCGCGAGGTGCTCCAGCAGCGCCGGGAAGTGGTCCAGCGACGCGCCGTCGGTGGCGTACGCGGCCTTCGTCACGACGTCGTCGGCGTACGGTGCGGGGGCCTCGGGCAGCCCGCGGTGCCGGTAGTCCTCGCCGTCGATGCGCAGCGGGCGGAAGTGCGCGGACAGGCCCTGGATCTCCCGCAGGAAGTCGACGGCGGCGAACCGGCCCTCGCCGAGCTTGCCCGGCAGGGTGTTCGAGGTCGCGGCCAGCGCCACGCCCGACTCGACCAGCTTCGCCAGCAGCGACGACACCAGGACGGTGTCGCCGGGGTCGTCCAACTCGAACTCGTCGATGCACAGCAGCCGGTGGCCGCCGAGGGTGCGCACGGTCTCCTGGAAGCCGAGCGCGCCGACCAGGTTCGTCAGCTCCACGAAGGTGCCGAACGCCTTGAGCGTGGGCTCGGCGGGGGTGGCGTGCCACAGCGACGCCAACAGGTGCGTCTTGCCGACCCCGTACCCGCCGTCCAGGTACACGCCGCGCGGGCCGGTGGGCGCGGCGGACTTGCGGGCGAACCAGCGGCGCTTGCCCGCACCGCTGGCGTGGGCGCCGCCGAGCCCCGCCGCGAAGGACGACAGGACGGAGACGGCCTCGCGCTGACTGGGCTGCGCCGGGTCCGGGACGTAGGTGTCGAAGCGCACGGCGTCGAAGCGCGGCGGCGGTTTCAACTCGGCCACCAGCCGGTCGGCGGGGACGTGCGGCTCACGCTCGCACAGCGACTGCGGCGAGCCGTGGGCTATGGGACTAGTAGCAGGTGACGACACAGTTCACCACTCTAGGGCCTCTCTTGTGGATCTTGCTGGGCTCGCGTGCCCTGGCACCGCGCCTCCCTGCGTTGTCGTCGGTCGCCGACGGCCCCCTGTGCCCTGCGGGCACCGTGGGACCCCCACCGCGTCGACTCCCTCCTCCGCCTTGGGATCCACGGCACCAGACCCCTCCCCCTACGCCCGGAGGGCGTGGGAGGGACCCCCACACTCCCCCAGCCCGACCCACAAGAGAGGCCCTAAACGCCGTGTAAGACTGCACGTTATGCGACGCCTGTTCCCTGTGACCGAATCGACAGCGCCGGCCCCCGGCCCCGACGACCGCGAGTGGTCGCTGGACGAACTGGCGGATGCGTACGCCTATCCCGAGCCGCCCTCCGCGGGCGGCGCCGGCGCATGGCTGCGGGCGAACATGGTGTCGTCGCTGGACGGCGCGGCCCAGCACGAGGGGGCGTCGCAGCCGTTGTCGAGCGCGTCGGACATGCGGATCTTCGGGGTGCTGCGGGCGCTCAGCGACGTGGTGATCGCCGGCGCGGAAACGGTACGTCGGGAGGGGTACCGGCCCGCCAAGGCCCGGGACGCCTTCGCGGACCGCCGCGCGGCGGCCGGGCAGCGGCCCGCCCCGGCCATCGCGGTGGTCAGCGCCTCCCTCGACCTGGACTTCACGGCTCCGCTTTTCGTCGACGCGCTGGTGCCGACCCTGGTGCTGACGGGCACCGGCGCGCCCGTCGAACGGCTGGACGCGGCCCGCAAGGAGGGCGTGGAGGTCGTGGTCGCGGGGGAGGGCGCCGGAGTGGATCCGGTGCGCGCGGTGCGTGCGCTGGCGGAGCGCGGGATGACCCGACAGCTCACCGAGGGCGGCCCCCGGCTGCTGGGGCAGTTCGTGGCGTCCGGGGCGTTGGACGAGCTCTGTCTGACGGTGGCGCCGCTGCTCACGGCGGGCGGCGCGCAGCGGATCGCGGGCGGTCCGGAGGTCGCCGTTCCCGAGCGGTTCGCACTGGCGTCCGTCCTGGAGGAGGGCGGCTTCCTTTTCACCCGTTACCACCGCATCTGACAATCAGCGGAATTTCTCGTTCCGGTTAGCTTCGGGCGGGCACACTTACTCCTGCAGACCCCGTGCGGGCACGGGGAAGGATGGTTTCCGCAGAAGGGCTCCTGAACGTGTTCACAACCGTACTGATGATCGAGAAGCCTCTGACCCCTGACGACGTGGACTTCGTGACGACCCTCCACGGAGACGAGGTCGTCTCCTTCGTCGTGCTGTTGCAGCCCCGCGGCGACCAGGCGGACGCGCTGCTGCGCGCCATCGACGACGTTGCGCTCGGGGAGCTGAAGGACGCCGTCCACGAGGGCGAGGAACCCGAGGGCGAGGACGCGCTGGCCCCGGCCGAACTCGCCCTGGAGCACTCCGTGCGCGCGCTGCGCGAGGCCGGCTCCGAGGCGGTGGGGCAGGTCATCGAGCGCCACCCGCTCGACAAGCTCAAGGCGGTCGTGGAGGAGGCCAATGCCGACGAGGTGATCGTGCTGACCGCGCCGCACTACGTGGAGGAGTTCTTCCACCGCGACTGGGCGTCCCGGGCGCGCCACAAGGTCGGCGTACCGGTGCTCAAGCTCTTCGCGCACAGCGAATAGGGTGGTCACCGGCCGGAGAGCAGCCGGCCGGGACCCGAAGCGAAAGGCAGACACGCATGGCATCCGCCATCCCCGCAGCCATGGAACGCCCGCACTTCATCGGCATCGGTGGCGCTGGGATGTCCGGCATCGCGCAGATCCTCGCCCGGCGCGGTGCGCAGGTCGCGGGCAGCGACGCCAAGGAGTCGCCCACGGCGGATGCCCTGCGGGAGCTCGGCGCCACGGTCCACATCGGCCACGCGGCCGGGCACCTGGCCTCCGACGCGAGCTGCGTCGTCGTCTCCAGCGCCATCCGCACCGACAACCCGGAGCTGCTGCGCGCGGCCGAGCTGTCCGTCCCGGTCGTCCACCGCTCCGACGCCCTGGCGTCGCTGATGGTCGGACGCCGCGCCATCGCCGTGGCCGGCACCCACGGCAAGACCACCACCACGTCCATGCTGGCCGTGGCCCTCGGCGAGCTGGGCCTCGACCCCTCGTACGCCATCGGCGGCGACCTGGCGGGGCCCGGCACCAACGCCCGCCACGGCGACGGCGCGATCTTCGTCGCCGAGGCCGACGAGAGCGACCGCAGCTTCCACAAGTACGACCCCGAGGTCGCGATCGTCCTCAACGTGGAGCTGGACCACCACGCCAACTACGCCTCGATGGACGAGATCCACGAGTCCTTCGAAACCTTCGTCGGCAAGGTCGCCCCCGGCGGCACCCTGGTCGTCTCCGCCGACCAGGAGGGCGCCGTCGAGCTGACCTCCCGGCTCGGGGACCGCGTGGACCTGCGGATCGCCACGTACGGCGAGTCGGCGGTGGCGGACGTCCAGGTGCTGAGCATCGTTCCGCACGGCCTGACCAGCGAAGTCACCGTCTCGCTCGACGGCGCGGAGCTGACCTTCACGGTCTCCGTGCCCGGCCGCCACTACGCCCTGAACGCGGTCGCCGCGCTCACGGCCGGCGCCGCGCTCGGCGTCCCCGCGGCCGACCTGGCGCGGGCGATCGGCGCGTACACCGGCGTCAAGCGCCGCCTGCAGCTCAAGGGCGAGGCGGCGGGCGTCCAGGTGATCGACTCCTACGCCCACCACCCCACCGAGATGGTGGCGGACCTGGAGGCCATGCGCGGCGCCGCGGCCGACTCCCGGCTGCTCGTCGTCTTCCAGCCGCACCTCTTCTCCCGCACCCAGGAACTGGGCAAGGAGATGGGCCAGGCGCTGGCCCTGGCCGACGCCTCCGTGGTGCTGGACATCTACCCGGCGCGCGAGGACCCGATCCCCGGCGTCACCAGCGACATGATCGTCGAGGCGGCCCGTGCGGCGGGCGCGGACGTCACCGCCGTCCGCTCCGCCGACGCAGCCGCGGTCACCGAGGTGGTGGCGGGAATGGCGAAGCCCGGCGACCTCGTTCTCACCATGGGGGCGGGTGACGTGACGGACCTCGGTCCGCGCATCCTGGCCCGTCTGTCGAGCTGAGGAAGCGGTTTTCATGGCGTACGACATCGAGAAGCCGGACGAGCAGTGGCGCGCGGAGCTGAGCCCCGCGGAGTACCACGTGCTGCGGCAGGCGGGCACGGAGCCCGCGTTCACCGGGGAGTACACCGACACCAAGACGGAGGGCGTGTACGCCTGCCGGGCGTGCGGTGCGGAGCTGTTCCGCTCCGACACGAAGTTCGCCTCGCCCTGCGGATGGCCGTCCTTCTACGACCCCAAGGACTCGGACGCGGTCGAGCTGTTGGAGGACCGGTCGCACGGGATGGCGCGGACGGAGGTCCGGTGTGCCCGCTGCGGCTCGCATCTCGGGCATGTGTTCGAAGGTGAGGGCTATCCGACGCCGACGGACCAGCGCTACTGCATCAACAGCGTCTCCCTGCGGCTGACCCCTGACGAGGGCTGAGGGCTCGTCCCCTTGCGGGGCGTCGGCGGTCTGACGCACCCCGCAGGGCCCACGGCGGGTAGGTCCCGGGGCGGGGCCCACCCGGCGTGACGGGTGGGACACTGGGCGCATGGGGTCGTCGTCGTTGCCGTCGCAGCTTGTGCGCCGCGCCCGCGGTCTCGTCGCAGCCGGACCCCGACGGATCCTCGGGATCGCCGGCGCCCCGGGCGCCGGGAAGTCCACCCTCGCCCGGCAACTCGTCGCCGCGCTCGGCCGTGACGCCGTGCTCGTGCCCATGGACGGCTTCCACCTCGCGCAGGCCGAGCTCGAACGGCTCGGGCGCGCCCACCGCAAGGGCGCGCCCGACACCTTCGACGCCGAGGGGTACGTCGCCCTCCTCACCCGGCTCCGCGCACCGGCCCCCGGCGTCACCGTGTACGCGCCCGCGTTCGACCGTGACCTGGAGGAACCGGTCGCCGGGAGCATCGCCGTGCCCCCGGACGTACCGCTCGTCGTCACCGAGGGCAACTACCTGCTCCACGACGCCGGCCCCTGGGCCCGGGTCCGGCCGCTCCTCGACGAGACGTGGTACCTGGAGCTCGACCGGGACACCCGGGTGCGCCGGCTGGTGGAGCGACACGTCGCCCACGGCAAGGAGCGCGCCGAAGCCGAGCGCTGGGTGGCGCGGTCCGACGAGGCGAACGCCCGGCTCGTCGCCGCGGGCCGCAGCCGCGCCGACCGCGTCGTGACCCGGACGGATCCCGCCCCGAGACGAAGTGGGTAGGCTCGAAGGAAGGCACGGCAGTCGAGTGAAAGGCGGATGACGTGGGGTTCTTCCGGCGAGGGCCGAAGCGCGACGGACGCGACGCGCCCCGGGACCCCGAGTTCTCCTACTTCTCCGTCGACGAAGGCGCACGCTTCCGCTCCCACGTGCGGGAAGCCTTCGCCGAGCAGGGCCTGGAAGTGACGGTGTACGCGGACGTCGTCTCCGACAGCGCGGGCCGCCAGTTCGGCCTCGCCAACCTCGCCGCCGTGGTCCACAACGACGACCGCGGCCCGCGCGCCTGGCCCGAACTGGTCCGCAAGCACGTCGGCATGGTGCTGCGCACCATGGAAGCGCCGTCCGCGCTCGACACGCTCCCCACCGAGCAGATCCGCGCCCAGCTCTACCCCCGCGTCCTGGGCGCCGAGGGCTTCGACCCGGCCGGCTTCACCTACGCCCGCAGCCTCGCCCCCGGCCTGTGGGAGGTCATCGCGCTCGATCTGCCGGAGAGCGTCATGATGCTCACCGACGAGGCCCTGGCCCCCCTCGGAGACCTGCGCTACCTGCGGGAACAGGCCCTGTACAACCTCCGCGGACTGCCCATCGAAGGCCACGAGACCGTCAAGGGCGAGGACGGCGTGCGCTTCGAGGTGGTCGTCGGGGACTCCTTCTACACCGCCAGCCGGGTGCTGGCGCTGGAGAGCGTCGTGCGGGAGGTGACGGGGGAGACCCTGCCGCCGGAGGGCGCACTGGTCGCCTTCCCCTTCAGACACCAGCTCGCCTTCCACGTCATCCGGGACGTGAGCCTGATCCCCGCGCTCAACGCGCTCGCCGGCTTCGCGGCGTCCGGTTTCGCCGACACCCCCGGGGCGATCAGCCCGTACGTCTACTGGTGGCGCGACGGCACCCTCACCCAGCTCAGCGACCGGGACGACGATGGTGACGGTGCCGACGCCGGTGACGGCGCCGGCACCGGAGAGGTCGAGCGGATGCGGATCGTGGTCGGCCGGGAGTTCCAGGAGCTGCTGGAGCGGCTCTTCGCCGAGGACCTGGGGAGACCGGGCGACGACGACGAGCGCGGCGACGGCCCCGGCGCCGGCCGCTGACGGCCGCCGTACCGCCCCGACAGGGGTCGCGCGGGCCACCCGCCGCGGGCACGATGGGACCATGTCCACCACATCCGCGCCCGCCGCGCCCGCGCCCTTCACCGCCGACGACTACCGGGCCCGCATGGACCGGGCCGCCCGGGCAGCCGCGGACGCCGGACTCGCCGGGGTGCTCGTGGCCCCCGGGCCCGACCTCGTCCACCTCACCGGCTACGGGCCGCCCGCGGACACCGAACGCCTCACCCTCCTCGTGCTGTCCGCCGGAGCGGACCCGGTCCTCGTCGTGCCCGCGCTGGAGGCCCCGGACGCCGCGAAGGCCGTCGGCGCCCCCGAGCTCGCGCTGCGCGACTGGACCGACGGCAAGGACCCGTACGCGATCGCCGCGGACCTGCTCGCGCCCGCCGGCCGGTACGCCGTCAGCGACAACACCTGGGCCCTGCACGTCCTCGGCTTGCAAAGGGCGCTGCCGGACAGCTCGTACGCGGCGCTCACCGACGTCCTGCCGATGCTGCGCGCCGTCAAGGACGCCCATGAACTGGCACGGCTGGCCGCGGCCGGCGCGGCGGCGGACGCCACGTACGAGGAGATCCTGAAGGTGCGGTTCGCCGGCCGCCGGGAGTCGGAGGTCGCCCGCGACCTGGACGCGCTGCTGCGGCAGTTCGGCCACTCCCAGGTGGACTTCACCATCGTCGGCTCCGGCCCCAACGGCGCCAACCCCCACCACGAGGCCGGTGACCGCACCATCGAGCACGGCGACATGGTCGTGATGGACTTCGGCGGCCTCAAGGACGGATACGGCTCCGACACCACCCGCACCGTCCACGTCGGCGAGCCGACCCCGGCGGAGCAGCACGTCCACGACGTCGTGCGGGAGGCCCAGCAGGCCGGCTGCGACGCGGTCCGGCCCGGCGCGCCCTGCGAGGACGTCGACCGGGCGGCCCGCGAGATCATCGAACAGGCCGGCTACGGCGACCTGTTCATCCACCGCACCGGCCACGGCATCGGCGTCACCACCCACGAGCCCCCGTACATCGTCGAGGGCGAGGAACAGCCGCTGGTGGCGGGCATGTGCTTCTCCGTCGAGCCGGGGATCTACCTGCCGGGCCGGTTCGGCGTGCGCATCGAGGACATCGTGACGGTCACCGAGGACGGTGGCCGCCGGCTGAACGCCACGGACCGGACGATGGCGATCGTCGAGTAGCCGCGCACGCCTCTGTGCGTCTGGACGTAGCCGCCGTAGCCCTGCGGGAGCGTTGGTCTCTGCGGCCCGGTGGGGCTTGTTCGCGCAGTTCCGCCCCCTACGCCCGAGGGGCGTGGGGGGACCCCCAGCGCCACCTGTTTCGCTTCCCCCGCCATATGTCTGCGGGCTGGAGGCGGAGGTATTTAGGGGCGCGAGGAACTGCGCGACAAGCCACAGACGGGCCGCAGACGCAATGGCACAGTCCGCCGCACGGCGGAACCGCGTACGCCAAGCCAGCCGCAGGGTCCTAGCGGTTGTCGCCCAGTCGCGACAGCATCTCGTACGGGTACGGCAGCGGGCGGGCGCTCGCCTCGTCCAAGAGCGTCCGCTGCTCCTCCGTCAGCCGCCAACCCACCGCGCCCAGGTGGTCGGCGAGCTGATCCGCGGTGCGCGGCCCGAGGATCGGCGCCGTCACCCCGGGCTGCTCGGCCAGCCAGCGCAGCGCCACCTGGGACGGGGTACGGCCGGTCTGCGCGCCGACCTCCTCCAGCGCGTCCAGCACCCGCCAGGTCTCCTCCGTCGCCTTCGTGCGCCAGCCCTCCTTGCCGCTCTGCCGCTGCCAGTGCGCCTCGCGCGAGCCCTCGGGCACGGACTCCATGCCCCGCCGGTACTTGCCGGTGAGCCAGCCGCCGGCCAGCGGGCCCCACGGGATGACGCCGACGCCCTGCTCGGCGCAGAGCGGCAGCAGCTCCCACTCCGTCTCGCGGCACAGCAGGTTGTAGCGCGGCTGGAGGCAGACGTACGGCTCCCAGCCGGCGTGCCGCGCCAGGTCCAGGGAGCGCTGGAGCTGCGACGGCGTCACGTTGCTGGTGCCCAGGTAGCGCACCTTGCCCGCGGTCACCAGGGCGTCCAGGGTCGCCAGGGTCTCCTCCAGCGGGGTCCAGGCGTCCCAGATGTGGGTCTGGTACAGGTCGACGTAGTCGGTGCCCAGCCGCCGCAGGCTCGCCTCCACCGCGGCGATCAGGTGCTTGCGGCCCAGCCCCTGGTCGTTCGGCGCGTCCCCCATGCGCCCCCACACCTTCGTCGCGATGACGAAGTCCTCCCGTCGCCGCTTGGCGAGCCAGCGGCCGAGGATCTCCTCCGACGCGCCGCCGGCGTACATGTCGGCGGTGTCGATGAACGTGCCGCCCGCGTCGGCGAAGGCGTCGAGGACCCGGTGGCCGTCGTCGTCGCCGCTGAAGCTCATGGTGCCGAGGGCCAGTTCGCTGACGCGCAGTCCCGTCCTGCCGAGGTTCTTCTGCTCCATGGCACCGACCCTATGGTCAGGGCCGGCATTCCGTCACGGGACGAGGACGACGGCGCAGCTGCGCGGGCCGAGCCGCAGCCCGCCGTCCGCGTCGGGCGCCTCGGACGGATCCCAGGAGGCCAGCACCCGGGCGCCCGCACCCACCGGCACGCGCACCGCCTCCGCCCCGAGGTTGTAGACGATCCGCAGGTCGCCGCGGCGCACCACGAACCGGCCCGCCCCGTCGTACGTCGCCCGCACCGTCGCCAGGTCCGGGTCGGTCAGGTCCGGCTGGTCCCGGCGCAGCGCGATCAGCTCCCGGTACCAGGCCAGCAGCCGGTCGTGCGGGGGACGGGTGCGTTCGGACCGGTCCAGGCAGGACCGCCGGCGGGTGGCCGGGTCCTGCGGGTCCGGCACCCGATCGGCGCCCCAGCCGTGCGCCGCGAACTCCTGCCGGCGGCCCTCGCTCGCGGCCCGCGCCACCTCGGGGTCGGTGTGGTCGGTGAAGTACTGCCAGGGGGTGCGGGCGCCCCACTCCTCGCCCATGAACAGCATCGGAGTGAAGGGGCCCGTCAGCACGAGGGCCGCCGCGCACGCCAAAAGGCCCGGCTCCAGCGACGCCGACAGCCGGTCCCCGGCCGCCCGGTTGCCGACCTGGTCGTGCGATTGGGCGAAGCCGACGAAGCGGTGGGCCGGGGCGCGGGTCGGGTCCACCGGGCGGCCGTGGGTGCGGCCCCGGAAGGCGGAGTACGTGCCGTCGTGGAACCACACCCGGGTCAGCGACTTGGCGAGCGCCCCCGCCGGCCCGCCGTCCGGGTGGGCGGCGAAGTCGGCGTAGTAGCCCTGGGACTCACCGGTGAGCAGGGTGTGCAACCCGTGGTGGAAGTCGTCGTTCCACTGGGCGTGCAGCCCGAGGCCGCCCGTGTCGCGCACCGCGGTGGTGCGGGGGTCGTTCCGGTCGGACTCGGCGATCAGGAAGAGCGGCCGGCCCAGGTCGCCGGCGAGCCGGTCCACCGCGCTCGACAGCTCCTCCAGGAAGGTGAGGGCACGGTCGTCGACGAGCGCGTGCACCGCGTCCAGCCGCAGCCCGTCCAGACGGAACTCCCGCAGCCACCGCAGCGCGCTGCCCAGCAGGTGCGCCCGCACCTCGTCCGAGCCCGGCCCGTCCAGATTGACCGCCGGGCCCCACGGCGTGCGGTGCGCCTCGGTCAGGTACGGGCCGAAGGCCGGCAGGTGGTTCCCCGACGGGCCGAAGTGGTTGTGGACCACGTCCAGGACGACGCCGAGGCCGTGCCCGTGCGCCGCGTCGACGAACCGCTTCAGCGCCGCCGGCCCGCCGTACGGTTCGTGCACCGCCCACGGCAGCACCCCGTCGTACCCCCAGCCGTGCACCCCGGGAAAGGGGCACAACGGCAGCAGCTGCACATGGGACACCCCCAGCTCCGCGAGCTCATCGAGCCGGTCGGCCGCAGCGTCCAAGGTGCCTTCGGGGGTGTACGTGCCGATGTGCAGCTCGTACAGGACGGCGCCGCGCAGCCCCCGCCCCGGCCAGTCGCGTTCCCAGTCGTACGCGTCGGGGAGCACCACCGCGCTCGGCCCCTCCGGGCCGTCGGGCTGACGGCGCGAGCGCGGGTCGGGCAGTACCGGGCCGTCGTCCAGCGCGAAGCCGTAGCGCGTGCCGTCGCTCGCGTCCGCCTCCACCCGCCACCAGCCCGGACGGTCCTCGTCGCGCTCCATCGGTCGCCGCTCGCCCGCCAGCCACAGCGCGACCCCCTCGCGTGCGCGGGGCGCCCACACCTCGAACAGCACAGGCGCATCCCCTCGTCCGTCCTCGACGCCGCATCCCGGCCACGCTCCCCATCCTGACGAGTCCGGGGTCTGGATGGGCACTCGGTGCGGCCAGTAGGGTCACGGGCCATGCCGACACTGCCGAAGTTCCCGGCCGGGTTCCTCTGGGGCGCTTCCGCCGCCGCGTTCCAGACCGAGGGCGCCGCCCGCGCGGACGGCAAGGGGCCGTCGGGCTGGGACGCCTTCGCCGCCCGGGGCCGCATCAAGGACGGCGCGGACACCGACCGCGCCACCGGCTTCTACGAGCGGTACGCCGAGGACGTCGGCCTCCTCGCCGGCCTCGGCGCCGACGCGTTCCGCTTCTCCATCAGCTGGCCGCGCGTCGTGCCCGACGGCCGGGGCCCGGTGAACGCCGCCGGCCTCGACTTCTACGACCGGCTCGTCGACGAGCTGTGCGCCCGGGGCGTCGCCCCCGCGCCCACGCTCTACCACTGGGACACCCCGCTCGCCCTGGAGGACGCCGGCGGCTGGCTGAACCGCGACACCGCGTTCCGGTTCGCCGAGTACGTCGGGGTCGTCGCCGAGCGGCTGGCCGACCGCGTCCCGATGTGGATCACCATCAACGAGCCGGCCGAGGTCACCCTGCTGGGCTACGCGATCGACGTGCACGCGCCCGGCAAGCGGCTGTTCTTCGACGCCCTGCCCGCCGCCCACCACCAACTCCTCGCCCACGGCCTCGCGGTCGGCGCGCTGCGCGCGGCCGGCGCGGGCGGCATCGGCGTCGCCCTCTCCCACTCCCAGGTGCTGCCGGCCGCCGACACCGAGGCGGACCGGGCCGCCGCCGAGCTGTACGACACCCTCACCAACTGGATGTTCTCCGACCCGATCCTCACCGGCACCCACCCGGACGGCGCACTCGCCGCCCGACTGCCCGGACCGGTCGCCGACGACCTCGCCACCATCGCGGCCCCCCTGGACTGGTACGGGGTGAACTACTACGCGCCGATGCTGGTCGGCGCGCCGGGCACGCGCAGCGCCAACGGCAGGAGCGGCTTCGGCGGCGTCGAGGTTCCCGCGGAACTCCCCTTCGTCCTGCACGACATCGACGGGGTGGAGCACACCGCCTTCGGCTGGCCCGTCGTCCCCGACGGACTGCGCAACGCCCTCGTCGGCCTCGCCGACCGCTACGGCGACCGCCTCCCGCCGATCCACATCACCGAGAACGGCTGCTCGTACGAGGGCCTGGACGACCAGCGCCGCATCGCCTACCTCGACGGGCACCTGCGCGCCCTGCACCGGGCCATCACCGAAGGGGTCGACGTGCGCGGCTACTTCACCTGGTCCCTCACCGACAACATCGAGTGGGCGGAGGGCACCCGCCAGCGCTTCGGCCTCGTGCACGTCGACTACGACACCCTGGCCCGCACCCCGAAGGCGTCCTACCACTGGTACCGCGACGTCATCGCCGCCCAGCACGCC
This sequence comes from Streptomyces sp. NPDC047315, assembly GCF_040643215.1. NCBI lineage: Bacteria > Bacillati > Actinomycetota > Actinomycetes > Kitasatosporales > Streptomycetaceae > Streptomyces > Streptomyces sp. NPDC047315. The sequence continues at coordinate 15,835 of NZ_JBEYTZ010000036.1, read as the reverse complement.
GAGTGACGGAACGAGTGACGGATCGTCAGCGCACCGAGCGGATCCGCCAGACCAGCGCCCCGCCGAGTGCGGTGACCACGGTCGCGACGAGGTAGAGGCCCGCGTACCCGCCCGCGTACGCGACGATCGGCGCGGCCAGCGCCGGCCCGAGGACCTGCGGCGCCGCGTTGGCGACGTTGATCACGCCGAGATCCTTGGCGCGGTCCCCGGCCCGCGGCAGGACCTGTGTGATCAGGGCCTGGTCGACGGCGATGTACACGCCGAAGCCCAGGCCCAGCAGGGTCGCCGCGACGGTCGCCGCCGCCCAGGTGTGCCAGAACGTCAACAGCAGCGAGGCCAACGCCATCACCACCGAGCCGACGCAGACCAGGGCCCGCCGGCGCCCCGACCGGTCGGAGACGACCCCGCCGACGACCGCGGTGGTCGCGACTCCCGCCGTGTACAGCAGCGTCAGCACCAGCACGCCCCCGCCGGGGTCGTCGTGGTGGACGGCGTCTTCGAGGAAGTACAGCAGGTACAGGGTGCCCAGGGCGTTGCCCAGCATCACGAGGAACCGGGTCAACCACGCCCAGGCGAAGTCGGGGTGCGCCCGCGGGCTGATCCACGCGTCCCGCAGGGGCCGCGAAGCCGGCCGGCCCGCCGCCGCGGGCGCCGTATCCCGGGAGACGAGGACGAACGGCAGGGCGCACCCCACCGTCACCAGCGCCAGCACCAGATAGCCGGCCGTGACGTCGGTGACGACCACGGTGACCAGGACAGCGCCGACCACCAGACCGAGGGTCTGCGGCACGCCGACGAAGCCGGACACGACGGCCCGCTGTCGCACCGGCACCTGGTCGGGGACGACGGCGTTCACCCCGGCGAGCATGGCGTTCAGCCCGGACTGCGCCAGACACCAGCCGAGCGCCACGCCCACCACGGTCGACTGCGCCGCGGTCAGCGCGAGGCCCGCCGCGCCCAGCACCGCGCCGCCGACGATCCACGGCCGGCGCCGGCCGAAGCGGGAGCGCGTACGGTCCGACAGGGCCCCGGCGACGGGGTTGGCGACGACGGCGACCAGCGCACCGACGCCGGTGACCCAACCCAGAGCCACTTCCTTGCCGGCCGGGTCGAGTTCGTCGATCTGCTCGGCCAACAGCACCTGGATCGGGGTGAGGAAGGCCATGTAAAGACCCAGGGTGGCCAGCACGAGCGTGGAGATCCACCCCGCGCCGACCGGACGCACCGGCTCCGCGGGAAGACCGCCCTCGACCCCGGCCCCGCTCCCGCGGGCGTCCGGCGGCGGTGCGTGCGGACCGTACGTCTCCATGCGTCTCCACGCGGCTCGCGCCCGCGCCCCGAGCGGGGCGGGGGTGCCCGGAGCTTACGGACACCCCCGCGCACGATCAACGCTCAGGACGGCGTCGCGTACGGGCTACCGCGCGGCCGGCGCCGCGCCCGGCACCAGGTCGATGCGCTCCTGCACGATCGGGTAGCCGGCCCGGACGAAGTTCTTCGCCATGGGCACGTTCGGCTGGTCCGTGGCCGCGGCGATCTCCCGGGCCCCCTCCTCCACCAGCCGGTGGGTGCACTCCACCAACAGGTCGTAGGCGTAGCCGTGCCCGCGGGCCTCGGGCACCACCCCGATGAAGCCCACGCACGGCCCGCTCGGGTTGTGGGCGGGCACGTGCAGCCCGACCAGCTCCCCCTGCGGGGTGTACGCGAGTTGCAGCCACTCGCGCGGCGAGGGGCACCAGTGGAAGAACTCCAGCTCCTCCCGGGCCGCCTGGTCCAGGCCGCCCTCCTCGATGGCCCGCAGCGCGTGCGCGTCGAGGGTGCCGGTGTGGACGCGGCGCAGCACGTCCAGGACGACCTCGTCGTCCGGCTCGGGCCGGAACACCAGCCGGCCCGGCCGCTCGGGGAGCCCGCAGTCGGGCGTCCACAGGTAGCGGTAGCGCTCGACGAGGACGCTCATGCCGGCGGCTTCGGCCGCTCGGATCCGGGCCTCGCCGGCCGCCTTGAGCACCGGGTCCGCCCGCCAGTCGGCGGGCAGCACGAGTTCGTAGTCCACCTGGAACGGGGAGGTGCGCAGCAGCTCGGCACCCGCCTCCTCCTCGCCGTCGGCGACGTCGAACCAGTTGACGTTGATGGGGGAGGTGTCGTTCGGGCCGCCCCACCAGGCGGCGCGGGCGACGACCACGCCGTCGCGCAGCGCGACCCGCTTCCACTCGGGGCGGTGGGTCCGACCGGCCAGGGCTTCGGCGATGCCGAGCGGGTCGGGCAGGGTGTCGAAAAGATGGGCGTCGCCCTCGGAGAGGGCGCGAATGACCAGAGAGGTCATGGAGAAAGCCTCCGGGATGCAAAACAGCGGATGAACTGCGCTCCCGGTCAGCTGACGTACGCGCGAAGGTGGGGAAGGGAGCGCGAGATAGCGATGGACTGCACGGCACTCGCCTCCTTCCGACCTGGTCTCTTCGGCGTCGTGAGCACGTTAACCCGAAGATCCGCGGGAGTCCAGTGCCTTTTTCCGAGGCCGTTTCCGAGCGCGCCCGCCGCCCGCGCCCGGGCCGGAACCATGGCTTCCGCGCAGGTCAACACCCGGGCCCCAGCGGTCGAAGCGGTCGATCGTGTGGACACCCCGACCGTGCCGGACCGACAATTGACGGCGTGACGTCGTCCACGGAGTTCCCCGCTCTGCCCGTCGGCCCCGTCCCGCCGCGCCCCACCGACGCCGAGCGGGACCGGGCCATCAGCGTGCTCACCGACGGCGCTGCCGACGGCCGGCTCTCGTACGACACGTTTCAGCGCCGGATGGAGCTGGCCCTGGCCGCCCGCGACCCGGACCAGCTGAAGGCACTCACCGCCGATCTGCACGGCGACGGCGGCTTCGGCCAGCGACTGGTCCGCTCGGTGGGCGGGGCGTCCGCGTTCTTCGTACGGCTGCGCAGGGCGTGGCACGCCGAGAAGCTCCCGGCGCTGCTGCTGCCCGAGCCCGGCCCCGACGCCCTGCGGATAGGCCGCGACCCGGGCAACGGCCTGCGGCTGACGCACGAGAGCGTGTCCCGGGCGCACGCGGAGCTGAGCCTGCGCCACGGCGTGTGGATCCTGCGGGACCTCGGCTCCACCAACGGCACCACGGTCAACGGCCGCCGGGTGACCGGCGCGATCCCGGTGCGCGCCGGCGACGCGGTCTCCTTCGGCAACATCGCCTTCCGCCTCACCGCCCGCTGACCACGCCTCACCTGGCCGGCTGGGGAGCGGTGTTCACCCCCGTGGGCGGGCCAGCAGCGCCACCGGCCCCTCCAGGAACAGCTCGGCCGCCGCCACCCGTCCGCCATGGACCTCGCGCCCCGCGAGCAGGTCCGTCCACGGTCCGTCCGGCAGCTCCACCTCCGTGCCCCGCCACCCGCCGGCCCGCTCCAGCCGCAGCGCCAGGCGGGTGACGGCCGCCACCACCTCGCCCGTGCGGCAGTACGCCACGCAGTGCTCGGCCGCCGGCCCGCTGACCTCCAGCGGCACGTAGGTGCCCGATGCTCCGAACACCTCCGGACGCTCCCGGCGCAGCCGCAGCGCCGCCCGGGTCAGCGCCGTCTTCTCGTCCCCCGACCTCTCGCCCCCTGGCCCCTCGTCGAACGGCCCCTCGTCGAATGGCGCCCGGTTGTCCGGGTCCACCAGCGCCAGGTACTCCCGCTCCGTGCCCTGGTACACGTCCGGCACGCCCGGCACCGTCAGGTGCAGCAGCGCCGCGCCCAGTGCGTTCGCCCGCGCCCAGGGCTCCAACTCGCGGGCGAAGCGGGCCACCGTGTACAGCGGGGGACCGGCGGGACCGGCCGCGACGAAGGCCGCGAGCGCCCGCTCGTACGTCTCGTCCGGCTCCGTCCAACTGGTGTGCAGCGCCGCTTCCCTGGCCCCCTTCAGCAGCGCCGCCCGCAACCGGTCCTCGTACGGGAAGCCGAAGCCGACCGCGGTCTGCCACGCCGCCCACGCCACCTGTGCGTCGGGCGCCCGCCCGCCCTCCGCCCGGGCCGTCTCCTCGGTGACCTGTGCGAGGAAGGCGTCCCACCGCTCGGGGCACTGGGTCAGCACCGCGATCCGGGCCCGCACGTCCGCACTGCGCTTGGTGTCGTGCGTGGTGAGCACCGTGCCCGTGGTCGGCCAGTCGCGGGCGATGCGCCCGCAGTGCTCGTGGAACGCGGCCGGGGTGACCGAGGGCTCGCCCGGGTCGCCGCCCACCTCGTTCGCGCTCAGCAGCGGGACGTACCGGTAGTACGCCGTGTCCTCCACCGACTTCGCCCGCAGCGCCGACGCCGTCTGGGCGAACCGGGCGCGGAAGGCGTCGTGGTCGGCGCCGGCGCCGAGCCGCCCGAGCGCCAGGTCCCGTACGACGTCCACCGCGGAGCTCTCCGCCAGCACCGAGAACGTGGCCTTCGCGACCGCCGCAGCCCGCAGCGTCAGCACCTCCTCGCCGCCGACCCGGTACGGCCGGTACACCGGCAGGCGCACCAGCAGCTCGCGGACCGCGGCCCGCAGCGCCCACGGCGCGTGGTCGCGCAACGCCGGCTCCCCGGCGCACACCCGGACGGCGAGCCGGGTCAGCGCCGCCGTCTCCGACGCCAGATCGCGGGAGACGACCCGATGGGCCGCGCGGCGGGCCGTCGCGTCCCAGTAACCGCCGCGGTCGCCCGCGACGTCGGTGAACCGGCGGTAGGAGGCGGTGAGTTCGACCGCGCCCTGCGGGTCGGTGAACAGCCCGTCCACGTACCGCAGCGCGTCGTACCCCGTCGTGCCGGCGACCGGCCAGGACGGCGGCAGGTGCTCGGCGCCGGTGAGGACCTTCTCCACCACCGTCCAGCACGCCCCGCCCGTCGCCCCGTCGAGCCGGGCGAGGTACGCCTCCGGGTCCGCGAGCCCGTCGGGGTGGTCCACCCGCAGCCCCTCCACCACCCCGTCCCGCACCAGCTCCAGGACCTTCGCGTGGGTGGCGTCGAAGACCTCCGGGTCCTCCACCCGCACCCCGATCAGCTCCGCGACGGTGAAGAAGCGCCGGTAGGTCAGCTCGGTGCGGGCCAGTCGCCACCAGCCCAGCCGGTAGTGCTGGGCGTCCAGCAGCTCCACCAGGTCCGCATCGGGGGCCGGGCCGTCGGTGCGCAGCGGGAAGCGGTGCTCCCCGTACTCCACCGTGTCGCCGTTCACCCGTACGGCCGCCAACTCCTCCCCGAACGGCCCGGCCAGCACCGGCAGCAGCACCCGGCTGCCGCCCGCGTCCCAGTCGACGTCGAACCAGCGCGCGTACGGCGACGCGGGGCCGTCGCGCAGCACCTCCCACAGGGCGGGGCTGTGGCGCGGGCTGAGCGCCATGTGGTTCGGCACCACGTCCACCACCAGGCCCATGCCGTGCTCCCGGGCGGCGGCGGCCAGCGCCCGCAGCCCCTCCTCGCCGCCGAGTTCGGCCCGCACCCGGGTGGGGTCCGTGACGTCGTAGCCGTGGGTGGAGCCGGGCACGGCCTCCAGCACCGGCGACAGATGCAGATGCGAGACCCCCAGGCCCGCGAGGTACGGCAGCACGGCCGCGGCCCGCGCGAAGGGGAAGTCGGGCTGGAGCTGGAGCCGATAGGTGGCGGTGGGGTTCATGGTGGCGTACGTACCCGCGCGGACGCCACCTGTGTCAGTGCGCCCACCCCGCGCCTGACCCACTGGAGTGACACCACCCCGGCCCCGCACCCGGTCGGCGGCGGTTTCGCCGTGCGGCGGGCTGTGTCATTGCGTCTGCGGCCCGTCTGTGGCTGTTCGCGCAGTTCCTCCCCCTGTGCCCTGTGGGCACGGGGGCACCCCCACCTACGTCCAGAGGGCGTGGGGGGACCCCCAGCGCCCCAAACGCCTCTGCCCTCAGCCCGCAGACAAGCGACGGGGGTAGCGAAACAGGGGCGCGGGGAACTGCGCGAGCAACCACGTACGGCCCGCAGAGACCATCGCACCCGCAGGGAAACGGCGGCTACGTCCAGAAGCGCAGGGAAGCACGCGGGACTCCACGGACACACCTGGGGCCCGCCATTACGCGGGCCGCCGCAGGACCGTCAGGCTGCGGTTCAGCAGGCGCAGCCGCTGGCCGCCGACCACCTTCGTGCCTCCGCCCGCCCGCACGCCCGCCGTCCGCGCCGTGTCCACCACCACCTGCCACTCGCGGCCGTGGTCCACGGGCACCGTGAAGTCCAGGTCCTCGTCGCCGGCGTTCACCATCAGCAGGAACGAGTCGTCGCGGATCCGCTCCCCGCGCGGGCCCGGCTCGGAGATCGCGTGCCCGTTGAGGAACACCGACATCGCCCCGGCCTGCGCCGACTGCCAGTCCCGCGGTCGCATCTGCTCGCCGTGCGGGGTGAACCACGCGATGTCCGTCAGCTCGTCGTGGGTGCCCTGTACGGGCCGGCCGTGGAAGAAGCGGCGGCGGCGGAAGACCGGGTGGTCGCGCCGCAGCCACACCATCGTCCGGGTGAACTCCAGCAGCGCCCGCGCCGCAAGCCCGTCCCCCGCACCGTCCGCAGGGTCGGCGTCGGCGTCGGCTTCGGGCTGCGGCCAGTGGACCCACGCGAGCTCGTTGTCCTGGCAGTACGCGTTGTTGTTGCCGCCCTGGGTGCGGCCGAACTCGTCGCCGTGGCTGAGCATCGGCACGCCCTGCGAGAGCATCAGCGTGGCGATGAAGTTCCGCATCTGCCGGGCCCGCAGCTCCCGCACCTCCGGGTCGTCGCTCTCGCCCTCCACCCCGCAGTTCCAGGAGCGGTTGTGGCTCTCCCCGTCGCGGTTCTGCTCGCCGTTCGCCTCGTTGTGCTTCTCGTCGTACGACACCAGGTCGCGCAGCGTGAAGCCGTCGTGGCAGGTGACGAAGTTGACCGAGGCCAGCGGGCGCCGCCCGTCGTCCTGGTAGAGGTCGGACGAGCCGGTCAGCCGGGAGGCGAACTCGGCGAGGGTGCGCGGCTCGCCGCGCCACAGGTCGCGCACCGTGTCGCGGTACTTGCCGTTCCACTCGGTCCACAGCGGGGGGAAGTTCCCCACCTGGTACCCGCCCTCGCCCAGGTCCCACGGCTCCGCGATCAGCTTCACCTGGCTGACCACCGGGTCCTGCTGCACCAGGTCGAAGAAGGACGACAGCCGGTCCACCTCGTGGAACTGCCGGGCCAGCGTCGCCGCCAGGTCGAAGCGGAAGCCGTCGACGTGCATCTCGGTGACCCAGTACCGCAGCGAGTCCATGATCAGCTGGAGGACGTGGGGGGAGCGCATCAGCAGCGAGTTCCCGGTCCCGGTGGTGTCCGTGTAGTGCCGCCGGTCCTCCGCCAGCCGGTAGTACGACGCGTTGTCCAGGCCCCGGAAGGAGAGCGTCGGGCCGAGGTGGTTGCCCTCGGCCGTGTGGTTGTAGACCACGTCGAGGATGACTTCGATGCCCGCCTGGTGCAGCGCGCGCACCGCGTGCTTGAACTCCAGCACCTGCTCGCCCCGCTCGCCCCAGGACGCGTACGCGTTGTGCGGGGCGAAGAACCCGATGGTGTTGTAGCCCCAGTAATTGCGCAGCCCCGCGTCCACCAACCGGTGGTCGTGCACGAACTGGTGCACCGGCATCAGCTCCAGCGTGGTGACGCCGAGCTCCGTCAGGTGCGAGAGCACCGCCGGATGGGCCAGCCCCGCGTACGTGCCGCGCAGCTCCGGCGGCAGCTCGGGGTGGAGCATCGTCAGGCCCTTCACATGGGCCTCGTAGATCACGGTGCGGTGGTAGTCCGTCCGGGGAGAGCGGTCGTCGCCCCAGTCGAAGTACGGGTTCACCACCACCGAGCTCATGGTGTGCGGCGCCGAGTCCAGGTCGTTGCGCGAGTCGGGCCGGCCGAAACGGTACCCGTAGACGGACTCGTCCCACCGCACGCCCCCGCTCATCGCACGCGCGTACGGGTCGAGCAGTAGTTTGGCGGAGTTGCACCGCTGCCCGCGCTCCGGCGCGTACGGGCCGTACACCCGGAAGCCGTACCGCTGCCCCGGCATCACCCCCGGCAGGTACGCGTGCCGGACGAAGGCGTCCTTCTCCCGCAGCTCCACCGAGGTCTGGGAGCCGTCGTCGTGCAGCAGGCACAGTTCGACGCGCCGAGCGGCCTCCGAGAACACCGCGAAGTTCGTGCCGGCGCCGTCGTAAGTGGCACCGAGGGGATACGCCTGCCCCGGCCAGACCTGCATGGATGGACTCTGCCCCTTCTGATCCGGGCGGGTGGGGGACGCGGGGCCCGGTTCCCGACCGAACGTACCCCGAGCACCCCCGGGCCGCCCCCGGACGACGCGGGACGACGGCCGTCAATGCGGCGTACGTCCCGTCACCCGCGCGGCGCCCCGGAAGGCCGTCGGACGCCCGCCCCCCGCGCCGCCCGGGCCGCGGCGCCGGCCCCACCGCTATGAATCCGCTCACTCCCCGGACCCCCGCTGCCGAGAACGTCCCGCACCCGAACGGGAGTTGGGAAAGGAGCCTGTGCATCCGGCTGCACCTCCTCACGCTTGCGGAGTAGTCTGCGGTGATCTTTGGTGGGGGACGGGAAGGGGTACGCCGGTGAGCTCGGGAGGGCTGGAGCTACCCCCCGGTGACGGTGGTCACGAGGGGGACACCACCGACGCACCGCCGGGCGCGGTCTCCCTCGCCAGACCGGTGGAGATCGGGTCGGAGCTGGAGTGGGACGCGGAGTCCTGGCGCGAGGTGCGCACCCGCGCCCAGCGCGCCGGCCGCGCCTACATCTGGCTGAACCTGGTGGAACAGCGGCTGCGGGCCGTGGTCGCCGCCGTCCTGCGCCCCATCTACGAACCCGTGCACGGCGACGACTGGGTCGTCGCGGCGGCGGGCCCCGCGGGGCAGGAGTGGGTGCAGCGGGCCGTCGCCGTCCGGGAGGTCTCCCGGCGCAAGGGCTACCTCCTCGACCCCGCCGACGACAACGTCCTCTCCTTCCTCACCCTGCCCCAGCTGCGCGAGCTGATGGTGCAGCACTGGCCCTGCTTCGAGCCGTACTTCGACGACCGGCGCGACGTGGAGCTGGCGCTGGACGAGCTGGAGGTGGCGCGCAACGTCGTCTCCCGCAACCGGGCCCTCAACGAGGCCGTGCTCGCCCAGGCCGAACGGGCGTCCGCCCGGCTGCTGGAGATGCTCGGCTCGGGCACCGGCACGCGGTCCGCGGACCGGCTGCCCGTCGACGCCGTCGAGGACCTGGTCGGCGACCGGTACGCGGACGTCGTCTCCGTCCACCCCGACCGGGTGCGCCTGCAGCGCCAGCTCCCGGCGGAGGACCTGTTCGGCGGGGCGCGCCGGCTGGACGCCGTCGGCATCGGCCTCAACCTGCTCGTCCAGAACTTCTCCGGCCGGCGCCTGGTCCGGCTCGCCGAGGCGGGCGCCCGGGTGCGGCTGCTCTTCCTCAACCCGGCGAGCAGCGCGGTCAAGCGCCGGGAGCGCGAACTGGGACTCAAGAAGGGCGAGCTGAGCCGGACGGTGGAGATGAACATCCTCCATGTGCGCCGGGTGCGCTCGCGGCTGCGCGACCCGGGGGCGTTCGAGATCCACGTCTTCGACGAGACGCCCCGCTTCACGGCGTACCTCGTCGACGGCGACGGACCCGACGGCGTGGCCGTCGTCCAGACCTACCTGCGCAAGGCCCGCGGCATCGAGGCGCCGGTGCTGGTGCTGCGCGGCGGCGGACGGTCGGTGGTGCGGGCCGCGGATCCGGACGACCCGGGGGAGCACGGTCTGTTCCAGATCTACCGCGAGGAGTTCGAGTCGGTGTGGGCCGACTCCCGCCCGGTCTCTTGAATGTCAGTGCGGCATGCGAGGGTGAAGGGCAACTGGGGGAGCGTCATGGAGAAGGGGCCCGGGATGACTTGGCACACGCAACCACTGGTCGGTTTCGACCTGGAGACGACGGGCACGGAGCCGTTCCAGGCCCGGATCGTCACGGCGGCGATCGTCCACATGGGCGTGGAGGGGCCCGTTCAGCGGCGGGTCTGGCTCGCCGACCCCGGGGTGCGGATCCCGGAGCAGGCGTCCGCGATCCACGGGATCACGACGGAGCGGGCGGCGGCGGAGGGCCGCCCCGCGCGCGAGGTGGCCGACGAGGTCGCCGCGGTCCTGTGCGAGCACTGGGAGCGGGGCACCCCCGTCGTCGCGTACAACGCCGCGTTCGACCTGACGCTGCTCACCGCGGAGCTCCAGCGCCACGACCTGCCGACGCTGTCGGAGCGCCTCGGCGGGCGCGACGCGGCGCCGGTGATCGACCCCCTCACCATCGACCGCGCCGTCGACCGCTACCGCAAGGGCAAGCGCACCCTGGAAGCGGCCTGCGCGGAGTACGAGGTGGAGCTCGCCGACGCGCACGACGCGACGGCGGACGCGGAGGCGGCGGTGCGGGTGGCCCGGGCGGTGGCGAAGCGCCATGAGTCGGTGGCGGCGAGCACGGCGGCGGAGCTGCATGCGCGTCAGATCGGCTGGTACGCGGCGTGGGCGAAGGACTTCGAGTCCTTCCTCCGCCGCAAGGGGAACGCCTCGGCCCAAGTCGACGCGACCTGGCCCCTCCGCGCCCCCACCCCGGTGGCCAGCTGACCGGCGCGCTCCCCGCGCCCGGGTGCGGGCTGCTCACGCAGTTGCGCCCTGCGCCCAGGGGCTTGGGGGACCCCCACCTGTGCCCTGCACCCCTGGACAAACCCGTCGTAGCCCTGCGGGCGCACTGGTCTCTGCAGGTGCACTGTGGCTTGTCGCGCAGTTCCTCGCGCCCCTGTTGCGGCTCGCCATAGCCTCTTGCTTCCTGCTTCTGGTGCGCCATGCCAACGTCCCCCTCGCCCACAGGGCGGGGGGTAGGGGCGCTGGAGGTCCCCCCACGCCCCTGGGCGTAGGGGGCGGAACTGCGCAGCAACCAGCGACGGGCCGCAGAAGAGAGCGGGCGCCGCGGCCCGCGGCGGCGCGCCCGTCGGGCTAGAAGGGGTACCAGCGGACGGACGGATCCGCGTCCCGGAGGGACGTCACGCGGCGGGTGAACTCCTCGCGCGCCTTCGGGTTCGTGGGGGCGTGCTGCGCCACCCACGCGCAGCTCGCCGTCTCCCGCGCCCCGCGCAGCACCCCGCAGCCCTGCCACTCCCGCACGTCCCACCCGTACGCCCGGGTGAACGCGTCGTACGCCTCCGCCGCCAGCCCGTACCGGTCTCGGGAGAGCGCCAGCACCACGAGGTCGTGCTCGCGCAGGTCCGCGGAGAAGGTCTCCAGGTCGACCAGGACCGGGCCGTCCGGGCCGACGTGGACGTTGCGCGGCAGCGCGTCGCCGTGGATGGGCCCCGGCGGCAGATGCGGCGTCAGCGCCGCCGCGGCCTGCGCGAAGCCGTCCCGCCGCGCCCGCAGGAACGCCGCGTCCGCCGGGTCGATCGCGTCGCCCGCGAGCCGTAGCCACCGTTCCACCCCGCCCAGCAGCTCACGGCGCGGGAGCGCGAAGTCCGGCGCCGGCAGGGCGTGCACCTGCCGCAGCAGCGGCGCCAGGTCGGCGGGCACGGCGGGGCGCACCGCGGCCGGCAGCCGGTGCCAGACCGTCACGGGGTGCCCCGCCACCAGCCGCGCGCCACCCTCCGCCGGCCGCACCGCCGGGACCCCGGCAGCCGCCAGCCACGCCCCGACGGCCACCTCGCGCTCCGCGCGCTCCCACAGCTCCCGCGAGCGGCCGACCTTGACGACCGCGTCGCCGACGGCGAACACCGCGTTCTCGCCCAGCGCGATCAGCTCGGCGCCTCCCGGCGCCCCTGCCGCCCCGGCCGCCGCCAGCCCCGCGGCGTCCAGGACCTCCCGTGCCCGTGCCTCGTCCATCCCTCGCGTCCCGCGCCTTCCGTACTCAGCCGTACTCACCCGTACTCACCTGTGCGAACTCGCCAAAGTCTCGCATTCGCGGCAGGCGTCCTTGACGGCCGGTGGGCCTGTCACGACGATGTCACAGGCCCGTAAGGAGCGGCCCGCACCAGCAAACCCGCAGCGCAGGAGCGAAGGAGTCGTAACCGTGACGGCGGTGACCACGGCTCCCCCCACCCCCACCCGCACCCGCCCCCCGCAGCGCCGGCACCTGGACCACGGGGCCTGGTTCCTCGTCCTGCCCGCGCTGATCCCGATCCTGGTGCTGAGCGTCGGCCCCCTGCTGTACGGGGTCGCCCTCGCCTTCACCGACGCCCAGGCCGGTCGCACCGAGCCCACCCAGTGGATCGGCACCCTGAACTTCCAGGACCTGCTCAAGGACACCCTCTTCTGGGAGTCGTTCGGCATCGGGCTGCTGTGGGCCGTCGGGGTCACCGTCCCCCAGTTCGCCCTCGCCCTCGGGCTCGCCCTGCTGCTCAACCAGGACCTGCGGCTGCGCTGGCTGGCACGCGCCCTCGCGATCGTCCCGTGGGCGATGCCGGAGGTCGTCGTCGGCATCATGTGGCGCCTGGTCTACAACCCGGACGCGGGCATCCTCAACGAGACCGTCCGCGACCTGGGCCTCGGCGACGGCCATGCCTGGCTCACCGGCCTCGGCACCGCGCTGCCCGCCGTGATCGTCGTCGGCATCTGGGCGGGCATGCCGCAGACCACGGTCGCCCTGCTCGCCGGCCTCCAGAACACCCCGCAGGAGCTCCACGAGGCCGCCGCCCTCGACGGCGCCGGGGCCTGGCGCCGCTTCCGCACCGTGACCTGGCCGGCGCTGCGGCCCGTCGCCCTGGCGATCACCGCCCTCAACTTCATCTGGAACTTCAACGCCTTCGCCCTGGTCTGGGTGCTCACCAGCGGCGGCCCCGGCGGACGCACCCGGCTCCCGATGCTCTTCGCGTACGAAGAAGCCTTCCGCTACGGCCAGTTCGGCTACGCCGCCGCCATGGGCTGCGTCATGGTCGCGGTGATCTCGGTGCTGCTCGCCTGCTACCTGGTGGGCCGGCTCAAAGGAGGCGACGAGCGGTGAAGCAGCCAGGTGACGTCATCGACCACGCCCGCACGCCTGCCCGTGCACCCCGTCCCGCCAGCCGACGCCGCCGCGGCGTCCGGACGACGGCCGGTCGCGCCGGGCAGTACCTGGCCCTCCTCGGCTATCTGCTCTTCCTCGCCCTGCCGTTCCTGTGGCTGGTGTCCACCGCCTTCAAACCGGCCCGCGAACTCGGCTCGCTGCACCCCACCTGGATCCCGAAGGACCCCACCCTCGACAACTTCCGGCAGGCGTTCGACGAGCACCCGCTGCTGCGGGCCGCCGGCAACAGCCTCCTGGTGGCCCTCTCGGCGGCGCTGATCGCGGTGGTGATCGCCACCCCGATGGCGTACGTCATCGCCCGGGTGCGCACCCGGCTGGCCACCGCCGCCACCGGCTGGGTGGTGCTCAGCCAGGCGTTCCCCTTCGTCCTCCTGATCATCCCGCTGTTCCTGGTCCTGAAGAACCTGCGGCTGATCAACACCCTGACCGGGCTGGTCCTGGTGTACGTGGTGTGGGCGCTGCCGTTCGCGCTGTGGATGCTCACCGGGTACGTACGGGCGGTGCCGCGGGAGTTGGAGGAGGCAGCGGCGGTGGACGGCGCGAGCCGGGCCCGCACCCTGGTGTCGGTCACGGCGCCGCTGCTCGCGCCCGGCATCGTCGCCACCGCGCTCTTCGCCTTCGTCACGGCGTGGAACGAGTTCTTCTTCGCGCTCGTGCTGTTGAAGTCCCCGGAGAAACAGACCCTGCCGATCGTGCTGACGCACTTCATCGGCGCGGAGGGCGTCGCCGACCTCGGCCCGCTCGCCGCCGCCGCGTTCCTGGCGACCATCCCGTCCCTGCTGGTCTTCGCGCTCATCCAGCGGCGGATCACCGGCGGCGTGCTCGCGGGGGCGATGAAGTCATGATCCGGAGCAAGCCGACGAAGCTGCTGACCCTCCTCGCCGCGCTGGCCCTGCTGCTGACCGGCTGCACCGCGGACGACGGCGGGTCGGACGACGGCACGATCCGCCTCCGCTTCCTCTCCCTGGCCTGGCAGAAGGAGTCCGTCGACGTCAACAAGGCACTGGTGCGGGAGTGGAACGCGGCCAACCCCGGCGTCCGCGTGAGCTACGTCCAGGGCAACTGGGAAAGCGTCCACGACCAGCTGCTGACCTCCTTCGAGGGCGGCGAGGCGCCCGACGTCATCCACGACGCCTCCGACGACCTCGCCGACTTCGCCTACGGCGGATACCTCGCGGACCTGCGGGGGCTGCTCCCCGAACGGCTGGTCTCCGACATCCCCCGGGAGAGCTGGCGCAGCACGACCTTCGGCGAGGGCGTGTACGGCGTCCCCTTCCTCCAGGAACCCAAGGTCCTCATCGCCAACCGCAAGCTCCTCGACCGGTCCGGCGTCCGGCTCCCCACCCCCGAAGCCCCCTGGACCTGGGAGGAGTTCCGCGAGGTCGCCAAGGATCTGACCGAGCAGATGGGCAAGGGGAAGCACGCCGTCGCCTGGCCCCTCAAAGAGCCGGTCTCCATCAGCCTCAACATGGCGCTGTCGGCCGGCGGGCGGCTCTTCCACCGCGAGGACGACGGCAAGGTCCGCATCCGCTTCACCGACGCGGACGGCGTGATGCCGTCCGTCGTGCACGACCAGGTCAACCGCGACCGCACCGCGGCCCGCAGCACCCTCGGCGGCGGCGGCTCCGACGCCCTGCCCGGCTTCTTCGGCGGCAAGTACGCGATGGTGCCGCTGGGCTTCTCGTACCGCCAACAGGTCGTGCAGCAGGCCCCCGAGGGCTTCGAGTGGACGGTGCTGCCGATGCCCGTCGGGCCCGGTGGCGCCGTGCAGGGCGTGAGCCCGCAGACCCTGTCCATCGCCGAGGACACCCGCCACAAGCGGGAGGCCGCCCGCTTCCTCGACTTCCTGCTCCAGCCGCAGAACACCGTCCGGCTGGCCCGCGGCGACTGGATGCTCCCGACGGGGACCCGGGCCCTGGCCGATCCCTCCCTGCGCACCGCCGAGCACGGATGGGCCGTGGGCACCGCGCTGGCCCGCGGACTGCGCCCCGCGCCCGCCCAGTCCGTCCGCGGCTACCCGGAGTGGAAGGACAAGGTGGCGACCCCGGCGTACCAGGAGTACTACAGCGGGGCGATCGACGCACGGGAGCTGCGCAAGCGGCTGGTGCGCGACGGGAACCTGGTGCTCGCCCGCTACCAGCGGGACTGAACGCACTGTCGGACCCGGTCCCTAGGGTTGAGCCATGAGCACCAGATACGCGGCACTCCTGCGCGGAATCAACGTCGGCGGCCACCGGAAGGTCCCCATGGCCGAACTGCGCTCCGTCATCGCGGAGCTCGGCCACCGGGACGTCGTCACCCACCTCCAGAGCGGCAACGCGGCCTTCACCGTCGAAGACGCCGAGGGCGAGGCCGTGCGCCGTGCTCTGGAGGCGGCCATCGAGCGCCGCTTCGGCTTCGCCGTCGACTGCGTGGTGCGCAACGCCGACTACTTGCGCGCGGTCGTGGCCGGCTGCCCCTTCCCGGCCGACGCGCTGGAGGCGAAGCAGCTGCACGTCACGTACTTCTCCGGGCCCGTCGCGCCCGAGCGGTTCGACGGGATCGACCCGGCGGCGTTCGCCCCCGAGGAGTTCCGCATCGGGGACCGCGCGCTGTATCTGTACGCCCCCGAAGGGCTCGGCCGCTCCAAACTCGCCGACGCCCTCGCCCGCCCCACCGTCACCCGTGGCCTCGTCGCCACGACCCGCAACTGGAACACGGTGACGAAGCTCGTCGAACTGACGAGCCCCTAGGTCGGGAGCGTTGGTCTCCACCAGCCGGTGGTGGGCTGTTCGCGCAGTTCCTCCCCCTACGCCCAGGGGCGTAGGGGGAGGAACTGCGCGAACAGC